>JBDNIG010000322.1:0-6372 GCA_041688415.1 Rhodopirellula sp. | reverse complement strand
CTCGGCTCGACCGAGGCGTCAGCGGCGTGTTGCTCGTTGCCCTCTCGAAGAAATCGGCAAGACTATTATCGGAACAATTCGCCGCCCGCCGAGTATCAAAAACCTATCACGCCCGGGTCCACGGATGCATTCCATCAGCTGCGCCGGAGACACCACCGGAGCGTTGGATCGATCACGTGCGAAAAATCGTTGACGTCGCAAAGGGTGAAATCTGCGGTCCCGACGCCCCCGGCGCGAAGCTTGCCGAAACCGACGTCCGGCCACTCCGCTACGACGAAACCCACGACCGTACGCTGCTTGAACTCTGCCCCATCACCGGTCGGATGCACCAGCTCCGGATACAAACCGCCGCCCGCGGCCACGCCATCATCAGTGACCCGCTCTACGGCCCGCAGCCGATCGCTGGCAACGATGCATCCTCACCGGCTGACAACATCGCCCTGACCGCCATCAAGCTAACCTTCCACCACCCCCGCACCGGCGTGCGGACCGAGGTGAGTTTGGAATCGCCGCGTGAGTAGAATCGGGTTCACTGTTGCGATGGGTTGAAAATGGGAGGCTAAAAAAACTGCGAGGTTAGAAAGCGAAGGGAGTGAAACATGGACGGGCTCACGACGGGCGGAGCCGTCGGTCGACAATGTAGCCAGACGGCTCCGCCCTTCTGAGCTGAAACCGCGCAGCCCGTTATCAATCTAACATGACTGCAAGCCGATCTTTCACATCTAGCCACGCTGACGCCACTTCCGCATCGACGTCGTCATCTGATCTGACACCGTACGTGCTCACGGTGAATCGGTGGCGTTCGAACGATCGAACAACTGCCGTGTCGACATTCCTCGTGGAATCGAACAGCCTGAATCGGTCCAGCAAACGGCGCGACGAGTCGTTGGTGGCACACACCCAGCGGCAAAAGGTTTCGCACCAGCACGGATGACCAACGAACCTCCGGCAATGGCATTCTGGCACGATGAACGACAATTGGCACGCTCGTTGCACTAGATCGCGATCTGACGGTAGAAAGATTCACGGCCATGTCTCGCCACGGCATGCGGGCGAAATCTTGTACGGCGAATACGGCATCGGTAATTTCATCGGACTTCCGAGATTGGACGACGTGTCAACGCGCAAGTCTCCGCTCACGCGTCGATGGAAGTATGACCCATTTAACAAGATCGCTTAGGGAGACTAGTCCATGGCCAGCCGAACTGTCGAACCATCGTCGATCGTCGACGCGGTTCATTCGCTGTTAGAACGGTTTTGTAATGAACTCACCGGCGCGCGACAAGCAACTCGCACCCAACTCGTCGACTTTCTCGCACGAAAGCTCAAAATCACGGATCGCGCGGCCGCGAAACTCTTTGACGATCTGCGTGAAGCCGGTGTGATCCTGCGTGGCGATGAGTCGTTTGGCGATGCTCATTTACCCGGTCGTGATGACCAGTCGTGGGCGATCGACGTCGGGCATCGTGGGGTGCTTGCCGTCGATGCCTCGTTGGACGCCGACGAGCCGGAAACTGACGAGTCGCCGGCACTGGATTTGATTCGCCGAGCGATCCGGCACCGCGCCACCGACGTTCATTTCGATCCGTTTGGCGACGAGATCGAAGTACGCCTGCGAATCGACGGACAACTAGAACACTACTGTCGCCTGAATGAAACGATTGGAAAACCACTGCTTCAGCAATTGAAGATCATGGCCAGGCTTGATCCTGCGGAGCATTTTCACTCACTCGAAGGCCGACTGTCGTTGCCGGTGTCAATGTCACATTACGATGTGCGAATCACCGCGACGCCTGTCGTCAACGGGGAATCCGTCTCGCTACGCCTGCTGCGTGGTGATCAAATTATCCGCCCGCTCGATACTCTTGGGTTGACGACAACGGATCTTCAAAATTTGCAAGAGCGGATGAGAATCGGCGAAGGAATCATCCTGGTCGGTGGTCCGGCCGGCAGCGGAAAAACGACGACGCTCTACTCGCTGGTCTATCACCTCGACACCGGACGCCGCAACATCGTTACGATCGAAGACCCAGTCGAATACCTTGTGCCGGGTCTCTCGCAGATTCAAGTGGACCCGCGACATGGAGTGTCGTTGGCCACTGGATTGAAAACGGCGCTGCGGATGGACCCAGACATTCTTCTGCTGGGTGAAATCCGCGATGCCGAAACCGCAACGGTTGCAATGCGAGCGGCGAGTTGCGGGAAGTTTGTGCTCACGACGTTTCACACTCGCGATGCTGCATCGGTGATGACGGCATCGCGAGATCTGCAGATCAATCAGCGCTCACTGGCGAGCAATTTGCTAGCGGTCATTTCGCCGCGGTTGGTCCGAAAACTGTGCGACAACTGTCGAGACACGCGGGCGACGACGGATGAAGAACGCAATTTATTTGAGCAAGAAGCGATTGACGTGCCGGAACATGTGCCTCGTGCCGCTGGCTGCAAACATTGTCACGGCTCAGGATACCACGAACGGACGGGAGTATTCGAGGTTGTGGTGGTCACCCCGGAAATCGCCGACGCAATCGAACAGGGTAAGAGCGAACGCGAGTTGCGAGAGCTTTTATTCGAAGCGAGCGTTACCAGTTTAAGGAAAGACGGACTGCAAAAGGTTCGCAACGGAATCACAACGTTGGAGGAAGTGAAGGCGATGTACGGGTTTGCAAGGTAACGTCGTCGCACACGAAATTCATTACCGACAATATCGAAGCAGGCAATTTGGGGTCGCCCGCGCGAGCCCCAGCGGATTGTCGAGAGAACTTGGAACCGCGGCGGGACAGAATCACATCACGTCGGCAACTTTTAGATCGGAGGCTGAGCAAGCACGCCGTTGGGATGTTGAGCTAGTTTTGGTGATCACGATTGATCGGCTGAGCGGGGACCTGTTGCGCGACCACCAGTTGGCTTTCGATGTTGTCGATGTGCGGTTCAAATGACGCGAGTATTCGTAGTTTTTCAACCATGGATTCCGATTCTACAAAGCCGCGAATCACCGTTCGACCACCTTGGTGAGATACCTGGATGTTCGATCCCGCCGCTTCGCTTAAGCGTGACTCCAGTTTCTCGTCACGTTTGATCACAACGGATGATGCGTACGAGGGAGTTGCCATGTCGGAAGCGGAAATCGATAAACGAGGATAGTACATCGTGCGGGCGGCGAGCGGTGCAAGGGGGCGGTTGATCTGGGCCGAGCGATCCGGTGGTTCACTGAGTGAATCGACGGATGTGCGCACTCGCCCCACTCCGATTGCCTGCCCGCTACCGACAAATCCCTGCTGGGAATCGCGGTCGGACCCAACGAACTCGTTCCTCGAACGATTGCCTCTCAGGAAACGTTCGTTTCCTTGAACCGTACCCGCTGCCTCCATCGCTGAAGCACCAGCACCGGCCGCTGGGGATCGCCGAGTCAATGGCTTGCCCAAGGACCGGGCCCCAAACAATTGTGCGTGGGCTGTTTCCGCTACCGAAGTGCTTGCTAGAAACGCGATGGCAACGAGCGCGACCGAGCGCGCGGTTGATTGAGTCGTGGTAATCATTGTATTTCACCTTCATCTTGGATTACGATCTCTGTCGTCGTTGGGTTTCCCAACACTTGGTCGAGCGTTTGGCCGAGTGAGAGCCAACACTCAAATTCATTGACCACCAGTTGGACGCGGCTCTGTTCGAACGATTCGATTTTTACCGTGTGTAGCGGCAGATCCAACACCCCACCGAGCGACGCGATTTGCGTTTTGGGTGGCGACCCAACGGCGAACCATGCTTCGAGTTCGCCGGCGCGATTTTGCGTGATAGCGTTAAGCCTGATTTGCCCGAGTGACTTCGAAAAGCCCTTCGCGAAGAAGTTACGGTTCACAAACTTTTTATAATGAGCACGCGGCGGAGTCGTCTGCTCGTCTCGAACCAGCATCGATAACTCACCTTCTCGCTCGGTCGATTCGAGCGACAGCGTTTCGATGGACAGGGTCAAATCGAGCTGATTGCCGTTGATGAGTGGCGTCAGTGAGAAGCTGCGGATTTTGTGAAGTTGTGCGGAGCGGTGAAATTCGTGGAGGAAATCGGTGAGGTGATCGAGTGTGGTCCGTGCGCGAAGAGCGAAGCCAATGCGATGACCAATTAGGTTTGACTTTCGTTTGGCGGTGCGTGAACGAACTTCAATCGGCCGTGGTGCGTCTGCGTTGACCGAGGCGGATTCCATTTTGTGTTGTTCGACGAGTTTCAGCAACCAATCTTGATAACTCGATCTCGCTAGCGCCGGATCGTACGGTAACGCCCGCGCCGCATAGTCGTCCAATTGGTTGGCCAATCGCCGCCCCGTGATTTGCGACGTGTTGGCGTCTTGCAGTTTCGACTCGACCGCCTTCAGTTCTCCTTCATAGCGTTGGGTCGGTTGCTCGATCAACGACCGATAGCCAGTGTCGATTGCATACATCAAAATCATGGCGATCCCACCGGCCGCAAGCAATATCGTTCGACGGTTTGGGTTCATATGGAAGCCTCCGGTAACTCTGATTCTGATCCTGGCTCTGGCTCGTCAACGGAGCCCGGCTGACTCCCCGAATCGGCTGGTGCGGTTGGGATCAGTTCGATTGACTTTGTGAATATCTCTTCGTCGCGTTCGTCGATGGGAGTCATCGGAAAGGCAATTCTCGCTTCGAATTGCCAAGGATACTCTTCGTTATTGGTTTGCTCGCTGACTCGTTTACTCGTGATTGAGAAATTTGCATTGCGAAGCGCGTTTTCCAATTCCGCGACGCGGTTGGGGTCGTTCACTTGGAGCGAAAGATCGACGACGCCCGTGCCACCGTCGACGCTTGCGGACAATCGCCGCACATTGGCGAATTGACCTTCGGGGAATTGGCTGGACAGTCGCTGCATCTGACCGAGCCAGTTGACTTGGTCACCGAGCCACTGCTGGACCAATCGGGTCTCGTCCGCCTTTTCCTGCATCTTCGCTGCGACTCGTTCCGTTTCGACCAACTCTTGTTTTTTTTCACCCACTTGGCTTTTCAGTTCATTGACATCGGCGAGTAAGGTATATGTCCCGATACCGAGGCTTCCCAGTGCCAAAGCAGCGATCGCCGCCCATCGTCGCACCGGATTGGGTGGCACGGGTGGAACCTTGGGATGAACTAAATTGACCGCCAAGCGATGCTCGTGGAACACCAACGCCGAGGCAACCAATACTGGATCGGGACGTTGGGAGCCGGTGACGTCATCCGCCTGGCTGCTGGAGTCGACCGGCATTTCCAAGGTCACCGGACGTGCGTCAAGCGATTCGCAGAGAGTCAGCGAATCACCGGTGGGATGATCACCACCGAGCCCGCCATCGGCGGGCGCGTCGAGTGGGCGGCGAACCAAAACTAACATCTCGGGCAGTTCGCCGGGCGATACAAAATCCATCAGTGAGATGCTGCGTTGCACTTCCATTTGGATTTGGTCGGTCAACGCGCCCACTTCGTGACTGCTGGCTCGAAACGTTCGCAGCGACGCGAGACGGTGGCCGCGGAAAAACGACAACTCCACCTCGCCTTCGTAGACCACGATCAGCGCGGACAAGGACGTTCGGAAGACGCGTTGTTGAAGAAGCTGATACAGCGGTGCGGTTTGCCGGGAAGTGAATGCGGCGAGTTGAAGTCCCGTTTGATTGACCGCATCAGTCCACGCGGATAGCTCACTTTGTTCGAGCGAGAACGCGGCTGCTGTTTGCGAGTGTTTGGTTTCGCCGTCTCGCTTGGCATGGTCGGCGTCATCCGATTCAGGAACCGTCGGCGAATTTGCGTTCGATACGATGGGCGGCGTTGCGCCGTCGAGCAACCGATAGTCAACGACGAGTTCATGGTCACTGTCGCCGATCAACTGTTCCACCTCGGCGCGCACCAACGCGGCGACTTCCGCCTCTTCGGCTGGCGGAATCTCAACCGTTGTCATCTCCAGATCGGTTCGCGGTAACAGCAACACCAAACGCGACGCAGCGACCTCGTTGGCGGTGAGGTGTCGATGCAGTACCGATAGCGGGAGGCGTTCCGTTTCGCGATCAAGAGTGCCCCAGGCAACAGCCGCCAATGTTTCCTTGCGTTCTTTGACGACCAAGAAATAAACATTCAGCTGGTCCCACGACGCGACCACGAACGGACCGCGTTTTGACGGCCCGGCAAACGAGTGCAGGAAAGGCAGGCGATTAAGGAAGGTGGGAACCGGCATGATCCAAATTGGTTTTCGGCGATTGCTCGCCACGCAAATCATCGATAGAAAAACCTTTGCCCCACGCATTCCACTGGCGAAAATTTCGCACAGCAACGCGTGGAGCCGATCCATCGAGCGTTACCGTACAGCGGAACGTCGGAGATAATGGGTCTCGAAAGGCAACAATTT
>JBDNIG010000039.1:0-7930 GCA_041688415.1 Rhodopirellula sp. | reverse complement strand
ATCGTCATCATCGGAAAGCTGGGATAGATTCGCGACGGACGCAATGCAGAAGATCGACTCGATCTATGAAGAGGAGTGCATGGAGCTTCATCGGTTTTTTGACGCGAAAGTCTGCAGTGACTCGCTCAAGCAGGTTGTCAAGAACGTCGAACTTCCGCCAGGCGTCTTGCCGGAACAACTGGAGCAGTTTGCGAAGGTCGGTGAATTCATGAAATCGCTTTCGCCGCGATGGATTGGAGCGGGAGCAATAGCTGGAGCATCCTTGTGCCTCGGTGGCGGTGTGGCTTTAGTACTGTCGGCACCGGCTTTCGTTCCGCTTCTTACGCCGTTCGTGGCAGGCTCGGCGATGCTCTCGGCAGTCACTGGTGGTGGTTTGGGCCAATGGTTAAAATCCAAAACCTCAACGGTGGGGGAGTCGCGAGTCACCGACGACGTTCCCGATTGCCTACAGATCAACACAACGTCGATTTTACAAATGTCGATATTGAAGATACTAATCCTTGAATTTCAAGGCAGCTCGGAGAAATTTATTTCAAATCAAATTGGTAAAGAGATAGAAAAACTTGGTGTGTTGGTGACGGCGGAAAAGTCCGATGTCGACAGCATGCTCGTGGCGTTTCAAAGCAACCTGGACGAAGTGAGGAAAGCAATCTAATGGCGTTTAAATTTAATCAGCTCAAGCAATTGAAGAAGAACCGACTTCGTATTTGCGTTGTAGGCCACACGAACCACGGAAAAACATCAACAATCCGAACGTTGATCGAAGAACCCTCGTTTGGCGACGTTGACGATAATACTGGGACAACAATACACGTCACAGGAGCCAGAAAGCATATTGTCGGTACATCGCTTTTTCATGTTTTTGATACGCCTGGGTTTGAGCTTTTGGACGAGCGGCTTTACGAGCTACGCGAAGGTCGAGATTCAACTTCAAAAGTCTTAGAAATCGATGCGTTAGAAGAGTTTTTACGAGCTCGGACGAGCGAGGATGACAAAAGACTGCTTGAGACCGTCGAGGCCATCAAAGCGTCGAACGTGCTTCTTCAGGTCTTTGACGTGCGAGTAGAACCAAGTGACCCCCAATACCACGACGAAATTGAATTCTTGCAACGCAGCGGAGTTCCGCTAATTATCACTTTGAATTTCGTTAATCACGAGCAAGCGAAGGTCGACGAATGGAAAGACTACTTCCGTCAGATCGGGATTCACACCTACACCAAGTTTGACGCTCACACCAGGCGTTGGAAAGATGAACACACTCTTTTTAAGAAGATGGAAGGCATTGTTTCAGAGACACTTCATCAGGAGTTTCTTTCCAGTTGGGTCGAATACCGGAAAGATTTTGTTGCGACAGCTACGAACAATTCAGCATCAGACATCGCGCGCCTTATACGTGATGTCGCAAAACATCGCCCAACGGCGTTCGGTGTTGACCGCAAAACACGAAACGCGAAGCGGTCGGCGCTTAAAGTACAGTTCGAGAACAAGGTGATCGAAATGAAAGATAAGTGCATCGAAACAATTTTGGAGCGGTTTGATTTTAAATTCAACGATATTGAAAACGACACCGACGAAGTTGATGGCGCCGACACCATTACTGGGATGTCGCTTTTCGATGGGTCATGGCTCAAGTGGGGCGCTGCTGCCGCCGGCACCGCTGCCGGCTTGGCGATTGACATGATGCTGGTGGGTGGAACATTCGGAATTCCTACTTTGATCGGCGGAGTCGCCGGATACTGTTTAGCAACCGGGTACGAGTACAAGAGTGACAAGGGCAGTTGCAAAGAGTCGATTAATGCGAACAAGGCATTGCTGTTTCTGCTAGCTGGAATGACCATCAGTCTTGTTCGTGCATTGAAAACGCGAGGGCGTGCCGACCCACATCGCGTTGACGTCCGCTTCGACAAGAAAGCACTCGATCCAAAAAGTGAGTTCGCATCGAACATTGTCGATTTGTACGAAGGAAAGCATATCGCCTTTGACGATCTCGTCAGCAGCGTGAACCGCGCAATCGATCCACAGCAGGAGGCGTCCGAGAACTGAAACACCAAATAGATGGCATGCCGTCATCACGACAACGGTGTCTGAATTGGGCACTTGATGACGATTTGTAGGAGGCGTTGAAGGCTTTCTTGCTCGGCCTTTGCGAAAATGCGTAAAAAGGGCGAAAGCGCCATTTTATGAGAGCTCTCACTGACTTGAGAAAGTCAAACTAAGGGTCGATGGCGGAGTGAATCCACTCAAAAAGTTCGGGATGAGTTCTCACTTGCAGAAGGCCGGTGTGAGATAACTCGAAGACTCTCTTGCTCTCCGCTGCTGGGACGCCAGTTGCACTGACAACCGTAACCGCACCGTCGCCAACACCGGCAATGAGTTCGTCCGCGTCGGCGAGTGATCTTAAATTTTCGACCATGCTCGATGCTGGGTTGTGATGCTCAATCCAGCCTTCGATCCCCGCAGTCAATTTTGCTCGCTCGGACATCGCAATAGGACCATCACTACCGGCGACGACCTGTAAACCAATGTGCTTGGGCAGCGGATGTGATAGCAGTTCCTCACGCTCCGGACTATTTGGTCGCAAGAAGATTGTTGCCTCGCCGCTTCCGTCGCTGACCATGTCGAGGCTCTCCCGATCATTACCGAGCAACCGAACGGCAATGTCGGCAAATTCTAACTCCTGCTGAAATGAAGCCATCGCGGAGCCAAGGTACGGCGTTCCCAACGTCACCAAATCGGACACGCTTTGGGGGGCGTCGTTCGACAGTGCTGCCCACGCGACCAAACCGCCAAGAGAATGTGCGACAACTGCGATTCTGACATGAGGATGTTCTCGAGCAAATCTGTTCAGTTCTTCGCGCAAGTAGTCCGCCGGACGCTGCACGCCACCATCGTTGGGATATACCATCTCCATGACGAACCAACCCGCATCGCGAAACACCGGTGTTAGCTCGCGGTACGTGAGCAGTCCTCCCTCGAGCCCGTGGACGAGCACGACAACTTGGTCTTCACCAGCGTAATCGGTCAGGTTCTGTAGGCGTGGTGGGAACAACGCCGTCTGCAAATCACGTTCATGATGCCGATCAAATTCCAAAACAATTTCAGAATCTGTGATGCTGTAATCACGCAACGTGCCGATGGACTTCAGTAACCACAACGCAGACTTAGTCTTCGCTGTCAGCGGAAACCAAACGGGGCTGGTTGCGTGTGGACTCGTTGCTCGCGAATTCGATAAACCCGACACATCGTACTGGCCGTCCTCGATCGCCAACGTGAGCTGGATCGTGCTGACGCCCTCTTGAGAGTGGGAGATGGCCGGAAACATCAATGCGGAGAGGGTAACGATCAATACCGCCGAATTCCGGCTCCTGGTCAGATGAAACGTCCGGCGACGTAAACCTGCGAGAAGTTCGCGTCGGCAGTAGATTACCACGGTGAAAAGGTGTGATAGCGTAGCGAGGCACGCCAGTCCAAGCAAACCGCTCCAACTCGTCCAGCGATGGCCATATTGCCTAGCCTCAACTTTGGCTTGAGGACCATATTGATGCTCAGTATCCGTCAGATGCTCTGGATCGCCTTGATGCTTGGCGTCGTCCGTCTGTTCGGGCACCAGGCCGATTACCGGTCGCAACGCAATGTCCGCATGACGTGTCATGGTTGCTTCAGAAAGAATGGTCGCCAGGTAGCTGGGCACTTTTTGATTGTCCGCTTCTCGCATTTCTCGACCCTTGCCCTCTAGTTCTAGCGGCTCGTCGAATTCAATTGCATCCGCACAGGCCGGACATAGATAGCGACCGTCGCCATAGTAGGCCACGAGATGCGAAGGACACTCTTCGACGCCGTCACATTGTCGACGAAGCCAAAATCCTTCGTATGTTTTCTGTACCGAGCCGTCACTCACTTTCGCCTGAACAACGAACGGAGAGAAAAGCAACTGGGTCATCATGACCAGAGGAATAATCCCCGCAGCAATACGAGAATGCCCCCTCGCCATGGCCGAAATCAGCAACCCGATTTGCGTGGCAGTCAACGCAACCACGACGAGCACAACCCACACCCAGTAGAGACTCACGTCAAGGTTCTCAACAAAGAGCGTTCCTAGGGCGACGATACCGTCTCCCGCTGCAACCTTAGACGTTCCATAAAAAACCGGTTGATGCATGAGGTGATGTCGCACCGTCACCAACACGCCCGTAAGGACGGTCGCCTGCATGACGGCCAATCCGGAGAAAAAGATGGTTTTTGAAAGCAGATAGGCGTAAGGACGCAGTCCCTGGAGTCTTTCAAACTGAATCCGTTCGTATTGCTCCGTGATCGTGAGGTGGGAACCACTGGCGGCTATCCAGATCACGGACAAAACAGATAGGAATCCCACAAGATACGGACGCAGTTGATCTTCGCCCGGCGAGAGCTGCGGTACCGCGATCGCAATCGCAACCGCAAAGAGCAGCGGTAACCACACGAGCGTGTAAACGGACTGGCTACCGATGCGTCTCAGTTGCCGCACCAGCCCCGCCATCCGTCTGGGCGGCTGATCGCTTTCGCTCTCAGGATTCGTCACGGCATAACTCCGATGCGAAAACGCGACGGTTTCTCGCGTGAGCAGTCTGCGAAGTTGTTGCCAGAAACTCGGAAATGACGGTGTCGAGACGGAGGCTGCCGAAACTGTCTCGATCGGCATCGAGTCGCTGACAATTCTTCCATCATCCAGTTCGATCTCTCGATCGAAGAGGCTCATATCATGCAGATGGTGAGTGATCGTAATCACGGTCACACCGAGCAAACTAAACGTTCTGAGCAAACGACGGATCCCAGATGCCGTTTCGGGATCCAAACCACTATCGGGTTCGTCCAGCACCAGCACGGCTGGATGGCGAGCAATCGCGGCGGCCAAGCGGCAACGGCGTAATTGCCCGCCAGAAATCTGCTCGGGAAAGCGTTTGTTCAAATCACGCAATCCCACGGTTCTCACCGCGTTATCGATCGAAGGTTCATCCACTTCAGCCTGTGTGATCCCGCAATAGTCGAGTGCCTGCTGCTCAATCGTGAGGTCATGATGAACGATGTCGCGTTGCGGCACATAGGCGACGTAGCCGACGGCGGGGTCTTTGAACGACTCCCGACTGATTCCATTGATCCTGACATCACCGTGGCCAATCCTCCGTCCGGCCAGCTCGGTGATCAGCGTCGATTTCCCGGAGCCAGTTGGTCCGATTACGGCCACAAATTGTCCAGCCTCGATCGCCAGGTGACCGACGTTTAATCGATCTTTCCCGACTTGTAGGTCGTTTATTTCAAGAGACGCACCGTGCATTCGCTGGATAGGCTGTAAACCGAACCCGTTACCGCGAGCATACTCCTCTAAGACCCACGGATACGAACCGATCGTCAGCAAGTCGCCGGGTCGCAGAACGCCTCCATCGACGACCACGCCCGCAATTGTCAGCCACGCATCGCATGAATCCGGTGATTGATGGACACGAATGAAAATTCGGTTGCCTTCCGGCGGACACCAGATACACAACCACGTCTTCTCATCCAGTACGCCTCGATAGTTGATATCCTTTGCGGTGCATATGACGCATTGGTTGTTTTCAATCGCGATTAAACGAGTCAGATCAGGATGCAGCTTCAAACGGGCGGCGTCCCACCGTGTCGCACGCGCGGGCGTCGGGTTCGGCGTCGTTCCCAACACCGGAAACTTGTCACGAACCGTCGGCGGAGCCGAGCAATGCTCACAGACGGCGGTTGCTGCGACCGCGTGACCACAAACACGACACCGTGACTCGCTCACTTCTTCGCTAGTCGACATGGCACTATTTCCCGTTGGGCAACCGTGCCGCTTCGTACCGCCAGACCGTTTCGATGTCACGGCTGATCTGAGCCTTGAAAAGCAAATGATTCGTTGACAAGCGATCGTAGCTGATCTGGCCCGAGCCGTTGGCCATCATCAGCATCGCGTCGGAGTTGTCGACTTGCATATCTCCCGTCATCGCGTTGATATCATACGTTTCTCGTCGGTCTTGTGCCTCCACGGTCGCCGTGACATTACCGCTTCGAATACTGAGATTGCGAACTGCCCGACCGGCGTATTGACCATCGCTGACATATCGCAGTTCCAAGCTGCCACGCGTCTTTGCATCGCCCCGGCCAGCGAATACGGACGAAGCGTTTGCGGCATCGAACGTCCACGAATCGCCGATTTTCTTCGCCAGCGAAGGGAACACGTACAAACTTACCAACGGATCGGCTCCCACCGTCCAACGATTGAGATCTTCGATCGCAATTTTCGTGTTCTCTTTTCCCTTTGGAGTGGCAACCTGTTCTGGAGTGCCGACGATGCCATATCCATTCATCCACTCGACTTCAAAAGAGTAGCCCGAAAAGATACTCGGGTTGTCCATAATCTGCATCTGCTCGTCTCGCACCAGCTTTTCCAGCGGAATATTCAACGAGTTTGCCACCCGCGTGAGCGTGTGCTGGTATCCCGGATCAATTTCGTCCCATTTTTCAAGTACGGCCATACCAACACGAGCGAGCGGCGAGATCACTTTCAAGGCTTCAACCGAATGCCCAATTGCAAGATCGAACAAAGGGTCGGACGATTCGAATCCGACGTAGGACAGTCGTCGTTGAGTGACGATTTCAATGCTACCAGCATTAATGATGTCAATTCTCAAACGGATGGTATGAGTGCTACCAATCTCATGGTGACGGAGCACGGACACTTGCGTCCGGTAGCTATTCGTTTTGAGAAATTGCGTTTCACCACTCAATCCCCAATCGGTCTTGGTGGCCGAACCGTTGACTCGCAAAACGGAAATCGCCCGCCACGTCTTGCCTTTGGGATAGCGATGCAGCAACTCACTGACGTCGTACGGGTCGAATTTCGGGGGACCATCGTCTGCGTTCTGGGCCTGAATTGCCGAGATTGGGGCGATGCAGGCAATGACAATGAATAGCATTCGACAGTAAATATTCATGAGCGAGATCTTCTTCACAATGAGGGAGAAACACAAGTTAGATATTTGAATTGACGCTCACCGGCGAGCGTTCGCCAGAAGACGCTGGCGTAATTCATTTGGCAGCATGCCCGAATTCATCCGAGATTTTTGGGTGTATCACGTCTGGCGGTGGGCCTTCGTTTTCAGGTGCGTCGTCAGATGGATTCCCAGGAGCCCTCGGTAAAGGTGCTTTTTTCGGTGGTTCCGCTTTCTTACCTTGTGAAACCGGTGGCGGCACTAAACGCTTGGGAGGACCGGGAAGTCCTTCAACAGATAGCCTCAGCTTTAGATCGTTATTTATAATCTCAACGCTGCCCAAACGATACAATGAAAATGCACCGTCAAAAGTCTCAATGAACTCGTCATTATATATCGCGTTCCAATACGAGAACCTTTCCATCCATACCCGGATAGGCTGACCCGCCTTCCAGTTCAATTTTAACTGCTCGTCTTTGAACGCACGTTGCGATTCGGCGTCGCTGAGAACGGGCGTCGAACTGCCAGTTTCAAGGTTTTCAAGCGTCATCCGCATGCTATAACCGTTGTAGCTCGAAGGGACCGAACACTGGATCGCGATGGTGTAATCATGCGATTTCGTCGCCGCAGCTAACCAGCCTTTCAGAATCCCCTCAACCTCTTCAGACTCACCCTCGAAGAGACGGTTTGATTCAGCCAAGCTCAAACTGTTGTCAACGGCGTCCCACCAAACTCGCCCCGCGGCGACGATAGTGGACAACTTCTGATCCACCTGTTTTTCCTCTTGGACCGTCCACAATTCCTTGCGAACGAGTTTCTGAAACTCAAGATCTTCGGCCAAATAAGGATCATTCTTGTGAGTCAGGTAACGTGGGTCAGAGGACAGCGGGTTTTGTGTATCTGGCGGAGGATCTAGCGGAGTCTTTTTTCCATCTTCGCAATCCACCAGTTTT
>JBDNIG010000321.1:0-5905 GCA_041688415.1 Rhodopirellula sp. | reverse complement strand
GCTCCGGTGAACGGGGCGATGATAACGAGGCTCAGCTCACGCATGGTGCGACGGAGTTTCTCAAAGACGGGCGCGACGAGCAGTTTCCCGCGATCATCATCGCGCCGCAGTGCCCGAAGGACATGAAGTGGGTTGATGCCGACTGGTCTCAATCCGACGGTGAGGGCACTTTCATGTCCGCACCTTCCCCCACCATGAAAATGGTTTTTCAACTGCTCGACAAAATCATTGCTGGTGGCAATGTCGACCCATCGCGATTGTACGTGACCGGTCTATCCATGGGCGGTTATGGAACCTGGTACGCAGCCGCGGAGTACCGCACCTTGGCCAGCCGCGAAGTTGCTGATGCGGAGATCGACCCAGGCCGCGCGACCACCAGCGGTTTTGCCGCGATGATCGCGATCTGCGGCGGTGGCGACTCAAGCTGGGCCGATCGCTATGACCCCGTTAGCGTGTGGGCCGTCCACGGCGACGCCGACACCTCCGTCCCCGTCGTCCGCAGCCGAGCGATGATCACGGCACTCGTCAACGGTGGCCATCCAGGCGAAATTCGCTACACCGAACGCCCCGGCGTCGGCCACGATAGCTGGACGCAAACCTACGCCGACAACGAAACGTATGACTGGCTATTCTCGCAAAATCGCAAGTAGCCACGTCCACTGCAAGAAAGTCTTCAGTAATTCAATCCATGTTCTAAAAAACCAACGGCAAATGACAAACGCGTAGAGCACGGTGCCAAGATCTTCGCGCGATTTGCCCATTGTCGTCCAACCGCTCCGCCGGTTGGTCCCTGCCAATGTGCGCTTCGCACGAGGCGTCCTCGCCGGCGAATCCCACTCCCCATTTCCGCGCTGGACCGTCAAAAACAGCAGCATGATGGATGACTGGTCAACTTGGCCATCTGCCGTTCTGATACGAGCGTGAGCCGGAGTTTTGGAAAATGAAAAAGCTAAATTAAAAAATTAAAAATGCAAATTGTTTCGTGGTCGCATGATGTTTTGCATTTTTCAATTCTCCGTTTTCACTTTTCAATGATTCTCGCGTTCATCACTATTCCGTATCGCACAATGCAATGAGTATTCAACATTTTTGACGTCCCACGTCTCAACTCCCACGTCCCACGCCCCGACAGCCAAGACGGGCGGAGCCGTCTGGCTACAATAAGTTCACTGGATCGATATCAATCAGGAACTCGATGTCTTCCTTCGGATCGGTTTTGAAATCTGCCAACGCGCGACGGATCGTCTCGCCGACCACCGCCGCCTCGGTTGCCTGCAACAGCAAGTGAAACCGGTACTTGCCTCGCAGCCGCACGATCGGCGGCGGAGCCGGGCCGAGAATGCGGACCTCGCTATTGAGCAGGTCCCGGGCGGACTCCAGTCTCGCTAAAATCGCATCCGCTACCGCTTCGGTTTTGTCTTCAACCGGGCCGCGAATGATGATCCGCGCCACACTGCCCAGCGGCGGATAGTTGAACTTCCGCCGGTTGACCATTTCATCTTCGACGAAGCGCATGTAATCGTGGCGTGAGGCGGCCTGGATCGCGGGATGCTCCGGTGTAAACGTTTGCACAATCACGCGTCCGCCCCGGTCCCCTCGGCCCGTCCGCCCGGCAACCTGCGTGACGAGCTGGAAGGTCAGTTCGGCGGCCCGGAAGTCGGGGAAATGCAATGCCGAATCCGCATTGATCACGCCGACCAACAGCACGTTGGGGAAATCGAGACCTTTGGCGATCATCTGCGTACCGAGCAGAATATCGATCTCGCCACTGCGAAATTCAGATAGCACGCGTTGATGGCTGCCGGGCCGCTTCATCGTGTCGCTATCCATCCGGGCAATGTTCGCATCTGGAAATTTCGCCTTGGTCTCGACTTCGAGCTTCTGCGTCCCGAGACCGCCGTAGCGAATCCCGTCAAACCGGCACGCCGGGCACCACGGCGGCGTCGCGATCGTGTAATCACAGTAATGGCACATCGCCTTGCCACCGTCGCGGTGATGCGTCAACGGCATGTCGCAGTCGGGACAGGCGACAACGTGACCGCAGGCGGGGCACTGGATCGTGGTGGCGAACCCACGTCGATTGAGCAGCAGGATCGCTTGCCCTTTTTCACGCAGCGTGTCATCGACGGCTTGCTTGAGCGGACGGCTGATCGCGCCACCGCCGCCACGTTCGTCTCGCACCCGCAAGTCGACGAGCTGCACGTCGGGCATGGGGCGATTGGCAACCCGGTTGGGCATCGAAATCAGTTCAGCATGTCCGGTCTGGGCTGCATGCCACGCCTCCATCGACGGCGTGGCCGAACCGAGCAGCAGCGGCACGCCGAGTGACATCGCGCGAGCGTGGGCGACTTTTCTCGCATGATACCGAGGCTGACTATCTTGTTTGAACGAGGTGTCGTGTTCTTCATCGAGCACGATCAATCCGAGATTGGGTAGCGGTGCGAATACGGCACTGCGCGGCCCGATGACAACCTGCACCTCACCGCGGCGAATCCGTTGCCAGTGAAAATGTCGCTCCGACGGCGACATCTGCGAATGCAGTACGGCAACGGATTCGAATCGACTTTCAAACCGACCGCGAGTCTGCGGTGTCAGGCTGATTTCGGGCACCATCACGATCGCCGATCCAGCCTGCGAAACAACGTGCTCGATCGCTTTGATATAAACCTCCGTTTTCCCGCTGCCGGTCACGCCGTGCAGCAGCAGCGTCCGGCCTCGCCCGCTATCGACGGCGGCGTTGACTCGCTCCAGTGCAGTGGTTTGTTGCTCGGTGAGATCGTGGCTCTGGTCGGTTTCCCCGTCGTTCTTCTGTGCGAGAATACGAATTCCCGAATGCATTTCACGGCGAACTTCGGGCACGATCACGCCCTTCTTCTTGAGGCGCCGGATCGGGTCTTCGCTACACTCCGCACCCACGGCGAGGTCAGCCGCCGTCATTGCTCGACCGGAGGATATCAGCAACCGCATTGCGACTTGCTGTTTCGCCGGCAGTTTTTCAATCTCGGCATCGGACAGATTCTTCGCGGGCGTGAAGTACGTTGTCTTCTTCGTGCCCGCGCCCGACCGGACACTCGACGGGATCAACGTGTCAAACACCTGACCGGCTGGCACCTGGTAGTAATGACTCATCCACATCACCAACCGCACCAGGGCCGTGTCGCATAGCGGTGCATCGTCGAGGCACTCGGCCACATCACGCAGTTTGCGGTGCAGTGCCGTGCCTTTTTTGGCGCTCACGCACCAACCCGGCGTCGGTTTCTTGCGATGCCCCAGCGGCACGGCGACCCGCATGCCCGGTTTGAGCTCGTCGAGCAGCGAATCGGGAATACGGTAGTCGTAAGGGCCATGCGGTGAGCGAGCGAAGGCGATCGACGCGAGCATCACGTCGTCCTGGATGGCCAGCTCCCACGGCGGCGGATCCGTTTCGAACAGTTCCGTTTGCGACGGTTCTTCCGGCGTAGGCGGACTCGGCACGGGTTTTCGCAACGCAGCGAGTTCGGGCAGCAATTCCCCCAAATCATCGAGCTCGCCGAGATCATCGAGCGAGCTGCGTTCCTCAGGCTCTTGGGCAGGTCGATCGGCGGGCGGGGGAGGCGACACGGGTAATCCAGACGGGCGGCGGGCAGCCGGCGGAGACAAGACGAGCGGTTCTGTGCCCAGATCATCCGGGAGGACGGGCAGCGAATCAAGTGTTGGCATGTCAGAACTCCGCGAAACGAGGGGAAGTGGCCTCGAATCAGTGTCGCGGTGGCGGGTGACACGTTTGGTCAACCGCGGACGGGCAAAAGACACGCATTGCGAGCGAAATCGCGAAACATTTCTCGAAATCGGTTCTTCGTGTGCCAACGTCTGTGATCGATTCGTCTCAACGCCGACAGATTGCCAGCAATTTATTCGGCCGACTGCATACGCGCCTTGAGGCTTGCGAGTTCCTCGCTGAGTTCTCGCTCCTGCTCCTCTTGCTCAAAACGTCGCTGCAGGTCGTCGCATTCGCTCTGGTCGCCATCGAGCCGTTGCCAGGCTTCGCTGACGGCTTCCTCGCGGTCGACTCGCTGTTGCAATCGGTTGAACTGGGCGAAGGCCGATTGGCTGTCGGCGCGGTCGATCACCGAGTTGATCTTGTTCGTCGTCGAGGCCCGTGCCAGTTTCGCACTCAGGAGTGTCTTCTTCTGTCGGGCTTGGCGAATTTTGTCCTCGAGACTGCGGACGGAGTCCTGCAGCTTGTGGACCTCAAATGCCTGCGCGGCATGTTCACGGGCGTACTGATCGGCGCGGGTCTTGGCTGCCAGTTGCTGTTTGAGCGCCGCCTTGGCCGACTCGTCGTCACCTCGCTTGACCGCCGAGGCGGCGCGATCGGACCACACGGGACGTCGATTTAATTACTGCCGAATCCACCTGTAGCGGAAGTCGCCAAGACCAGGGCTTTCAACATGCCCCTGGCTTGCCAAATCCTCCCAGATTAGCGATGAAGTAGCAATTCCACTATTCATTGCCACGGAGGGCAACCATGCAGACTTCATTTTTCGAAGATCCGATCTTTCAAGCCTTCGCGACCGAACGTCCATTCGCGACCGTCACTCAGATGGTCCTGAGGCAAATGCTGGAGCCGACCAGTATCGATCAGCTTTTTGATGAGCACGCCGAGCAGCAGTACCATCGCTCACTTTTGTTCTCGGCTTTGACGCGGTTGGTTTCAGGAGTTGTTCTCGGCAAGCATGCCAGCATGAATGCGGGACACAAAAAAATGGAAGAGCAGCTCGGCGTCTCGGTCACTGCTGTTTACGAAAAACTCCAGCGGGTCGAGCTACCCATCGTGCAGCAACTTGTCCGGCAGTCGTACCAGCAAACCATCGAAATCTGCAAAGCGGTCGGCTGCGTCGCCCACAACGACCTACCGCGTTACAACACGCGAATCCTCGATGGCAACTGGCTCGCGGGAACCGAGCATCGATTGAAAGAAACAAGAACTAGCACGGCAGCACCGTTGCCTGGCAAGTCGTTGGTTGTCTACGACCCGCGATACAACGCTGTCAGTGACTTCTTTGCGATGGAAGATGCTTACTCGCAGGAACGCAGCGGACTGGACGATGTAATTGAAACGCTGCAAAAACACGAGCTTTGGCTTGCTGACCGCAACTTCTGCACACTGAAGCTACTGTACGCGATTGCGGCCAAAGGCGGTTGCTTCGTTATTCGCCAGCACAATCAGCTTCATGGTGTTGAGAAGGGAACGCTTCGCAAGATCGGTGAGAGCGAGACGGGAATCGTGTACGAGAACAAGCTGGTTCTGCCAGAATACAACGGCCAGCGGATGACGGTCCGCCGCGTCCTGGTTCATCTTTTCGAAGCAACTCGTGATAAGGACTTTGAAATAGTTCTGCTGACCAATTTGCCAGTTAGAGATGCTGACGCAGTAGTCGTATCGGATCTGTATCGAACGCGTTGGAAGATCGAAACAGCCTTTGGTCACATGACTGTGGCAATGAATTGCGAGATCAAACCGTTGTGCTATCCCAAGGCTGCTTTATTTTGTTTCGCATCTGCTCTGATGGCGTACAACGCATTCGCGATCACCAAGGGGGCAGTGGCCGCCGAACACGGACGCAGTGAGAGTGAGATGTTGTCGCACTATTATCTAGCGTTGGAGATTTCTGAAGCGACCCGATGGCATGCTGGTAGCGTTGCCGGAGGAACGCTGGGACGAAATGGACGCGACTTCGACCGCCGACTTCGCTGCCGAAATCCGAAGGATCGTTGGTGGCGTGAATCTGAGACGCTATCGAAAATCGATACGCGGCCCCAAGAAACCACCGCCAAAGCGAACGAATAAACGCAAGTCCGTTCACGTCTCCACAAAGCGACTTCTCGATAAACGCAATGAAACGTGATGTTGAAAGCCCTGGTC
>JBDNIG010000320.1:0-2702 GCA_041688415.1 Rhodopirellula sp. | reverse complement strand
CCGCGGTTCCTGTTCCGAATCGAAGTACCCGAAACCGAGCACGCACGTGAACTCGCCGAGGCCGGTGAGCCGGTTGCATTGTCGTCGACTCAGCTCGCATCGCGTCTGTCGTTTTTCCTGTGGAGCAGTCTGCCCGACCAAGAGTTATTGGACGCCGCGAAGCGAAACGAACTCGTTGACCCGAAGAAACGCGCCGCCCAAGTGCGGCGGATGCTGGCCGATCCCAAGTCCAATACGCTGGGTACCCAGTTCGCGCGCCAGTGGTTTGCTCTGGGCAACCTGGAGTCGCGTGATTTGAGTCAATTTGCCGCCGGCAGCAGCGGCAACGCTGCGGCGACCGCGAAACTCACGCCGGGAATGTTGTCGGCCGAAACCGAGCAGTTGTTCTTGCACCTGTTACGCGAGAATCGTCCGCTCGAAGAATTGCTAACGTCCGAAACCACTTACATCGGTCCGGCACTCGCGGAGTGGTACGGCGTTGAATATCCGTCCGACCAGGGCAGCAATGAATACGCTGCGATCAACATGGGCGATCGCGGGCGCAAGGGCGTCTTGGGGCATGCCGGGGTATTGCTACTGACGAGTTATCCGACGCGGAACTCGCCGGTACTCCGCGGAAAATGGATCCTTGAGAACATTCTTGGCACGCCGCCGCCAGACCCGCCGCCGGGAGTGCCAACGCTCGAAGAGGCGGAAACGGCGTCCGCGAACGCTTCCTTGCGAGAACAACTCGAACTGCACCGGGCCGATCCTGGGTGTGCATCCTGCCACCGCGTGATGGATCAACTCGGCTTCGGGTTGGAAGATTTTGACCACCTCGGTCGGATGCGGGGAGCGGACGACCCCGCCCGCCGCGACGCGACGGGAGTCCTGCCCGGTGGGCATTCCTTCGCCGGTGCCGCCGAACTGACGACCCTGCTCGCGCAGACCGAGCAGAAGCGTTTGGCCGAAACGGCTGTCCGCCGCATGTTATCATTTGCAATTGGTCGTGAATTGCGACCGAGCGACCGATGTTTTGTTGAAGCGATCTTGGCCAACACTCAAGATCAAAATTACCGAGTGGGTGATTTGCTCGAGCAAGTCATTCTCAGCCCACCGTTTCTAAACCATCAAGCGGAGTTACCATCGCCATGACTACGAACAAATCGATGATGTCGTCTATCAACATCCCGGCTTGTCCACGCGGAGGGCATCGTTTGCCACGACGGACGTTGCTGCGCGCCGCCGGGATGTCGCTCGGTCTTCCGCTGCTCGAGTCGATGACTCCCGCGGGCCGCAGTGCGTTTGCGGCGGCAAACCGCGACGCCGGATCGGCTCCGGTGCGAATGGCATGCGTTTTTGTGCCCAATGGAGTCATTCAGCCCAAGTGGCGACCGACGGTCGACGGTTACTCGCGCGGCAAGGATGGTCAGCTCGAATCCGACGGCAAGGCCGGCAATGTTGTATCACGCGACTGGGAGCTTGGAGAAACGCTCCAGCCACTCTCAGCCATGAAATCGAAGATCAACCTGATCGAAAATTTGGCGCTCGATACCGGGCGTGCAAAGAAGGACGGTGCGGGAGATCATGCGCGAGGCGGTTCAACGTATCTGACCGCGGCCCGTCCGGTAAAAACCAGCAGTGCGATTCGCCTAGGAATCTCCGTGGATCAAGTTGCCGCCACGGCGCTGGCCGGAAGGACAACATTGCCCTCGCTCGAACTCGGGCTCAAAGGCAGTCGCAATGCTGGCAGTTGCGATTCCGGATACAGCTGCGCGTACTCTTCGAACATTTCGTGGAAAAACGAGACTCAGCCGATGCCGAAGGAGACAATCCCACGGTTGGCGTTCGAGCGAATGTTCGGCAGCGGTGACGCGGCGGCCCAGCGTGAGCGACGCGAAGTGCGACGCAGTATCCTCGATATCGTGCGCGGGGATGCTGACAAATTAATGCGGCAGGTTGGCGAAACGGACAAGCGAAAGCTCGATGAGTATTTTACGAGCATTCGCGAAATCGAACAGCGAATCGAACGCACCGAAGAGGAAGACCGCGCATCGTTGCCGGATCTGCAGGTTCCCTTTGGTCGTGTCACCGCGTTCCGTGAGCACGCCCGGCTCATGTTTGACTTGATGGTCGTCGGTTTCCAAACGGATACCACACGCGTGGCCACGTTGATGCTCGATAGCGCAGGGGGAAGCCGCAGCTACGGAGAAATTGGTGTCAAGAACTCTCACCACGGGCTGAGCCACCACCGCAACAAAGAAGACAGCGTCGCGAAACTTGAAAAAATCGACCACTATCTCATCGAGCAATTTGGATACTTCTTAGAAAAACTCGATTCCGCCAGTGACGCACACGGCACGTTGTTAGATCAGTCGATGGTGCTGTACGGGAGTGGATTGGGCGATGGAAACCGCCACACCCACCACGATCTTCCACTGGTGTTGGCCGGCGGAGGGGGAGGTCAGATTGAGACCGGACGGGTCATGCGGTATGAGCATGAGCAACCGATGGCGAACCTATTCCTATCGATGCTCGATTGCATGGGCACGCCCGCCGAAGCGATGGGTGATAGCACCGGACTGCTCGACGGATTGGTTGGCTAGCAATGTAGCCAGACGGCTCCGTCCGTCTGAGCTGATACGGCGATCGCTGCTCGCGACGGGCGGAGCCGCCGGTCGACAATACACCGCTCGCGACGGGCGGAGCCGTCGGTCGACAAT
>JBDNIG010000319.1:0-2318 GCA_041688415.1 Rhodopirellula sp. | reverse complement strand
TGAGTAGCCGAGTCTCTCCGAGACTCGGTTCAGCGTCTCGGAGAGACGCTGCTACTTACTCGGTTCAGCGTCTCGGAGAGACGCTGATACTTGCGTTATCGCTAAACAAGATAGCAGATAGACTTTATGAAAGCACTCGTCAAACGTGAACGCGGGCGCGGACTATGGTTAGAAGACGTACCGATGCCGAAATTTGGCATCAATGATGTATTGATTCAGGTCGATCGCACGGGGATCTGTGGTACCGACGTGCATATCTACTCCTGGGATAGCTGGGCACAAAAAACAATTCCGATCCCCATGGTGGTGGGACACGAATTCGTAGGTGAGATTGTAGAGGTCGGAGCAAACGTCGTCGATTTCCATCCCGGTGATGTTGTCAGCGGCGAAGGGCACGTCGTTTGTGGCCGCTGTCGAAACTGCATGGCCGGACGCCGGCACCTGTGCGCCGACACCAAGGGCATCGGGGTGAATCGGCCCGGCGCGTTTGCCGAGTACATTGCCCTGCCGATGACCAACGTGTGGCATCACGACCACGCGATTGATCGTGACATTGCCGCGATCTTTGATCCCTACGGCAACGCCGTCCACACCGCATTAACGTTTTCGATTTTGGGCGAGGATGTCCTGATCACCGGTGCCGGCCCGATCGGCTGTATGGCCGCCGCGGTCGTCCGACACGCGGGCGTCCGGCACGTCGTCGTGACGGATGTCAATCCATGGCGTTTAGAGCTCGCTACCAAACTCGGTGCTACCCGTACCGTCGATGTCCGCAGCGAAAGCCTCAATGAAGTTCAGCAGGAACTCGGGATGCGAGAGGGATTCGATGTCGGGTTGGAAATGTCCGGTAACGCCAGCGCCTTTCAAGACATGATCGCTCAGATGTGTCACGGCGGCAAAATCGCGATGCTCGGCATCCCCGCGGACGAGATGGCGATCGACTGGAACACGGTCGTCTTCAACATGCTCACCCTCAAAGGCATCTATGGACGTGAGATGTATGACACGTGGTACAAGATGACGGTGATGTTACAAAGCGGTTTGGACCTTTCTCCCATCATCACGCACCGTTTTGATTTTCACGAGTTCGAGAAAGGTTTCGAAGTGATGATGTCCGGCCGATCCGGCAAAGTAATTTTGAACTGGAACAATTAGATGTACGGAAAATTTCAAGCACACCTCGCTGACCAGATCGCCCAAATTCGCGATGCTGGTCTCTACAAGTCCGAACGAACGATTCGCTCGCCGCAGGATATGCACATCCGAGTTGGCGATGACCAGAAAGTCCTCAACTTGTGCGCGAACAATTATCTCGGTTTGTCCGAGCATCCCGGAGTCGCTGCGGCCGCGACCGAAGGACTTCGGAATTGGGGCTACGGTCTCTCTTCGGTCCGCTTCATTTGTGGAACGCAAGTCATTCACAAGGAACTTGAACAGCGATTGAGCGAGTTTCTCTGTACCGCGGATACCATCTTGTACACGTCCTGTTTCGATGCCAACGGTGGGCTGTTCGAAACGCTGCTCGGCGATCAAGACGCGGTCATCTCCGACGAACTCAATCACGCGTCAATCATCGACGGGATTCGGTTGTGCAAAGCCAAACGATTTCGCTACCGCAACAATGATCTGGCGGATCTCGAAGCGAAGCTGAAGGAAGCGTCCTCGGCACGGTTTCGGATGATCGCCACCGACGGAGTGTTCTCGATGGATGGCACGATCGCGAACTTGCCTGGTGTTTGCGATCTCGCTGAGAGGTATGATGCACTCGTGATGGTGGACGACTCGCATTCGGTGGGTTTCATGGGGAAGAATGGCCGGGGAACGCACGAGTATCACGACGTGATCGATCGCGTCGACATCATCACCGGCACGCTCGGCAAAGCACTCGGCGGTGCCAGTGGCGGGTACACCAGCGGTCGTCAAGAAATCGTTGAACTGCTGCGTCAACGTTCTCGCCCGTACCTGTTCTCCAATTCAGTCGCGCCGCCAATTGTCGCTGGATCCATAGCGGCGATTGACCTGCTCACCGACTCGACGGAACTCCGTGATCGCTTGGCAGAGAACACCGCGTTCTTCCGCAGCGGTCTCACCAAAGCCGGTTTTGACCTCGTTCCGGGGGAGCATCCCATCGTACCGATCATGCTCGGCGACGCCAGCTTGGCCGTCCGCATGGCCGATCTGATGCTCGCCAAAGGCGTGTACGTGATCGGATTTTCTTACCCCGTCGTGCCGATGGGCCAAGCTCGGATTCGAACCCAAGTCTCAGCGGCGCATGCGCGCGAAGATTTAGGATTTGCCATCGAGAAGTTCATCGAAGC
>JBDNIG010000318.1:0-47059 GCA_041688415.1 Rhodopirellula sp. | reverse complement strand
CCGTCGGGTCGTTGGCCGACGATAAGGGATCCATCGGCAAGTCGATAAACGGCCCGGCGGTAACGCGTGTTCCGAGACTCCATGACGATGTCTTGGACGACGAAGTCGCGGTAGCCCTCGAACTTGGCACCCGGTGGCACGACCTCGGGCTCAATGAGTTGGGTGAAGTCGATGCGGAGGTCTTTTGTTTTCTTTCTTTTTTGCGATCCCGCCCGTTTTTTCTTGGTGCCGGATTCATTCTCTGGTTCGGGAGGTGGATCGAGCAATCGGCTAGGCTTGATGTCGGGGCGGGTGGTAGTTTTTTTGAGCCGCTGAATTTCGTCCCGCAAATCTTGGTTCTCGGCAGCAAGTTTCTGAATGACGGCGAGCAGCACGAGCACCAGCGGTGACTGCTTGGCGACGGGAATTTCGATGCCTGCCATGGTGATTGGCGTGGGCGATTCTGGCTGCTGTTTGCTCATGCGCAATAGAGAGCGCGAAATCGCCTGTCCGCGTAAATAGCAATCGAGACGGATTATTGAGCAGTTACGTCTGATCAATGCTTTCGGTAGTGCCGTCGGTGTCGTAAGTGTACGTGTAGCCGGACTCGATCTGCAAAATGCCCAGCCCGACGACGCTACTCGCCTCGGTAAAGTCGGGGCGGTCGGTGACGAGTGGCTGATCAGGCTGGGGCAACGATGTCTCGCCTGGATCGGTACTCCAGCGGAACAGTGAGCCGACAGTGCCACGTTGGCGAGCTCGATTAGCGTTGCACCGGTCGACAAATGCGGCGAAGGAATCGCACGGCGGTTCCATTGGCGATCCCGAGCACGGCGGCCAGTTTGCCCGTTGCCGCGCGGTCCGCATCGCGGCATAATTGCTCGACGGCCAATAAATAATCTTCCACCCGAGTTCGGCGTTGGCCGCTCTTGGTCACCGCGACGAGTCCTCGTCACGAGGGATCTCACGACCGTGCGGATCGAGCGCGGGATGATCGGTCTGCACATCCAAATCCCGCTGCATCGGCGCATCGGTAAAGTGCTCGAACCGCTCGGCTTTGTCGTTAATCCGCGAAGCGTCCATGTCGGCTTCGGTGACCAAGTACTGCTCCCACAAGCGGTGCGAACGGACCAAGTCTCGCGCCCGCTGCGTTCCCGCGTCGGTAAGTTCGCAACCGCCGCTGACTAGTCGCAATTGTCCCTGACGCTTGAGTCGGGCGATTGCCATCGTGACGGCCGAGCGAGACGCTAAAAGCTGGCCCGCGATTGTTTGCGGGCTCGTTGGCGATCCAGAACCATGCAATCGTTGGCTTTCGTGCTGACGTTCCTCGTCGCGGTAGAGCAGGCCCACGATATCATCCGCTAAAATGCTCAGCGACAAGATCCGACGTCGCACGAATTTCACCACGATGCCTTGGTGTGGCGAAAACAATAGCGCGATCGCGAACAGCACGCCGACCATCACCGCCATCATGCCTGCGGTTGTCGTACTTCGATAACCGAACCAAGTCGGCACGATCACGGCGGCAACATGCCCACTGGCCGCGCCGACGGCACCGATGATCGCTGAAAGAACGATCATCACGCCGAGCCGATCAGTCAGTAGATAAGCCGTCGCCGGTGGCACGATGAACATTGCCACGACCAAAACGTTACCGACGCTCTCAAAGCTCGCCACGGCTGTCACCGCCACCAGCACCATCAGCGCGTAGTGCATGATCGCGGATGAAAATCCCATCGACGTCGCTAGCGACGGGTCGAAGGAACTCAGTTTCAGCTCCTTAAAAAAGATCACTACAAACAGCAGATTCACCAACGTAATCACTCCCAACACCAACACGGCGCGCGGGAGGGTGAACCCAAATAATGTCAACGTATCCAGCGGCGTCATTTCAATCGCACCATAGAGCACGCAGCCCGCGTCCAAGTCGACTTTGTCCGCCGCTTGCACGATCATGATCAACCTCACCGCGAATAGCGACGTGAACACCACGCCCATCGACGCCCCCTCGTCGACCTTGCCCACCCCGCGAATCCACTCGGTAAACAATGCCGTCAGCACACCGACAATCACCGCGCCCAGAAACATTGGCAGACTGCTGCGGCTATTACTGATAAAAAAAGCGACAGCCAAACCCGGCAGCACCGCATGCGAGACCGCGTCGCCCAACATGCTCAAGCGACGCAACACTAAAAAATTACCAACCAATGCTGATGCGACCGCGCACAACACCCCGGCCGCAATAATCCATCCGTCCAACTGCCAATTCCAAGTCATGATTGTGCTCCCTCGGGCAACGCCGCGTGCGGATTCGGTGGGACAGGAATTTGAACGGGTTGCTGTTCGAGAAGTCGCTCGAGTTCGTCGATCAGTTCCGGCTCCAGCACATGTTCGATGCGATCAGCGTCTCGGTCCACGCGGCTCGGGGCCGTATCGGCGTGAGTGATCAAATACAGTTCCCACAGGCGATGTTCGCGTGTGAGACGAGCAGCTTGAGCAACGCCTGCCAGCGTCAATCCAACCTCATCGTCTTGGCGATTGACCAACCCATCTCGCTGGGCCACTCCAATCGTCCGACGCAACTGGCTTCGTGACCAGCTTCGGATCGCGAGTAATTGATCCAGCGGCACCGAGGCTGGCATCATCCCCGCACGCCCCTTTCTCGAACTCGACTCATCCAGCTCAAGAAGCTCATAGAGACCGCGCAGCAAATGGTGACTGCGAATACGCCGGTTCACGTTCGCTCGTCGCAGCCAGCGGATCGTCACGCCTCGCGCCGAACCAAAAAACATGCTGAAGATAAATAACGTCGTCGACGCGAGCACGATCATCGCTCCGGAAGGAAGCCGCGGAAAAACGGCACTTGCCGCCCCGCCGATCACTCCGCCTGCACCGCCCAGCAGCGCCGACAACCAGGCAACGACCCACATCTTCTCCGTCCAGAAACGGGCTGCCGCAGCGGGGATAACGAATATCGCGACTACCAAGATCAAGCCGACCGCCTGCAGGCCGACGATGGTCACCAACACCACTAGTGACATCAGTGCAAGGTCCAATGCCAGGACGGGCACGCCCCGTGAGCCCGCAAAGCTCTCATCAAAACATAATAGTTTGAACTCTTTGAACAACAACATGCAGCACAGGATGGCAAACAGCGAAGCCATCGTGATCAGTTGCGCATCGTTCCAGTTCATCGAAGCGGTTTTGCCATAGATGAAACCTTCCAAGCCGGCAGCCTGTCCGGTTTCCATCTGCTGCACCACTCCGAGCAACGACATTCCGGCACCGAAGAACACGCTCAACGCGATCCCGAGCGCCGCATCTTCCTTCAATCGAGTTTTCGATCGGACGATCAGAACGACACCGACACCGAGCAATCCGGTGACGGTTGCACCAAAGAGCAGAACCGGCAGCGACTTCGCGTTCATTCCCATCACGCTGGCAATCATGAATGCCAGTCCAATTCCAGGCCAACTGGCATGTGACAGTGCATCGGCGAGCAACGCACGCTTGCGCAGTAGAGTAAAACTGCCAACCAATCCGCCTGCCGCTCCTAACACGGCGACGCCGAATAAAACCACACGCGTGTTGTAGTCTTCCAAGAACAGGACGCGCTGCCACTGAGCGGCGGTCGGCCAGTTCACACTCCGGTCGGTGATTGAACGGGTGGACGACGCGGCGGAGGCGACTGACGGGATCGCAACGATGACTAGAAATGCAAAGACAGATATCGCAAAGCTTGCGAGCCGAAGGCCCAGCAGTTTACCTAGCCCTGCCGTTTCCACCCTCCCGGCGAAGCGGGGAGGGCCGGAAAACGAGCGTTCAGCGAGGTTTCCGGGGAGGGTTAACCTCGCGACTTGAGTTCGAAATCCATCGTGGACGCCCCTCCCCGAACCTTGCTTCGCTCGGTTCGACCCTCCCCTGACTTCGTCTGGGGAGGGTGAAGTCTTGGAAACCACGGCGTACTTTTCGCGATTCACAACGACCGCTCCCGGCGACGCATCGCCTCGCTAACCTCGTCGAGCAGGGTCAGTCGACCGCCGTAGGTTTTTTGCAAATTCTCCGATGTGAACACGGTCTCGATCGGGCCGTGCGCCACCACTCGCATATTAAGCAACACCGCGTAATCAAAATACTCCGGCACCGATTGCAGGTCATGGTGAATCACGACCACTGTCTTGCCACGCGACTTCAACTCTCGCAACAACTCAACGATCGCCTTTTCCGTCGACGCGTCCACCGCTGCGAACGGTTCATCCATTAAATAAAGATCGGCATCCTGGACCAACGCGCGTGCCAAAAACGTGCGTTGTTGCTGGCCGCCCGAAAGTTGGCTGATTTGACGATGAGCAAGATCGGCGATGCCTACCCGGCGGAGTGCTTCCATGCCGGCTTCACGATGCCTCTTGCGGACAGGCAGACACCATCCGATCCTGCTGTACAAACCCATCGTCACCACGTCGAGCGCATCGACGGGAAAGTCCCAGTCGACACTCTCACGCTGCGGCACGTAGCCAACCCGGTGACGATTGGCGCGATACGATTCGCCGAACACTTTGACGCGGCCCGATGCACGCGGCACCAAGTTCATGACCGCCTTGAGCAACGTGCTCTTGCCCGCACCGTTGGGACCAATGATACCGATCAGGGATCCCGCTGGAAGATCGAGCGCCACGTCCCAAATCACCGGCTTGCGGTGATAAGCGACCGTTAAGTCATCGACAGAAAGAGCGATTGATGCGTCGCTGCTGGGCGAGGCAGAAGATTCTATTGCGAGGCTCATTGATTGAGTTTGCCTTGAAAGCCATTTTCGGGAGCCTCGCCACCCAAACCACGGGCGACGAGCGTGATGTTGTGATCGAGCATGCCAATGTAAGTCCCTTCGTAAGTACCGGGCGTGCCCATCGCATCGCTGAACAATTCTTGATCACCAACCTTGACCTCATGACCACGAGACTTGGCACCTTCGACGAGGGAGTCAATGTTCTTGCGTGGCACGCTGCTCTCGACAAACACCGACCTCACCTTCTTGTCAACGAGCAGGTCGACCAACTCATTGATTCGCTGCAATCCGGCTTCGGATTCAGTCGAGATTCCCTGGACGCCCATCACCTCCAACCCATAGGCGCGACCGAGGTAGTTGAATGCGTCATGAGACGTCACCAACACACGACTATCCTCTGGGACCGTCGCGATCACACGTTTGCCATATTCGTTCAGCTTCGCCAGCTCAGCTCTCAACTCCTTGGCTCGCTCGTGATAGCCCGCTTCCGAGGGCGGATCGATGGCCGACAATTCGTCCGCGATCACGTCGACGCATTTCGACCAAGCCGCGACGTCCATCCACACGTGCGGATCGTAGTGCCCGGCGAAGTCCGCAGGCGCGAGCAGTGTCTCTTCGTCAAGCGCCTCGGTGATGCCAATGACCGGCTTGCCGCGAGCCATCTTGATCAGCGTGTCGGTCATTTTGCCTTCGAGCATCAAGCCGGAATAGAAGATCACGTCCGCAGTCATTATTATCTGCACATCATCGCGAGTCGCCTTGTACAAATGCGGATCGACGCCGGCACCCATGATCTGCTTCACATCGACGCGGTTACCACCGACGGCCCGCACCAAGTCCCCCACCATCCCGACCGTCGCCGTCACAGCGATCGGCTTGTCGGGATCGACGGTGAGCGATGAGGCTCCAGTTTTCGACGTCGAGCCGGGACTATTGGACGTGTTGCAGCCCGCCGCGAGTCCCGCGAGCACCAATGCTGGAACGAGAAGAACAGTAAGAAAGAGATGCTGCATCAGAAAATGAACTCCAAGAGGTTCCTCAATCACACTGGAACCCGGCGAAACGGTTGCCCAGGCATTCACATAGCCTGGGCTGGACCCGTCCTAAAGTAGCTATTGCTACACTTCTGGTCCAGGGCCACGCCGAGACTTCTTGCCGATGTTCGACCGCCATGAGCACTCGCGGTCAAGATTCGCGATCCGCTTGAATCGAAACCAGCCGAATCCATTTTCCCTACCCCCAGTGAAGTGGCGAAATCCCAAACCTCTGTCGACAATGGAGGCGCGTGATGGTGTTTGCGTTATATTGGTGGGCAAACTCAGCTCAAGGGACGGGTTCGTTACTTTTCAATTTGGCAGTGCCGTGCAACGTTACCAAGATCCAAGCCGTCCGATGTATCCGTCACAGCCCCCGTCGCGTGGGATTCCAGCATGGCGATGGGGCATGATCGGCTTTGGCGTCCGATTTACCGTGTGTTGCCGAGGGCTGATCGCGGGATTGTTTTACGTTGGTGCTCAAACTGCGGACCGGAATGACACCCGTCGCCTTCAGAACCTTCGGATCTCGCCCACATGAGCACCAGCAACGAAAAATCGCAACAATTTCATGGTCCGCAATCGCACGAGCGTACACGCCGCGACCACTCCCGCGAGAAGGCCGAGGATTACGTCGAAGCGGTTGACGATATTTTGTCTCGCAAGGACGAATGCCGCGTCGTCGATCTGGCCGCGTTCTTCGGCGTCAGCCACGTTACCGTGACGCGCATCGTCTCGCGACTCGTTGTGGAGGGGTTGCTCGAGACCGAGCCCTATCGTCCGATTCGTCTGACAGCGAAGGGAAAACGGTTGGCGGTTCAATCTCGCAAGCGACATCAAATCGTCCAAGACTTTTTGCTGGCGATTGGCGTTGACGAAGCGACCGCGGCGCACGACGCGGAGGGGATCGAGCACCACGTCAGCCCCAAGACGCTCGCGAAACTGGCGAAACTGACGAAGGACCTGAGTGATTAGGGATCAGGACTTCAAAAATATGGGCGTGGTGCATATGCAAACTTCCGCGATGATGGGCTATCGAATATTCTATTCCGCCCCGATCGCTAATTCGAAATGGATCTCGCAGCACCATGTCCATCCCCAGTCATCAACGAACCCGACTCGATCATGCCAGTGAAGTGGCCGAGGACTATGTCGAAGCGATCGCGGACGCGATCAAGAAGTCAGGCGTCTGCCGCGCGGTGGATTTAGTGGGTCATTTCGAAGTGACGCATGCGACGGTCAACAACACCATCTCGCGACTGCAACGTGATGGCTTGGTCCATACCGAGCCTTATCAGCCGATCGAATTGACCGCCGCGGGCCGGCGACTAGCCGTGAAGTCGCGGCAACGCCACGAGATCGTCGAATCCTTCCTGCGGAAACTCGGCGTTAGCGAGCACGTCGCGGCGACCGATAGCGAAGGCATCGAACACCACGTCAGCAAACAAACCTTGGCGGCGATGAAAAACATCTTGAAAAACGGATGGCCCGAGAACGACTAGATCGCAGTCCTATCTGGATGTTCCTAGATAGTGTGAGGCGGTGTTGGAACAGGCCGTTACGTCCCCTCTCGCTGGCGAGAAATTCGGCTTGGACGATCGGAATGACGGCCGCACGTCTCGGTTGCGCATGCGCCTTTTTGCTTGACCGAGGCAGAACCCGCCGCTAAATTGCTGATGACGCCACATTTTTCAGACGGATTCACTTGGACCTCACGGGACTGCCTCCAACGAGCGAGGCCGTTCGCGAATTCCTAGCGGACACCCAAGGAGACGATGGAGAACACGACGCAGTTGTTCTTGGAAAGGCGAACCAAGCCACTTACACACTTGATTTTGAAACCGAGCTGAAGCACATCACCGGCTTTCGTGTGGAAGCCATTGCGGATGAATCGCTTCCCGGCGGTGGCCCAGGATTGCCGCCCAACGGGAACTTTGTCGTTACCGAAATCACCGTCCATGCTGGAACGGACTCGAACGCGCTCCCGGAAACGCTTCCCGTGGTGAAGATTGCGGGCGGTAAGGCGGACTTCTTGCAGCCTGGATTTTCCCTCGATCTCACCTTTGACGGCAACTCCGGCAATCAGAACGGTTGGGCGGTTTCACCTAAACTGCCTCAAGATCACTGGGCAACGTTCCAATTCGCCGATGAGGTGCCAACGGTTGAGGATTCAGAAACACGTCTGCGTTTTGTCATCGCCCAGAACCACCCGGCAGCGAATCACCTATTGGGCCGTTTCCGGATTAGCCTGACGACGCATCCAGGTGACATTCCCCTGAGCACGACCGAAACGCTCGCGATCGCATCCACGGCGCCGCCGCAGCACGGCACGGAAGCTCAAACGAAGCTACTCCGTGATTATGTCCAAGCTCAAAGTGGAAGTATCCAGGTGGCGCAAGCACAAGTTGCCGTCGCCAGCAAACCGCTCCCGGCGGACGAGAAACTCGTCGCCTTGCAGGCTCGGCACCAACGCCTCGCAGCAACCACGGCTGAGGATGCAGGCTTGATCACGCTCCGCGAGAACGTTCAACGCAGTGAAACGCAACGAGAACACGGACGGTTGACCGCTACCTAAGACCTCGTGTGGGCGCTGATCAACTCGTCCGCATTCCTGTTCAATCATTGAGGAAGCTATTAGCTATTAGCTATTAGCTGCTAGCTTTTGTTATTTCCTTCCCACTTCCCACTTCCCAGAAGCTAGTAGCTAGTAGCTAGTAGCTAGTAGCTCAAAAAAGGAACTCCCATGTTGTCATTCAAAGGCTCGGCCGGCAAAGATCTCTGTGATCCTCAGCTCGGATCGACGCGGCGCAGTTTTCTGCGCGTTGGTGGCGCCGGGATGCTCGGTCTATCGCTACCACAATTGTTGCGACTGCAGTCCGCGAACGCTGAGTCGAACGCGGCTGAGAAATCGGGTGGTCCCGGTTGGAACGGTGCCAAATCGATCATCATGGTGTACCTGCAAGGCGGCCCGAGCCAGCTCGATCTCTGGGATCCCAAAGAGCACTTGCCCGATAACGTACGCAGTCAGTTCGCACCGATCAGCACGAAAATCCTGGGCGTGAAGTTCACCGAAAATTTGCCGCGGCTGAGCCAGATCAACGACCGCTTCAACACGGTGCGTTCGATGTCCTACACGCCCAACGGTTTGTTCAATCATACCGCGGCGATCTATCAGATGATGACCGGGTACACGACCGACAAAGTCAGCCCGTCGGGACAACTCGAACCACCCTCACCCAAGGACTTCCCAAATTTCGGCAGCAACATCGTCAAGATGCGGTCGATCGACGAACCGATGCTGCCGTTCGTGATGCTGCCGCGACCGCTGCAGGAATCCAACGTGATCGGCAAAGGCGGTACGGCAGGCTTTTTGGGCAAAGCCTTCGATCCCTACACGCTCTACCCCAGCGGCGATGACATGTCGATGGACAAAATGGATCGCATCCGCACCGACGACCTCAGTTCACGCGACGAGAGGAAGTGTTGCGAGATGCGTATGGACGCAACACGTTCGGCCAGAGCTACTTGCTCGACCAACCCCGCGAGCTAGTCAAAGGCCAGGCGGTGACGGCGTTGATGAGCTAGCCGTGCCAGAATCCGGCAAAATCGCAATCAAATGGAAAAATTTCCAACCAACGGCCCAGAAACTGCCAGAGTCCTCTTTAGAAACTCGCACCCGAATGCTAAACTCCCCCACCACGAGGAATTCACAGCAATTCCTCGCCATCACTACCCCGTGGTGTAATTGGCAACACAGCTGGTTTTGGTCCAGCCATTCTAGGTTCGAGTCCTAGCGGGGTAGCTGAAACCCGCCTCCGTGAGAATCAGAGGCGGGTTTTTTCGTGGTTTTTCCGCATCCGGTCGTTCCGCTGATTGCCCGTGATTGCTATTTAGCGGCATCGAGTGGGGTGTTTTTCTTGACACCTCAATCGCCCCTTCCATGACCGCCCGGCTAAACGAATCTTCCATCGCCATTGCGTAGCGCCGCATCGCCACTGGGACGCTATTGCCTATCCACAATCCAACGTCCTTAATCGGAAGCACGGCCATCAATTCCGTTTCGCGGCTTCGGCGTAGGTTCTGAAACGCATCGGGCCACCGCGTCAAACCCGCCCGGTCAAGCCGCTTGAAGAATGTCGTCAAGACGTTCGCCTCGGGCGTGTACCGGGTGACCACCGTTTCCGCACCCTCGCGTGCCATCTCTCGAGGCGCATTGCAGAAAAAGCAACGCTCGGCAAGTTCGCCGAATGTGTCCGACGCAACGTCTGGCACGGGTTCCAGTCGGATCGACCGGACCATCGGCGCCGGTTCCTGCCGGGCTGCCGGTTTTCCGGTCATGCCCAGGTCGTCAGCAAGCCACTTGCACGCAGCGACGAGGCGCTGCGTCTGGCTCTTTTTCAAGCTACCAAGGACTGTCGTCCAGTCGCCTTCAAATCGATCGGGGCGAGTTCGGTAGTCACGCGTACGCATTGGCTTCGGCTCGCGTATCGGACGAGCCTCGCCTTTCCTCCACAATCCCGGTCGCTGTGAGAGAAATTCTTCGAGACCGATCTGTTGTTCTGCCAAGAGTGAACCTGCCGCTTGCAAAACCGAAATGCACAGCAATTCTTGATCGAAGCGATGGCAGCAAACTTCGCTGGCGAGTCAGCCCTCCCCCCTCGCCAGCAAGGTATTGCCTGAACCGGAATTTTCCAGCAGCCGAACGCGCCTGCGCTGGAAGTAACTCGGTGATTGCTGGCTTGAACGTTGCCCTAACGATTGAATTGTGGCTCAAGCGGAGTTACGTTATACCTTGCCCATCGCGTTGGGGCTCTTCACCTCAGATGTTCGTGGCGAATCATTCGGGATCGAGCAGAAAAGATAGCATTGATGATGAACATAAAAATAGCGAAGTTATTTAGTTGCTTGTTGGTGACGGCGTGCTTGGCAACTGCAAGGTTGCCGCAGGCGCTCGCACAGCATGGAAAAGTACTTTCCTTGAATAGCCTTGACGGAATCAAACATAGCATGGGTGGTTCTACCAACTCCAAGCTCAAAGTGATCCCCAGTGGCACTCATGGTGACGGGGCTGTGGAGCTTTCTGCGGCTAGCAGTGTCAAAAGCTCCAATGCAAGCGGCAGCCAATATTTTGGCATCATGGTGTCGCTCGGAAAAACCTTGGATCTGACGAATAAACAAATTGCCATCGATGCGCGTTCCACTCAACCGGAGAACACGTTGGCTCTTTACGTGCGAGCTTATAATAAGGATGAAAAGAAGCCGAGCTTGTCATTCTCCTCTTGGACGGGCGAACTAACTACTGACTGGAAAACGTTTCGCTTTCAGGAAAATGGGCGTGACAACAGTCTGACGCCGGAACCGGCCGTTGTTGAAAACCGGCATCCTACCAACATTGATCGTATTGAATTCATCATCGGCACAAGAAAGGAACACGCGCCCCTCGATTTGCAGATCAGTAACCTGCACACGTTGCCACCGGCTGTTGGGCTTGATGACGTGACGGCGCCCAAGAAACTGATGCGTACGATACCGGTTGTGAACAACAATAACTTCGCCACGGTTTTGTATCCCGATTCTGCCGTGGGCAGAAGTACTGCTACTCAGATTGTAAAAGCTGTCCAGGAGAAAACGGGGGTTTCGTTGAAAATGCGTCCGGGCACGACAGCAGATCGCGAATTCAACGAGAATGTGATTTTACTTGGAAATGTTTTCGATAATCCCGCGATGTTGCTTTTATACTCGCGTCGATTCACACCGGTTGATGCCATTTGTCCAGGTCCCGCAGGCTATCTATTGCAAACGGTGCATGATCCATTTGGTAATGGACATGGCGCGATTGTCGTTGGTGCCTCCGATGACGCTGGGCTTCGATTAGCCGCGGATGCCTTTGTGCAAAAGATCAGTAAAAGTAATTTTACTGAAAGAGTACTTTCGTTCCCCAAGTTTCAAGATGCCAAATATGGCGCGGAATTCCTGCGTCGCCATCGATGGATCGAAAAGAAGAATCCCAACACTGTCGCGGTGGGATTAAAACGCGGTCAAGAAATCTTGGATACCGGCAGACACACGTCGATTGCCGGCTTGCTAAGAGACACCGCGCTGCGATATCAACTCTCAGGCAATAGCGACGAGGCCAAACTGTATGTGGCGCTGTGGGACATGTATGCTAAAAGCGCGGTCAAGGACCCTAGCCAAATGGGTGGCGGCATGTGGGGATTCGATAGTGATTTCCCATCCTATGAAGTCGTCAGTGGTTGGGATAACATGGAGGAGGACCTTGCTCTGACAGATGCTGAACGGTTGCGGGTCACGCGGAACATGGCTCGCTGGCTGCGCGAAGCGGTGGTGGTAAAAGCCAGAATGACGCCCGGACGCGTTGCGTTCAACCACCAAACATTTCCGACATTGGGGGTTTTGCGCGCGGGCTTATATTTCTCTGAGGGCTATCCTGATGCAGTGGAGGGCGGGAGATGGCTGGCGAAGGCGGAGCGCGTTTTTGGAAATCAGCAAAATTTCTTTAAATGTTACGAAGACTGTAATACCTATCAATGGCTCACCGATGGCCATGTCATGCGCTACGCTTTAGCGCGTCCCGATTTTACCGTTTTTGATAATGGCAATGCGGAACGCATGTCCGACTATTGCATTGCCACTATGAACAACCTCGGTTACCAGGTTCCCTATGGTGACACGGGGGCGTGGACGGGCTCGACTTCGGAACAGACTGTCTTGAATGCGGTGGCCTACGCAACTGGAAACAAGGCCGCTTTATGGGCGAGTACGCTCAAACAGACGGGGCGTAATTCGTTCCGGCTCTACAATTTCCAACGCGCCGCTCCGGTGCAGTCTCCATCTGGATTTGATGGTGTGAAGATGTGGCCACTGGAACCGGCGTATGTGAACACCTTTCCTGTCGATCCCAGACCGGCAGACGATCAGCTTTTCGACAAAGTATCATTCCGTGATTCGTTCGATGTGAATTCGCCTTATCTGTTGCTGGACGGCCTCAATAACGGCGGTCATGGTCATCGTGATGGTAACAGTGTGGAGCAACTGACACAGTTTGATCGCATTTGGCTGGCGGATAACGATTATTTTAAATCTCAAGTGAAGTATCACAATTCCCTGCAGATTTTGCGAGATGGCGGAGCGTCCGAATTACCAGCCTACGCGGCGCTGCTGGGATATGGAGACGCGGAGAACTACGGTTACAGCCATACGCAACTCGCCAATTATTCAGGTGCGGATTGGGACCGCTACGTCATTTGGCTCAAAGATAAAAAGGCGTTTATGGTGCTGGATAAAGTGACAGCGCAGGAAAGTGGTGAATTTCAATGTCGTCTGTTGTGGCATGGCATTGGTGCCGCGGAATTGACGGAGGATGGAATGTTCCTCACCCAAAAAGGTCCTTCGATGTGGGTTCAGGTTGCCAAGGGACCCAAGTTGCAACTCATTAATAATGCAGAATTAGGCGGCAGAAATTGGGCGGGATATAAAAACGCGGATCCGGTGGTACGTTCGATGGACGCCACGGCAAGGATGCGTTTGGAAAAAGGGCAACATTATTTATTTGCTACGGTTTTTCAGGGCAAGCCAGACGGTGAGGCAAACGCCTGGGAAATGGATTTCTTGAAAGGCTATGAAGGCGTGCGATTGAATACGGGAGATCAAACGCTCCAAGTGCAACTGAAAGACGACAGCGTCGAACTGCTAAACACGCCAGGCAAAACGGTATTTTCGGAATCACGGACCAATGAACCTTCTAAAAGTACTTTTGAAGCGAACGCCTCCGGAGATAAAGTCGCTCTTGCTCCGCCCATTGCGAATCTAGAACCGGAATATAAGGCGGCGGCGTTTCAAACCGCTTGGAGTCTTAGTCCCGCTGCTTTCACCTGCACCAAGCTGACGACCGCGCAATTGAAGAAGGACGCGCCAAAAGTACTTTTGGCGTCCACAGCGGAAGGTAATTTGATGGCGATTTCGCCGCAGGGTGAAGTGTTATGGAGCAAGGTGTTTCCCACGCAGCTCAACGATGTGACAGCTGGCGAGGTGGAGGGAGACGGTATCGATGAAATCGCCATTGCCCGCCAAGATGGAAAGACGACGCTGCTTGATGCCAGCGGTAAAGAGTTATGGAGCCAGAAGTTGTCGTTTTATCGTGTGCAACCTTATGTGAATTTAGTGCGCATGGGTGATCTCGATGGTGATGGTAAAGATGAAGTGGTCATTGGTAGCCAGAACTGGCGTTTCTACGTCTATAACGGCGCCGGAAAGGAACTGTGGCAATACGAAACGGTGCATCCATCCAGATCGGGTGCTATTGCTGACTTAGATGGCGATGGCAAAAAGGAGGTGCTTGCAGGAACACACTATTACACCGCCTGGGCGCTCAGCCACGACGGCAAGAGATTATGGGGACGGCGTTTTAAGGCACCCATTTGCTATGACATTGCCACCGGAAATTTTGACGGCAATAAAACGCGCGGCGTCATTTTCGGAGGTGGTGATGGCACCCTGTATTACACCGATTCCGAGGGTAAAGAACGCATGCAATATGACACGGGTGACGAAGTGCGACACGTCGTCACTGCGGATTTGGATGGCGATAGTATCGACGAAATATTGGCTACCTCCGACAACGGATATATCTATTGTTTTGACGCCGCTGGGGAATTGCGATGGTTGCGTCAACTGGGCGATGCCGCCACAGCGATTGTCACAATGCCAGTGCAATCAGAGATGGCAGTTGTGGTTGGAACGCGAAAAGGCAATATCTATGCCTTCGATGCGAAAGGAAACTTGTTGCGTCAACAGGAGGAAAGCTCGAAGATTACGCAAATGACAGTGGATGGAAACGCGCTGAAAGTGGCAACGGAAGATGGCAGGTTGTTGAGCCTAACACCGTAGAAGCACTTTTGCATTCACTAAGCAGATACTGGGAAATATTGCGGTGAAATCGACAATCATAACCCGACGCGTAAGCGAGGGATCCACGCCGCCATCCCTCGCTAACGCGTCGGGTTATGAAAACGTGGCACTCCGTTATGCGGAATGAATTACCCAAAGTTGCTTAATAAACCGAAACAGTTTCCCAAACCTGCTTATGAGCTATTCCGAATGGACGGAATAGCTATTATTAAGTCCACACAGCAATACCGGGATCCAATCCAGTGAGCGGCAAGGCGCTAGCCGCCGGTGGAAACCGCAAAGAACCGTGGCTAACGCCTTGTCGCTCACAAAAGGATCGCTGTCCAGTCACTTTCGCGGTTGCAGCGTTGCCGTTCCTGGATCATAGCGGTGCTGTCCGATCGTCCCGTCCCTGATCCGGTCTACGACTTCGGCGACGACCGGCAGCGGCACGAGAAACCATTCTCGCGGATGGACCTTGTCGCCGAAGCGGTCAGCGAGGGCGACGTCGAGACGGGCCTTGGCGAAGAATTTGTGTAGCATTTGTTCGAGGGCTTTGCGGTTGATATTCGCTAGCTTGTACGTTGCCACCATTTCAGCTTCGGCCAACAGAAACGTCGGGTCCTTTTTAGCTCCTGAGATACGCACTGCCGGATCGCCGCCGGTGACGCCGATCTTGTGCAAGACTTCGCGGTTCTCTCGGATGAACGCGTCACCAGATAGGCTGCGTGCGACGTAGATCGTGCCCGATGCCGCGTCATCGTCATCAGCCGAGTCGGAAAACAGCGGGCCGACGTCGGTATAGTCCTCGTCGATTTCTGGTTGCGGTGGAACGATTCGCCGGCTTGCCTCGTCTTTTTGCAGCGCCCGACGAAGCGAACGCAACAGCAAATCCGATTCGGTTGCATTATCGAAAATCACTCGCAAGCGACGATCTCGCTCCACCTTCTGTCCTAGCTTGTTCGGCTCAGGCATGAACCACTGATCAGCGTCAGCGACCAATGCTTTTTGGCCGTCGACAATAAACCAATCGCCCTTACCGATCTTCGTTCGGGTGCTGGTCCGGTAAAGTTCCGTCGTTTGCCGGCCTGTTTCGATGTCGGCCTGGACCGCGTCGAACTCGGGTCGGAAATCATCGAAGTCCTCACAAGGTTTGCGTTGAGCGACCTCGTCGGGCGACGTACGATCCGCGTTTCGTTGCGATGCCCTCCGGACGTGCTTCATCGTCGTGATATCGTCGTCGACTGGCCCGACCCCCAACGCCTCCAGCAGTTCATCATCACTGCTGACCTCGTAGTCTTCGCCAGGCTCGGAAACGCGATCGGTCAACAAATCGTCTTCGTCCATTGGCCGCAGCAATTCCAAACACTCCGCGTCGGCCAAGATTCGGTCCAGCCGCACCGCATACAATCGCTCGAAGATGTCGTGGTTGTCACCGTGCTGAGGTGTTCGGTCATGCTCGCGCGCAAAACGCTGAATGTCCTCGAACCCGGCGATGATCCGTTCTTGTTTGGGCGTGTAGGTTTGAGCCTTCTTCACTTCCGTTTCAACGCCCAGCTCGGCGAGCAACGCATCGTCGTCGTCGGTGAACCCGGCGGTGGCAGATTTTTTCTTACCCACTGGACCTCTCCTGTTTCATGCGAGCTAAGTATGCGATGCCCTCGGCCATCCGTCGTTCCCAAGCGTCTTGGCTGGTAAGCGACGGCAGTCTGCCTCGCTGCTGCTTGAACTTTAACGCACGTTTCGCCAAGTCACGAGCCTCCTCGGGCGACAACTGCACTCGCCGGCCCGCGATCGCCGATTGCACCTGACGCAGCCGATCTTCGTTCATCGTCTTGGCCAGGATGTTGTATGCCTCCCCGAACGGGTTAATCGAGTCGATCAAGTCAACATTCAAATCGCGAACGTCGGTCACGTAGCGACGAATGCCATCAATCAACGCGGTACTGGACGACGAACGGCCGTCGTTACCGCCGCCAGTCACACGCTGCCCGCCCTGTTGGATCAAATTCAACGCGGCCACCGCTCGTTGGCGAATCGCTTCCTGATCCTGCTCAGAAAGATCCGGGTACTTGTCGCGGATGATCTTGCCCATCTTTTGCTGCGTCGTTTCCTGCGGCGGCATGTCGTAATTGAACAAACCATCCTGGACCGTTCGCGTATCCTGGACGAAGCTTGCAATGACCTCATTGAGGTCTTCCTGGCAAATCCTTGTCGCCTCTTCGCTCTCGGGTTCCGCCAGCCCGTTAATCTCGACTTGCACCTCGCCCGTCGCAGCGTTGACACCGACGTTGCAGCCATCGTCGTCGTAGCCATCGGGCCCGTAGTCAAACCCTTCCTGCTGCCCGCTGGCTCCAGTCTCCGGATTAGATGGCTTCTTCGGGCGAAACTCAAATCGTGGAGCCAATACCTGCTCCATCAGCAAGCTCGCCGCGATCGCCTTCAACGTATCGTTGACCGCTTCGGTAACAGCTTGTTCACCAGCGTCAGGCTCAGCGATCAAATTCGTGAAGCGTGCCCGCGTCTTGCCCGGCGAGTCCCGAGTCGCACGACCAATAATTTGCACGATCTCCGTCAAACTGCTTCGATAACCAATCGTCAGTGCGTGTTCGCACCAGATCCAGTCAAAACCTTCCTTCGCCATGCCCAGCGCGATGATGATGTCAACGTGATCACGGTCCTCGCGACCAGCGGGATCACGCAGCGAACTGGCGACCCTTTCCCGTTTAATCGGTTCATCGTCGACAAGATCGGCGATCCGCAACACCCGGCCGGTCGATGTTTTCACCAACTGGAAACCCGTCGTCTCATCCGTGCCCTGCCACTCCCCGAGCGTTTCCAGAATGTGCTCGACCTCTTTGTGCTTGTCCTGCGTGCTTTCGCGGCTGTTCACGTTGGGAATATGAATGATCGTCTTTTCGTTTTCGTCGAGCACCTTGGGCAAGTCGTCGACGTAGCTGCCCGAATAGAAGTAGTAACCGATGTCCAGCTTCTTGAGGTACTTGTAGCCACCGAGTTGCTCGTAGTACGTGTACGTTACCGTTTCAAAGCGGCGTTCGTCCTCAGGCATCAATACCGCAGCAGCGTCACCGCGGAAGTAGCTGCCCGTCATCGCGATCAAGTGAGCCTTGTCACGTTCGATCAGTTGACGCACGTACTCGCCCAGCCGGTTGTCTTCATGGACCGAAACGTGGTGGAATTCATCGACCGCGATTACGCGATCATCGAACGCTTCCACGCCGAACTTTTCAAACGCGAGACGAAATGTCGCGTGCGTGCAAACGAGTATGCGATTGGGTTCATCCTCCCCTTGGGACGGCCGAGCATCAGCGAGGGGAGGGCTGGCCGCCAGAAACCGCCCCACCGCGTCGACCTTACCTCCATCGGTACCCGGTGCGTTGCACAAGTTCCATCTCGGCGAGACATCCCAGTCGGTGAAGAAACCATGCTCTTTCAGCGATGTGTCAGCAAAGCTCGCGCCGATTGACTTCTCCGGCACAACGACGATTGCTTGCTTCAAACCTTGGCGGTGCAGTTTGTCGAGCGCAACGAACATCAACGCCCGACTCTTGCCCGAGGCCGGCGGTGACTTCAGCAGCAAGTATTGCTCGCCGCGAAATTGCCAGACACGTTGCTGCATCGGCCGCATGCCCATGTCGTTCGACCGCGTGCTGCGCCCGTCGCCAGAGTAATCGACGCTGATCCCCGGCATGAGTTTGCTAGGTTTTTGGTTCATTGGTTTTCCTTAATAATTCTGTCTCCCCTCTCCCCGCTTCGGGGAGAGGGGTCGGGGGTGAGGGGCTTTCCATGCGCAACCTCCGCACTACCTCTTCAATCTCGCATCGCACCGAGTGCAAATGCTGCGTCAACCGAAACCCTTCTATGCGCAATACTTCAAACTCAAGCGATTTCAAATAGGCGTCCCGTCTCGCATCCCGCGACCGCCCTTCCTCCGTCAAGTGATCCTTCCCATCGATCTCCAAATCCAGCATCAAATCCAAGCAAACGAAATCCAACGTGTAAGGCCCAACCGGATGCTCACGGCGGAACTTTTCCCCCAGCAATCGACGTCCGCGCACAAGCTGCCACATATCTCGAGCGAACTCGTTGGCGGTTTGGCGTTGTTCACGAGCAAACTCGATGCGTTCAGGATCGCGTTCTGGTTTGTGATTGATTGTCATGGATAGATTGTCGGTTATTGGTTGAGTGTGGTAGGCCCCTCACCCCCAACCCCTCTCCCCGAAGCGGGGCGAGGGGAGCCAGCGTGGTTTTGGAATTCATGCGGAATTGAACTGTCAAGGATTCCTTGACAGTTGCGATGCAACTCGCGGCAGTTGTCAAGGAATCCTTGACAACTGAATCGGCCCGCAATTCGCCGTCTTCCAGGATGTTCTTGGCGTGCAGCGAGACATTTTGCTTCGTCGTCTGAAACAACTCGGCGATCTCGGCTTGGCTCAGCCAAATGGTCGCCCCGTCGACCCGCAGTTGCAGCCGACTCTCGCCGTCTTCGGACGTGTAGAGAATCAGGTCGCTCATCCCGAAATTCCCCTCCCGATCCGATTCGATCCAGGCTCCCCTCTCCCACACGCTTCGTGGGGGAGAGGGGTTGGGGGTGAGGGGGCTGGTGCGCTGGGTTGCGCGCCGAAGCCCCTCACCCCCGGCCCCTCTCCCCGCAGCGGGGGGAGGGGAGTCAGTGTGTTTTTTTCAAGCTCGCTCATGCGTTGGCCGCTCCCTTGGCCGTCATCTCGGTATACATCGAGAACAGCGTTTCGAGCCGTTCGGTGTCGTTTTTGAAGCGGCGGCCGATGTAGATGCGTTCGAGCATTTCGTCGTTTCGATCATGAGCAGCCTTCAAGTCGCCCGGCATCTTCGACGGGTCGTACAACTCTGCAATCGTCGCTGGCCAATGAGCCTCACGGGTGAGCAAGATATCTTCGGCACAGCGAGTCAAGTCGGCCTTGTTTTGGTCGGAGAGGGGCGGAACGGGGAAAGTATTCCAGCCGAGAGTGTTCGAGTAGGAATAATCGTTCCTGAGTCGACCGCATACCGTCGCAATCCACGCAAGATGCATGCGGGACGAAATAATCGAGATGGTCCATACTGGACCGTTGTCGATGTAGCATGCCTTGTTCGTAGGGACGATTGAACTGTCTGCCAAGCCAACCGGAAAAAACTCTCGATTCACGGAGGACACAATTGGAACGAATATCTTACGGCGTCCGTCGCCCTTTCTTTCGCGAAACTGGTGGGGCTTGGTGGCAAGCTTGTTTACGGACTTGTCTTCAGTCGCAAGCCGATCTCTACGAACTGACTCAAGACGTTTCTCCACTTCTGGAAAGACTGACACCTTCGGCAAGTCACTATCTTCAAGCCAGATGCAATATCTCTGCTTTCCGTTGATGTACTCGGATGAACCAAGAAATCGCTTCTGATATTTCGCCGGAAAGCCCTGCGCAGATAACTTCCGCGATTCATCACTAGAAAGCATTAAGCCGGCGGACTTGGAGTAGTAAACGCCGTAGTCCATCACGACAGAAAGGAAAATTGGCGCACGTGACGCTCTGACCGCGTCAATGTCGTGTTCAGTCAAATATGGATTTATCCTGGGAACGGCATGGGAACTTTCGTCGCGGAAGATTCTCCGTGCGCCATCGGTACTGCTGTCGAGGCCGACCACAACTACGGTCACGCCTGCCTTGTTTTTTGCAAGATTCGACCATACAAATGACGTGTACGCGAATCTAATCTGGCAACCGAGTTTTCGTACAAGATCCCACGTAATTGGAACCTGTTGCCCCTGGCACAAGCTGTTGGTGGCGACAAACGCGAACCCTACGTTGCAGGCACTGTTGTATCTCGCGGCCTTTAGTAACCAAGCTCCGACGTAGTCAACATTCTTCCACTTTTTCGTTACCGAGCTAAAAACATGCTGCAGGTCTTCTTTTTGGCCCAACGTTTGTTTTCTAGTACCGGTAAAGGGAGGATTGCCGCATATGAAGGTTTCCCCCCCTTCGTTCTCGAAATCAATCTCTGGTTGATCGAGCGGTGTCTGAAATAAATCATCTTCGGTCAACTTGATCCCGCCGGTGCCCGTTGGCGGACACACCTTCAACCAATCCAGCCGCAACGCGTTGCCGTGGGTGATCCAGTTCTCTTTGTTGAGCGGCAGGAACTCGGCGAGAGCCAAACGCTCGCCACGATACATTTCGTCGCATTGGTACTCGGCAATGATCAACGCCAACCGAGCGACTTCCACGGCGAAGTGACGTAGCTCGATGCCGCGGAAGTTCGTCAGCGGAATCTCCGACGCTCGATCGGGTTCGCCGCGGCGAACGTTGATCTCCGCTTCGATGGCTCGCATCTGTTTGTACGCGATGACCAAAAAATTGCCGCTGCCGCAGGCCGGATCGAACACACGTATGCGAGCCAACCGCTTGCGAAGGTTCAACAACTTGCGAGCGTTGTCGCCAGCCTCTTCGAGCTTTTCGCTGAGATCGTCCAGGAACAGCGGATTGAGCACTTTGAGGATGTTTGGCACGCTGGTGTAGTGCATGCCGAGTGCCCCACGTTCCTCATCATCGGCCACCGCCTGGATCATCGAACCGAAGATGTCGGGGTTGATTTTGGTCCAATCGAGCGAGCCGATGTGCAGCAAGTAGGACCGAGCGATTTGCGTGAACTTGGGAACGTTGTCTTCGCTGGTGCCGCCGCCAAACAACCCACCGTTGACGTAGGGGAACTGGCCGGCGAACGGACGCAGATCCGCGTCGCCGCGTTTCTTCACAGGAACGTCCATCGCCCGAAATAGCTCGGCGAGAACCCAGTGCGTGTTTTCGCCGCTCGTCTCGCTCATCTGACGAACGGTTTCGGTAAACAGATCGCGGCCATGAAAGATGCCAGTATCTTCCGCAAAAAAACAAAAGATCAGCCGGGCGAAAAAGTGGTTCAGGTCTTCGCGACGCTGGTCACCATCCCAGTCGGGATTGTTCCGCAGCAGTTCGACATACAACCGGTTCAGCCGCCCCGTCGCCTTGATGTCGAACGCGTTCTCGCGGATCTGCCGAACGGTCGAAATGCCGGCCAGTTCCAGAAAGTACCCGAAGTGGTCGTCGAGCTCTCGAAACTCGCAAACCAGCGGTGGTTCAGCCGTGTTCAGGCTCGCCGCGTGGACCGTGTCGCCGTCGGTCGCCAGAGCAAACTTCGCCTTGTGCTTCGCCGTCGCCGAGCTCTCGGTGAGCATCCTCAGCAGATCCGCGACCGCATCGGGACCGTCACCATCACACGTCGCGATGTGAATGTTATTGCGTTGCAGCACGGCAACCACGCCATCGCCACCGACATCGGATTTGTTGGTCGTGTTCTTGCCAGCACTGCGCAGCCGCATGATCGTCGCTGGCTTATTCCCAAACGCTTCCAAGAACGCATACGGAAACTCCGCCGCATCAAACGCCGCATCGACCAGCTTGCTGACGGCCTCTTCGATCTCAACTGCGTTCAAACGACCGATCCCTCTCGCGAATATCCGTGGTGCAAAAACACATGCTGATGCCGTCCCGCCGCATGTTGCCTGCGAATGGTTACAAATGTAAGATGACCAGACTCCGGTCACAAGCAGGCAGGCCCCAGCGAGCCTTGATTGACGCGATCTTCAATCATTTAAACCCTAACGTGTACGTGTTCGTTCGGTGCGCCTTCATGTTTGGCCGTCGCGGTGGTGCGTTTCGAGATCGGTTTTATTGTAGCTGGGTTCGCTTGCAAGTCGCGACAACCGGCGGGCAGCAGCAACCACGCGGCCACGATGTGCTGCCCCGGCAGTTTGCCGGGTATCGCTACTCGGCAGCCTGCGATCCTCTCAAATAATTACCGGTCGCCAGATGTACTGACTTGATCCGCTACTAACCGCCGTCTACACTAGCTCGCGTGAGTAGTATCGTGCGATGGCGAAGTCAGCCGCTTGGAACTGCTCGTCGAGGAGAGTAATGGTTTTCGCCTCGCGGCGCAAACCGCCCGCTCTCACAGTCCCGCACCACCCGCGAGGGCTGCCCGCCGCCGCTACATCACGACGCACCGGCGTCGAGGCACTCAACGCATCGACCGGAAAAAACGTTGGGCTGTATCCAGAAATCAAGAGCCCGAGTTTCCATCACAAGGAGGGCAAGGATCTAACGAAAGCCATCGTTTCGGTGCTGCAGAAATATGGTTATGGAAAAGACCGTGATGACGTTTATCTGCAAGTTTTCGAGTTCGATGAAGTCAAACGACTACACGACGAACTTTTGCCCGCTGCGAAGATGGATTTGAATATTGTGTTCTTGGTCAGTGGTTCCAAAAGATTTGCCTGGATTCTCGAGCCCGGCGGAATGGAGACGGTTGCCAAGTATGCCGACGGGCTCGGCCCGAACATGAATCAAATTGTGTCGAGCAAATCGAAGCCGGATGAAATCGTGATCACGGATTTTGTCGAAAAAGCACATCAAGCGGGGTTGGTCGTGCATCCTTACACGCTGCGCGCCGATGAAGGCGCGATTCCCAATTATGCGAGTGATTTCGAGGAGCTCGTCGAGATCTTTTTTGATCAAGCCGATGTCGATGGCGTTTTCACTGACTTTCCTGATCTCGTGTTGCGATACCGCGATCAGCACTGAACGTCGGTGTGCTGCGGATGAATTCAAGCAATCACGGTGCGTTGAGTGCTCCCGTTTCGCAACACTTATTGCCCATCGACTTCATCGAACATGTCCGATACGAGCATTTGAAATTTTGGCAAAATGTCGCCTCCCTCAAGATAAGAATCCGAGCCGACGATTTCGACTTGGAGCGGTGACCGATAGACAGCGACACTACGAGCGTTCGGGTCGACCATCCACACCAGTCGGCAGCCGCCCTGGAAATACTCTTTGCGTTTTTGAGCCATTTCCGCCATCGTGTTTGACGAACTCAAAATTTCCACCGCGATCTCGGGACAGATCGCAGGCACTCGCTCGGATGGCAATCGGCCCTCGGGCAGATTCGACCGCAGAAAGAATGCGACGTCGGGCGCACGAACCTGAGATTCTCCAAGCCGGATGAAGCCCTGTTCCCCACTGGTCACCCCCAGCCGCCCGTTATCGGACGCAAGGCTGATGTATTTTGCAATGCACACCGCCAGCAATGATTCATAAAAGCCCATCGGTCGATCCACCAAGGTTCCGTCTACCAACTCACACGAGTCACCGCGATCGGTCGCAGTAATCCAATCATCGATGGATGCTGAGCCTGGAGGAGGATCGGCATGAACGCGATCAGCGGGAATTCCGCCCAGTAAAACAAGATGGTCCGCGAAGGTGCGCGCGACCGCTGCGTTCGGCAACATTGACAACCCCAATCCTCGAAACACGAATGGCTTCCGAAACCTACCAACGAGTATACACCGACGTGCAAAAATCTCACAATGACAGAGCTGATTCATCGCATCGACGATCTTGGTCGACGCTCTCCATGACGCTCGTTTTCAATTCCGGCCTCCGTATGCTGATCTTGAGGTGCCCGATCTTGAGGTGCCCGATCTTGAGGTGCCCGATCTTGAGGTGCCCGTGTTCGCTGACCAATTGCGCGAGGTAGCGGATATGATGCATGCATACGGAAGCGTCCGCTTTGAACCAGCAGGTACCCTTGTTTTCGCGATGCGGCCTTCGCGATGTGGTCTTCGTGATCGCACACATCGATCTGGTATTGGCAGATTAATCTTGAACCAATCCAGGGTCTTTCGAATCTCAGCTCGTGAGTAAGCCGGGATTTCCGGATCGTTCAACAGTGCGTGTGCGGCGAAGAACACGTCCAGCATGGTACCCGAGTCTTCGTCAATCTGATTGGTAACCAAGCGAACAAACATCGTCGTTCAATCGGTATCTCACCGGGACAGAAACCGTGGCAATATCGACCGCGCGAATTCCGTGGCTATTCGTCGTCGCGGTAGTAGGTCCGTTTCGATTTGGGCAGGGGGTCGAAGGCGAGTTGATCGACCAGGATCTCTTGTTCTTTGGCCATTCGCAGGGTCGCCACGGCATCGCCGTACCCTCCACCGACCTCGGTGATCCCATGTAGTAAGCCTGCCACGGTTGCATCGACCTCGGCAAACGCATCGGATTTGCCAGGGCGGAAGCGGCTGATCCTCAACCGCGCGGTCCCCGCGTCGGAAGCCTTTCCGGCCGCCTCCAGGGGTCGAATGACAATCCCGCCGGGCCCGACCATTGAGATTGAGTTTGGTAGCGGTGAGACGTCACCCATCAGAACGATCTCGGATTTTTGGTTGAGCGAAACGATGATGGCGGGCGACGCGGCGGACTCGATCTGATACAAGCGGAATTGCCCACGGAGGTTCTCCGCATCCAGAATGGCGCGGCCGTCCTTGCGATCACGCAGCACGGTCATTGCTCCGTAGCGAGTCTCGAGGCTGGATTCGTCGAGCAATGTCTTCAACGCTGCAACCGTCGACGTTTGCTCGATCCGCCGCAGGGCGTTGAGGGCCGGGGCGCGAAACGCTGGTTCGGCGCGGATGCCGTCGATCAATGGCTGGATCGCTTCCACCCGATCCAAGTATGCGAGCGCTTCGGCGGCGTAGAAGCGTAGCTCGGGATTCTCGAGCGTCGTTGCCTCGATCAATGTCGGTACGGCACTCTCGCCAATCGCTTCGAGCTGCAGAGCGGCGTTGGCTGCGGTTGCTGGGACGCGCAGCTCACTGGCCAACTCGACCAAACGAGCTTGCCTGCTGCTGGATTCTCGTGCGACTGAGATCGCCCGGACCACCGCCATCAAGCGTTCTTCATGGTCGCGGTAGCGGGGATGAACGTCCAGGGCGATGAAATCATCTTCGGTCGGCTTGGCAATCCCGCGCCGGGTCGATCCGTCAAAGAAATAGAAGCGATCGTTGATCGCTGCGGCAAGCGTTTTGGAGACCTCGACATGTTGGTACTGAGGGCGTATGACCAATCCGAGTTTGCGATCGATTTGCACGACACCACCCGAAATGATCCGACCGGTAACCCTCAATGTCTTATCGTCGGTGCCGTCGAAATCGCTGCGCGTGAGCACCGGCCCGGTCGCAACGGCCATGACATCGCTGCTGCGCAGAGCATTTTGTAGCAATTGCTGGTGCTTCATACGAGTGTCGAGCAACCACCCACCGTGAAGATCGGTGGCTTCGGTTTTGGGAGGCGTTAAGACTTGCAGATCAATCACATCACCACGCCGCGCACCGGGCCGAATCAAACCACGAACTTGAACGATCGCGTTGTTGTCGCGTTCGAGGAACTCGTTTGGCGCGGGGATTTCGTTGATTTTCATCTCGTCGAGCAACCGATCGCGGAAACTCGACGGCATTGCGGGGCCGCCCGTGCCGGGCAATTGGTTCACCACGGCCACGCCATCGACGCGAATTTCCTGCATGCCGTTGGGAATGGCGGCTTCGCGAATCAGATTCGGCAGTGTTGGGACGCGGAGTAATTTTTGCAGGTGTTCCGTATCATCATCGTTCTCATTTCGTCCCATCCAGCTCGCGCAGCCCACCGGCACGATGACCCAGGCCGCCAGAATGGCGGTGCAGAAAACGCGGTAATGCGAACGTGACATGGCGGGATCGTGGTGGCGAGGAAAGCGGAACGTCGTTAAACAGGCACGCACCAAAAACTTTGAATAAACACGCACCGATAAGTTTGTCAACAAAACGAGTCGTTGTGGCGTTAGCCACGGTCTTCGACGAATTGTGTAACCGACGGGTGGGTCTGCAACCGCAGAGCTAGCGAATTTGTGTCCACTGACACAAGATCAAGCTGGGAAATCGATTGCCTGGCATCACAAATTCACGCCCCCGGCATCACAAACTTGCCAAGTGCGTTAAACTGCGTTGACTCTTTGCCTGAAATTGTCCCCTTCGAGACCGTCTGAATGAACCAACCCCCTGTCAGCGAATCCGACGTGGGCTTGCTACATGCCGCCCGCGACCGGGTATTGGCGCAACTCGGCAAGATCATCGTCGGCCAGGAACACGTGATCGACGAAGTCTTGATCTGTTTGTTTAGCCGCGGACACGTGTTGCTCGAAGGCGTCCCGGGACTGGCGAAAACGCTAATGATCAGCACGCTGGCCAAAACCCTCGATCTCACGTTCAGCCGGATTCAGTTCACCCCCGACCTGATGCCCGCCGACGTGACCGGTACTGAAATCATCGAGGAAGACCGTGCATCGGGCCATCGTGAACTGCGTTTCATGCCGGGCCCCCTGTTCGCCAATATCGTGTTGGCCGACGAGATCAACCGGACGCCGCCCAAGACCCAGGCGTCGCTGCTCGAAGCGATGCAGGAACGCCAAGTCACGGCGGGACGCGAACGCCACATGCTCGATGATCCGTTCTTCGTGCTCGCGACCCAGAACCCGATTGAGCAGGAAGGCACCTATCCGCTTCCGGAGGCGCAGCAAGACCGGTTCATGTTCAAAATTTTCGTCGACTACCCGAGTTTCGATGAGGAATTCGAAGTTGCTCGGCGCACCACCGGCACCGCAACGGAGGTTGCCGAACCGGTCCTGACGGCCGAGGAAATTCTGCGACTGCAGCATCTCGTTCGCCAGGTCCCGGTCAGCGATCATGTGATTCGCTACGCGCTTTCGCTCGTGCGTCAGACGCGTGTCGGCGGTGCGGGCGTGCCTGATTTCGTCGACGACCTTGTTGGTTGGGGCGCTGGCCCGCGTGCGGTCCAGTTCTTGATTCTCGGCGGGAAAGCCCGATCGCTGCTGGAGGGACGACATCATGTGCAGGTCGAAGACATCGCCGCGCTCGCGGGGCCCGTCCTGCGGCACCGCATGGTGGTGAACTTCACCGCCGAGAGCGAAGGCATCACGAGCGATGACGTGATTGAGCGAATCATCGGAGCGACCCCCACGACCGAAGACGAGTTGTCACGCGATGCCCGATTCCAAAAAATATTTGCGACCTGAGGTCACTGCTCGCGTTCGACGATTGGAACTGACGGCCCGCCGGGTCGTCGAAGGGTTTCTCTCGGGGATGCACCGCAGTCCGTACTTTGGCCAGTCGATTGAGTTTCTGCAGCACCGACCTTACGTGGCCGGTGACGAGTTGCGGCACATCGATTGGAAAGTGTACGCGCGTCAGGATCGCTTGACGATCAAACAGTACGAAGAGGAAACGAACCTCCGCTTGCACCTGCTCGTCGATTGCAGCGGCAGCATGGGATACGGCGAAGGCGAACGGAACAAATTCGAGTACGCCGCTTCGATCGCCGCGTCGCTCGCCTACCTCGCTCTGCGTCAAAAGGACGCCGCCGGTCTATTCACGTTCGATACCGAAATTCGCGACAGCGTCCCGGCGCGCAGCAACCAACATCAACTGCACCGCATGCTGCGAGCGCTCGCATCATCAAACACCGACGGCGATACCGAACTGCCCAAAGTCACCCGGCAAGTTGCCGCGGCAATCCCACGGGGCGGCTTGGTCTGCGTGATCTCGGACCTGCTCGGCGTCGAGTCGCTGATCGAGGGACTGCGCTTGCTGCGCTCCCAAGGCCACGACGTCGCGTTGTTTCAAGTCTTGCATGACGACGAAGTGGATTTTGAGTTCACCGGCGCGACACGTTTTGAAGGTCTGGAAGATCCCACGTTTTTGAACTGCAATCCCGCGGCTTTGCGAACCGGCTATCTGGAAGCTCTCGATCAATTCCTCGAGCACGTGCGTCGTACCTGCGGTCGCTTGAAGATCGATGCGATGCAAGTCCGCACGTCGGACCCCCTCGACGCCGTCCTCGCCAAATTTTTATCCGCAAGACAAAAGAAATAGAGAAAAGAGATTTATCCCGAATGAAGAATCCGGGCCAATAGCTGAAACGCCTTCGGCGTGAATACATTTGTGTATAACTGCCTAGCTTCTAGCTCCTAGCTCCTAGCTCCTAACTTCTAACTTCTAACTTCTACGCTTTTCCTTGTTCCTGTACCCCGCCCTCGCCGTTGGTTTCCTGTTTGTCGGTGTTCCGTTGCTGGTTCACTTGATCAATCTGCTGCGCCATCGCCGGACGCAGTGGGCGGCGATGGAGTTTTTGCTGGCGAGTTATCGCAAGCAGCGACGTTGGATCGTGCTGCGTCAATTATTGCTCCTGCTCACTCGATTGGCGGTCGCGGCGTTGTTGATCGCGTTGTTGGCGGGGTTGATTGGTGGCAAACGCTTGATTGGCGCAATCGGGGGACAAACGACGCATCACGTGATCGTGCTTGACGACAGTTATTCGATGCTGCAGCGGGTCGGTGGAGGTGCCAGCAGCGGCGAGATGGCGGGCGCGACCGGGCGTGACACGAATGCCTATGACCGCGCCCTGGCGGCGATCGGCACGTTGGTTCGTCGCTTGAGTGCGGACGAGGGGGTGCATCAACTGACGGTGATGCGGGCGAGTCGCGCCGCGGTGTTGAGCGATTCAAAATCCGGAACCGCGGATGCGGCAGCGGACATCGCGGCTCAAACGATCACCGGCGACGCTCGTCAAATCGAACGTTTGATGAGCACGCGGGCCTCGACGCTGCGAACGGGTCTGGTGCCCGCGATCGACCTGGCCGGCGATCTGCTCAGTGCCAACCCGTCCGACGAACGTCGCTTGTACGTGATCAGCGACTTCACGCGGCGGGACTGGCAATCGCCTCGTCGATTAGGGGCATCGCTGGAGAAAGCTCGCAAGAGCGGTGCCGAGATTCGCATGATCGACTGCGTCGAAAGCACGGATGCCGCACCGCCACGCAATCTCGCCATCACCGATCTCGCTCCCGAGCCCGATGTGTGGGTCGCGGGCGTACCCGTGATGGTTAACGTGACGGTTAAAAACTATTCCGATTCCGAGGTTAAGAATGTGGCGTTGTCCGCCGCCGTGATCACGTACGGTGACGAGGTGAAAGTCGCGGACCCGACGTCGTCGCTCAGCGGCAAGACGCAGGGCTTGCCGGCGATCATGATCGAGTCCATTCCAGCGGGCCAGCAGTTAACGAAATCGTTTCAAGTCTACATCGATCGGGAGGGCACGCATGTGGTCCGCGTGGGATTGCCCGACGACGCCTTGGCGATCGACAACACCCGTGTCTGCACGATTCCATTGGCCGATGCCCAGCGCGTGTTGATTGTCGACGGCAATGCCGACGGGCTCGGCGCGTACCATGTTTCATCGGTCCTGAACCCCGGCAGCCAGGTCCGCATCGGTGCGATACCGGAAGTGCGTCCCGCCGCGATGCTCCGTGACGCGTCGCTCGAAACGCTCAAGAGGTATCGAGCGATCTATCTGATTGACCTCCCCGAGATCAGCGATCGACTGGCCCAGACGCTCCAGCAATACGTCCGTGATGGCGGTGGACTGGCGTGGTTCCTGGGAGCGGACGTCTCCGGTGAGAACTACAATCGTGTGTTGGCGGGGAATAATCGCCGCTTGTTGCCGTTTGAGTTGGACCGCATCCAAGCGAGCCAACGCGGGGCTCAGTCGGGCGATGTTTTGGATATCCCGAGCGAATCGAAACGCGGCGGAGTGGTCTTTGGCAAAGACGGAGACTTGCTTGGCCCGATCTCGCGGGCGGGCAACGGTGTCTTGGGTCTCGTCAATATCCAGCGTGCGTGGGTTCCGGTAGAGAGCGAGGCGACGGAGGTGCCCGGTGCTGCACCGGAGACTAGCGCGGTATCCAGTCAACCCGAACCGGACGGGGGGACGGTCGAGCCAGCGGCAGCCGCAGCGACTCCTGATGTACTCGATAGACGCGTGTTGTTGGCCCGTCCCAATGGCCAACCGATCGCGGTGCGGCACGGTCTTGGACGCGGGCGAATCGTGACCGTCATGTCGGGTTTGGATGGTGCATGGAATAACTGGCCCGGCGACCCCAGTTTTGTGGTGTTCTTGCTGCAGACCAATGCGATGCTGTTCAGCGGTGCGGCACCGCCGACGTCGCGGTTGATCGACGAGCCCGCCGTCTTGCCAGTACCGGGTGACACCTATTTACCAACTGCCACGTTGATGCTGCCTGCCAACGAACCGCCACGCCTCTCGATCGAGTTGGAAGCCAGCGATCAGTCACCCCTGATCGAAGTCTCGCCGACGGAGATGTTGATCGCCGATGAGGCTGGGCTGAATGATTTTCTGATGCCGGGTGTTGACGAGTGGCAGCGGACGGGACTCGATGGGCAAACGAGCGTCCTGCCGATGGCCTCGGCTCTGCGGCTGGGCGAAAGTGATCTGGCAGCGATGCCTCACGCGGAGATTCTCCGTGATCTGCCGGGGATGGGCATCGAGTTCCTTTCCACAACGAGCTGGGAAAATGATTCGAACGCGGGTGGAATGTCCACGTTCCTGTTGGTCTTGCTGGCGCTCCTGGCCCTCTTGCTCGCGATCGAACAAGCTCTCGCCGCGTGGGCGTCGTATCACGTCAAACCCTCAGCATCGGATCACGGTGGGCGAAGTTTCCTCCGTCGCTCGTCTCCGCAGAACGATTCAAGTATGTCGAGTCAGTCGCAGCCTCGATCGCGTTCTCGACATCGCAGGGGCAATGTTGTCGCGTCGCCCCAGGACAACGGCACCGTGGAGGTGACACGATGATCGTTTACGAATTTGCACGCGCCGTGGCGATCGATGGATGGTGGTTATGGGCGTCCCTGGTGGTCGGCATCATCGCCGCCGTCGCGGTCTGTGTGTACTTCTATCGTCGCGATGTGGCGGAGTTGCCGCGGCCGGTGCGTTGGACGCTCATTGGATTGCGTTTGGTCGCGGTTCTGGCGCTCGTCTTCCTGTTTTTTGATCTCGTTCGGCGCACCGAACGTCGCGTCACGCGGTCGAGTGAAGTCGTCGTGTTGGTGGATACGAGCCAGTCGATGTCGCTGCCGGCCAACGATGCTCCCGATTCGGCGACGCGAACCCAGAGGGCAGTTGATCTGCTCGAACAGTCAGCGCTCCTTGACACCTTGGATGAGGATCACCGGACGAGCGTTTACGCGTTCGGTGGAGCGGGTGGGCCACGGTTAATTTCGACATCATCGCCCGCTGATGATGCGGTCGACCCGGACGGCAGCGTTGGTTCGCAAGCGAATCCGTTGGGTTCGTCACGGCGCACTGCGGACGATTCATCGACCAGCCCATTTGTGTTGTTCGGATTGTTTTGCTCGGCGATCTTTGCCATCGCCAGTGTGCTGGCGTTGGTGACTGGCGCCACCGCGTCACGGCGGCCGGCGAAGTTGGCGACGGCCGAAGACAACCAGTCCGGAAAAGACTCCCGCCGCGGCGAAACGGTGGGCTGGATGCTGTGGGTTGCCGCGATCACGATGGTCGCTAGCATCATTTCGCTCGGAATGGTCTATGCCGTTCGGACGGATCAATCGTTTCGGTCGGTCGTCGGGCTTGCTAGATCGAATTCCGAGGCAACCGAGGACCTCGAAAGTGAAGAAACGTCTGCGCAGCCGAGCGAGACGAACGCTCCGGAACCGATCGCGATTGATTGGGAAACCGAGCTTGCCGCGAGCGAGCCGCAGAGCCCGATCGGTGACGCGCTACGGTCGATTTTGGTTGACCACGACGCAACGACTTTAGCTGGCGTGGTACTGATTACCGACGGACAGAATAACGGCCCCACCCCGCTCACGGCGGCGCTCACGATGGCGCGCCGCGACGAAGTGGCGATGTACCCGGTGGGTTTGGGCAGCAGCCAACCGCCAACGAACGTGCGTGTGGTCGATCTGGAATCGCCCCGGCGTGTCTATCCGGGGGATAAGTTCGTCGTCGCGGCGGTGTTGCAAGCCACCGGTAAGTCGCCGCTCGAAGTCGACGTGGAACTGATCGACGCGTTGGACAATGACGACGACGAGGCCACTGATGCGGCCGCTGATGATGAGGCAGCAACAACTTTGCCGGGCGGGCAAGTCCTCGAAAGTCAGCATGTGCGATTGGAACCGGACGCCAGCTTGACGGATATTCGCTTTGAGATTGAGCCGCAAACGGTCGGACGCAGGCGACTCGCGGTACGGATCGTGGCCCCGCCTGATGACCATAACCATGCCGATGACATGCAAAAGGCACGCTACGAAGTCGTTGCCCGCAAACTAAAAGTGCTGGCGATCGCGGGTGGTCCCACCCGGGACTATCGCTTCGTTCGCAACCTATTGTACCGTGACGAATCGGTGCAGCTCGATGTGTGGCTGCAAACGGGACGGCCCGGCATGAGCCAGGACGCCGACAAACTCCTAACGATGTTTCCTCCGACCGCGGAGGAGTTATTTGAGTACGACGCGATCGTGATGTTTGATCCGGATTGGTCGGCCATCGACGCCGCGTCACTCGACTTGATTGACCGATTTTTGACCCAACAAGCCGGTGGCATGATCCTGGTGGCCGGTCCGGTTTATCACCCCAAGATCACGGCCGATCGTGGTGGCGCACGAACGAACCAGATCCGTGGTTTCTTTCCCGTTAATCTCGCCACTCGCGGCCCGTTGTTGGGCGGCGGGCGCCAGGGCGGGCGTAGTGATTGGCCGCTCCAGTTCACTCCGGAAGCGGCGAGCGCCGAGTTTTTGTGGATTGCCGACACACCGCAACAGAGCTTTGAATTGTGGCAGGATGTTGGTGGCGTCTACGACTTTGTTGGCGTCAAGAGTGCCAAACCGGGCGCGAAGGTGTACGCTTATTTCTCGGATCCCACGACTGAAATCCGCGGCAATTTGCCGATCTATTTCGCGAGCCAGTTCTATGGTGCGGGACGTGTTTATTTTCAAGGCAGCGGCGAGATGTGGCGGTTGCGGGGCGCCGGCGACCAGTACTTCGACAACTACTACACAAAACTGATTCGCTGGGTCAGCGAAGGACGCTTGCTTCGAGATAGCAACCGGGGCGTGCTCTTGGCCGACGCCACTCGCGCCATGGTTGGACAAACCGTCACGCTCCGCGCCGTGCTCGTTGACTCGCAGTACCAACCGCTGAATGAACCCTTCGTGACGGCGAAGTTGCTTTCGCCAGACGGTCGATTTCGCGATCTGCGGTTAACGCCGGCTGCCGATTCGCCACGCGGCGGTACCTACACCGGTAATTTTGTCGCGACGACGAGCGGTGGTTATGAAGTTCAATTGACCGTGGGCGACGCGCTCGACGAAGAGGTCCTGCGACGGAGCGTGCAGGTGCGATTACCGACCAGCGAATTGGAACGTCCGCGACGAGCCGACGACGCATTGATGCAATTGGCTGCCGCGACCCGCGGGGTGTATTTCCCAATCGATGAAAACGAGCCCCCCGCGACCATGGCGACCAAGTTGACTTCCGAGATCGTGCCGCAGCCGCAAGTCACGATACTCGCCGGGACACCGGATCTGCTATTCGGAGAACGACGCAATGCGGTGTTGATGTGGTTGATCGCATCGGTGCTCACGTTCGAATGGATCACGCGTCGGCTGCACCGACTGGCCTAGGCACACATTAGTTTTTCCATCCTCATGACTGAACCCACGATGCATCCGAAACTGCAAGCACTGCTATCGCGACTGCGACATCGTGTGCGTCGGTACATTCTTTGGGATTCGCTGCTCGGGGTCGCCGCGGCAATTCTCGCGGCGTTCTGGATCGCGTTCTTGATCGACTATTTGCCGGTGCGTATCGGCGGCAGCGAGATGCCGCGTTCGGCGCGAGCGTTAGTGTTGGCGGCAACGCTGGTCATTGCCGCTGTTCTGTTTTGGCGATTTTTGATCTCGCCGATGCGCCGTGAGTTGCCCGACGATTCGCTGGCGCTTTTGATCGAGCGCCAGCACCCCGAACTGGGGGGTCGATTGGTGACGGCGGTGCAATTGGGCGAGACACCACGGTCGGGTGATGCCCATAGTGCGACGTTCATGAAGGAGGTCTTTCAGGAAGCCGAGCGGCAAGTCTCGCAAGTGGACCTGGGCCGAATCTTTCGCTACGAGCCAATCCGAAAGAAGCTGATGCTCGTCGTGCCGCTGCTGCTCGCGATCGGGATCATGGCGGTTGCCAGCCCACATACGTTTGCTCGCGCGGTCAGTCGGCTGACCCTGTGGTCGGATTCGCCATGGCCGCGACGGGCGCATTTGGAAATGGTCGGTGTGGAAGTTCCCATCATTGCGGCCACCGAGAATGACGAGGGAGCGACCCGGTTGGTGGAGTTCGATCAAGGCGTCGTGAGATTGGCACGGGGCAGCAACGCGACGCTACGAATTCGTGCCGCCGGAGCGGAGCACGGACACGACATCCCCGCCCTGTGTACGGTTTCCTACGTGGATGAGCAAGGCAAACGCGGGCAGAGCAATCTCCGCCGTGTCGGCCGTGTCACCGATGGTTACCAATCATTTGTCCTGGACGGGCCTCCGTTGGCCTCGCTCGCGGGGTCCGTGTCACTGACCATTCGTGGGCTCGACGACCGGCTCACGGACTACCGCGTCGAAGCGGTCGATCCACCCGCGATCGCCGACATGCGGATGCACGTTCGCTATCCCGACTACTTGCGAGTGTTCTCGGTCGACGAGCAGTACGATCAACAACTCGACTACCAATCAGGGGTGCGGATTCGCGAGGGCAGCTCGCTGACGCTCATCGGCCGGACAAGTTCTCCGATCGGCGAAGTCGATGTGGTCGCTACCGGCGCTGACTATGACGCCCGACGGCGAGCGTCCGAGTCCGCCAGCGGAGCGTCCGAGTCCGCCGGCGGAGCGTCCGAGTCCGCCGGCGGAGCGACGGCAACGATGCCCGGACAAACCCCGTCTGGAGAAACCCGTGCTGCGGAAGTTCTCCCCGCAAAGATCGCCGCTGACGAACTGAGTTTTACATTGCAACTCGACGACGTGCGGAGCGCCACGTCCATTCGCATTGTGCCCCGTGATGCCGAGGGGATTTCGGCTCAAGCGGCCTACCGATATTTCATCGGTGTCGTGCGTGATGAACCGCCCGTGACCACCATGAAGCTCTCCGGGATTGGAAACGCGATCACGCCGATCGCCATTCTGCCGATCACGGCAACCGCAACGGACGACTATGGTGTCGACGAGATGACGATTGCGATGCGGGTGCGAAATCAGCAGGACCAGGAACAAGAGCCAGCTCCGGACCAGGCCCCGAAACAGGCCCCGAAACAGGCCCCGAAACAGGCCCCGAAACAGGCATCCGACCAAGAGCAAACCGAGCCGGCCCATTCGCAGGCGGGTGAGCAAGTTCATTCGCTCGCCCCGGAACTCGACCGACAAGGCGAAGCCAAGCTAGCCATCGACCTGCGCGAACTCGTCGATCAAGCGGTGCTGCAGCCAATCGAGCCTGGCGCCAGCGTGACGATCGGCACAACGGCGCAAGACCGTTTTGATCTGGGCACCGCGCACGTGACTCGGGGCGAACTCGTGCGGCTGCAAGTGGTCACACCGGAGGCACTTCTGGCGACACTCGAGCGGCGAGAATTGGAGTTTCGTTCGTGGCTCGAGCAAGCCATCGATGAGACTCGCCGGTTGCGACAAAGCCTCACTGCGATCGAAACCGAAGCCAGCGACGTCATTGAGAAGCTGACGGACGATGCCGATCAAGCTGACTCCGCCGAGGACGCTGTCGAGGAGACCACCGAGTCGCCTGATGATAGCGATGAGTCCAACATGGCGGAACAACTCACCGATGCCGAGCGGAAGGATTTTCGATCCCGCCAGCGGGTTCAATTGCGGATCCGTCAGGCGGGTTTGCAAGCGGCCAAGTCCACCGACGAGCTCGCCGGAATTGTTGCCGGATTGGATGATTTGGTGCTCGAGATGGTCAATAATCGGATCGATTCGGTCGACCGTCGTGAGCGTCTCGAACAAGGTGTCCGGGGACCGCTGAATGCTGTGGTGGAGGAACCTTTTCCACGTTTAGGGCGTCAAATTGTCGAATTGGAACGAATTTTGATGTCGACTTCCGATCCCGCTGGGCCCGAAAATGCCGAGCCCGCCACGGTTGCCGATATGGAGCAAGCCGTGCAGCAAGCCGTCGCGACGAATGACGAAATTCTGTTGCAACTATCCGCGGTCCTGGAGAAAATGCTGGACTTGGAGAGTTTCAATGAGATATTGGATCTGATGCGCGGATTAATCGAGGACCAAGAAAGTTTATTGGACGAAACCGAGGATGAACAGAAAAATCGTGTCCTGGATCTGTTCAAATAAGTCCATGGCATGGGCTTCCAACCCGTGTTTGGATGTGGCATCGGCTTCCAACCCGTGTTCACAGAAACCTGTGCCGCCTAGCACAGCCCCCTGTTGAGGGTATAATTCAACGTCAAATTCGTGGTCATAGCAGCAACATGCACGGAATCGAAACGAAACGAAGAGTCCCCGCATCCGTCGAGCGCAGTCTGTGGATGGTCGCCGCAATCGTTTTGTGCATCTCGTCAGTCTGTACCTTCGCTCGCTCCACCGAGGCACAAAATGCGAGTGAAGTCGCCGAGACGGGCGATCCGTTGGTCGCCAAGCAAACCAGCGTTGCGGCGCGGTACGCTCGGTTGGAAGAATTGCTGCTGCGGCTAGCCGACGTCGAGGCGCGCGAGAATCCGGAGCGAGCGGCGTTGCTCAAACGGGTCGCCCGTCAATCGCGCGAGCGATTCGTGCTCGAGAAACTGCGCGGAGCCAGCACTTTGATTGCGAGCGGCCAGCTATCCAAAGCACTCGAGGATCAGAAATCGGCGACCGGCGAACTCGAAGGCTTGCTGAAGTTGCTGCTCAGCGAAGACCGGAGCTCTCGCATTCGCGACGAGAAAAAACGGATTGCCGAAATGATCAAGCAGTTGCGATTGACCGAACGAAACGAACGCAGCGTGCGGGCTCGAACTGAAAATGGTGTGGAACTCAAAGAAGTATTGAAGGAACAAGAGGAAATCTCCAAACGTGCCGAGGCTCTGAGCGAGGAACTCAGCGAAGACGATCTCGACGAGTCGGGCGAATCCAAGTCGCCAGACGAATCCAAGTCCCCAGACGAAGCAAAATCCCCGGACGAATCCAAGTCTCCGGACGAATCCAAGTCTCCGGACGAGTCAACGAACCCGCAAGAATCAGGCGATTCGAAGCAATCGAGCGATCAAAAACAATCGGACGATCAAAAAGAAAAATCGGACCAACCGAAAAACAAGGAACCGGCTGACCAACGGGAAGCCAGCGATCAAAAGGAGCCAAGCGGGCAGCAAAATCCGGCGGAGCAAAAGGAATCCAACGATCCAAACAAGTCCGACGATCCCGCCCAGCCAAACGACGAGTCCGCACAGGGTGAGCAGAAAGCCGGTGAGCAGAATGACGCCGCCCAGCCCCCAAAACCGCAGCAGCCGAAGTCACCGGAGCAGGACGCGCAAGATCAACTGCAAAAAGCCATCCAGCGGATGCAACAGGCGCAGGAAAAACTCGCCCAAGAGAAGCGTGGCGAGGCGACGCAGGAGCAACGTCAAGCCGAAGAGGAACTTCGCAAAGCCATCGACCGGCTCGAGAAGATTCTGCGACAACTCCGTGAAGAAGAAATCCAACGTGAACTCGCCAAGGTCGAAGCACGTCTTAGAAAGATGGCGGCGATGCAGTCCGCCGTGCTCGACGAAACCGAGCAATTGGCCAAAACACCGCAATCACAACGCGACCGAACCACGGACTTGAAATCAGGCGACCTGGCGTTTGACGAACAGAAGATCACTCTCGAGGCCGACCGGGCGATGCTGTTGCTAAGGGAGGAGGGCTCCAGTGTCGCGTTTCCCGAAGTGGTCCAGCAACTTCGCGACGATACCAAACGAGTCACAACCCGGTTGGGCCAAAGTAAGATCGACGTGGTTACCCAAGGTATCCAGAGTGACATTTTGGCCGCTCTCGAAGAAATGATTACGGCCCTGGCCAAGGCCCAACGCGACAACGAAAAGAAGCAGCAACAGCAACAACAGGGACAGGCCGGAAAACAAGGTGCAGAGGAACAACCGCTCGTCCAAGTTCTCGCCGAGCTGAAGCTGCTGCGAACGATGCAGACTCGGATACATAGCACAACGGATCGCTATGGCGATTTGATACAACCGGATCAGGCCGGGGAGAATAACACCGCCGGCGAAGACGTTTTGCCGTTGTTACGCGATCTCGCCCAAAGGCAGGATCGGCTGTACCAGATCACGCGTGATCTGGTCACCAAGCGAAACCAATGAGCTCGTTTGCCGGGAAAGACAAATCGATGCGAACTATGAAGAAAAACTGTTTGATCGCCCGCCGGATGTTGGAGATATGCCAAATGGGATTCGAGTACACACCCAAGGAACGTGGGGACATCAAGTGGCGTAAGCTTCCAGCTTGCGTTTCTCGAATCGCAAGCTGGAAGCATGCGCCACGTCAACACACCGTCAATCGTTGCTCCTGCGTTGCGGCATTCGCCGCGGCCCTGGGCGTGCTATCACTCGTAGCTGGCAGCGAGCTGAACCATCTGATGGCGGCAACGCCAGATCGGTTGGGTGTCATTGAGGCGCCGTTGGTGACCGGGAACCCGACCGCGGCACCGCCGACCGCGAAACCGCCCGCAACGGAATCACCGGACACTGACGAGACGCCCGCCGAACCCTACCTGCCGCCTGAGTCCTTGATCCCCGAACACGACGCCGCCCCGTTGGATGATCAAAACTTGAGTCCGGCGAGGAGTTCGGTGGACAATGAGGCGTTGCAGAAGAACGCCGATTGGCAACCGCTCGATGCGGCGGCGATGTCCCAGTTGCTGCGCCGCTCGCTCGATACGATCGGTGCGCCGCCCGAGCAGATTGGGCGTTCGGCTCAGCAGTTCCTCACCGAGATGCAACAAGACGACAGTGAACCATTGACGGCGTGGGTTGTGGCGATCGCGCTGCAGATCAATGCGGTCAACGAAATGTTGACGCGTGCGCAGGACCGACTGCTCGAACTACCACCGCGTCTTGACCCGAGCGGTCCTGATTACGCTAGCATGGAATCGTTGCCACCAGAAATACGTGCGGCCCTGAGGACGTGGATCGGCAGGGAACTCGTCCGCGCCCGCTACTATGACGAAGCCTTGCCAATCTTTGCCGAAGTCGATCCGGCAATCTCCCCCGATGCCGTTTCGTTGCTGTTTTACCGAGCCGTGTGCTACCACTCGCTGCTGAAAACCAAAGAGGCGCTCGCCGACCTGCGGACGTTGCTGCAGCACAAAGATGACATTCCCGTTCGATATTCACGCATCGCCGAGATGATGATTGCCGATATCGAGCCGCTCAAAGAAGACTCGCTCGACGAGATTTCGCGTTTGATGACCGACGTGACGCGGCGTTTGGATTTGGGCCGCGCCGACGAACCGACGCAGCAACGCGAGCAAGAGGTCATCGACAAACTCACCAAGCTGATCGACAAGGTTGAAAAACAGCAGCAACAGCAACAACAACAGCAACAGGGTGGCCAGCAAGGTGGCAGTCCCAAGTCGGGTCAGTCCCAGCCGATGCAGGATAGCCAGATCGCCGGTGCCAACGGCCAAGGCGATGTCGACCGCAAGAATACCGACGATAAAAATAGCTGGGGCAACCTGCCGCCCGCCGAGCGCCAAGAGTCGCTGCAACAGATCAGTCGCGATTTGCCCACGCACTACCGCGAAGCCATCGAAGCCTACTTCCGAAAACTGGCTACCCAGCAGAACCCATGATGCTTTGCGGATAAGTCGCCGAGTCTCTCGCGACGTCGATTTAATTATTGACGATATCCATGACCGCGAAAGTGGCTCAATTCCTAACCGCTATCGACAGTCACCGTCTCGATGCTGGATACCGGATCATCATTATCGTAGATGGCGATCTTCACCGTTCGGGTCAGCCAAGTTCAAGAACGCTCGGCCAGAGGAACTTCAACGACTGGTGATGATGACTGCCCTTCAGTTCGTGTTGTTCGAGCCGGACGAATGGGTCGAAGGAAACAACGATTTCAAAGTCGCTGCTGAGAAGTTGATCGAAGTGACTTCATCTCAGTTAATGTGGCTCAAAGAGAAGTACCACTAATCCGTAAGCAATCCGACTGACGAGAACCAATGATCGACCACTCGACCAAACAGCGACACATGGCAATCAAAGTCGTGATGATGCCCAGGGATACGAACCCACATGGCACCATCTTTGGCGGCGTCATCCTGAGTTACATCGACCAAGCTGGTGCCGTTGGTGCGTACCAGGAAATCAGGAAAGGGGGGTATGGGAGAAGGCCGATTGTCACCGTGGGGATGAAAAGCGTTGCATTTCACCGACCGGTTTTTGTCGGCGATGTACTGAGTTTCTGGACAACGCTCGTTCGAGTGGGAACAACGTCTATCACGATGCACGTTGACGTGGAATCTGAACGAGAGGGGCAGATCGAAAAGCTCACGGAAGCCGAGGTCACTTACGTTGCCATTGAAGCAACCGGCGACAAACGGCGACCAGTTCCAATCATGGACGAGTTAGAAAAGATCAATCCCGAATAGTCTTAGTCAGGACGACGTGGGATCTTTCGCAGTTGCGGGCGACGGTTGAGCTTGGAAAGCGGTGTTCGTTTTGCCTGTTCCCGCTGATCACGATGGCCCGACAAACATTGGAAACGCCGAATTGAAAAGCGGAGACAGTTCAGTTTTGAATCGCCCGGATGTACCGGTCGGCTGATCGGTCGACGGCGGCTTTCGCGTCCGTCTTGATGACTCGGCCCCACCAAGCGCCGTAGATGCGTTCAAAATGGAATGGCTCGACGGATTTCACGATTCCTTGAACGGTTGATGCCGGGAGTGGGATCAGATTGGGGTACGAGTACATGAAGCTGACCCAGCGTCGGTCCTGAACGACTTGCAGAATATCGCCGCTCAGCATCGCGCCGTTGCCGCCCGCGCCGTCGGTCCAGTGCAGCACGGTGCCACCTTCGAAATGACCGCCACAGCGGATTAGGGTTAGGTCATCGCCGAGCTGCTTCGTTTCGCCATCCCAAAATTCGATGCGCCGATCGGGACGCATCACCCACTCGCGATCCGCAGCGTGCAAATAGATCGGGCAATCGAATGCTTGGCTCCATGGAACCATGCTCGCATAGTAGTGCGGGTGACTGATCGCGATCGCGGAAATACCGCCGATCCCTTTAATCATCTCCACCAGAGCGTCATCGATCAGTGAGATGCAGTCCCAGAGCACATTCCCGTCTGGCCGCGTGATCAGCAATGCTCGTTGACCGATGGCAAAGGATGGCTCAACACCTATGCCGTACAAACCAGTCTCTTGAAGTCGCACGACGGTACGATGCGATTCATCTAGCCCGCTAAGCGTCGTCCACTGCTGACCATGCCAGCCGACGTACTGACGCTCGTCGATGCAAATACAACATTCTTTCGGCGGCTGATCGCTCGCGGAAAATTGAGTCCCGCAGGTCTTGCAGATAAAATTGCTCATCGATGAACCAGTCGTGGTTTGACAACACAGCACGTGAAACAGCCTGTAACCGAAACAGTCATGCTATCGATGATCTGAGCAAACGAAAGCCTCATTCGCCGAATCTGTGGGTGAAACGAATCGTGCAATCGCTTTTGACACTGGAAGTCACTGGATTTTCGATAGAAACACGAGCTTTTCGAAGTCGGCCTCGCATTTTGAAAGCTTGGCTTTACTTCCAGCGTGCGGAGGAACCAAATTGTCAATCGCCCATGAAATACTTGTGTTCGCGAATCTCAGCAATGCGGCTGTAGTCGGGACGAAAATCATGTCCCCACTGGCTGACGCAGTGCGCCTCGTCGATCGCCAACAACTGGACGTTTCGCGTCCCGATCACGTCGAGGAACTCAGCTTTGCGGAATCGTTCTGGGGTGACGTAGAGCAGTCGATATTTGCCGTCGGTCAACTCCTGCTGGCGATGCAAACGCGCGGTGCGGTCCAACGAGGAATTGATCAAGGTCGCATCGACGCCGCGAGATCGCAGCGCATTGACTTGGTCCTGCATCAACGCCACTAGGGGTGATAGGACGAGCGTCAAATCACCATCGCCGGGCGTCGTCATCAACGCGGGTACTTGGAAACACAACGACTTGCCGCCGCCGGTCGGCATCACGACCATCGCATGACGGCCAGCGGTGACGTGGTCGATAATTTCTGCCTGCCGGGCACGGAATGATTCGTATCCGAAATACTCGCGCAGAATTTTTTGGGCTCGCTGCATCATCCAATCTCTACAGCTTGAAAAAACGCAAGGCGTTTTCGCTCGTCACATCCGCCAAGTGTTCTGCACTTGAACCGCGCACGCCCGCCAAGCAACGCAGGGTGTGTTCGACTCGGGCGGGCTCGTTGGGGCGTCGGCCCCGCAGCGGTTCGGGCGATAGATACGGAGAATCGGTTTCCACGAGCAGCCGATCGGCGGGAACGAACGCGGCAACTTCCCGCAGTTCCTCGCTCTTTTTGAAAGTCACCATGCCGGCGAAACTGATCATCAGCCCCAAGTCGAGGCACTGCCGCACCTCGTCGATGTTACCCGTGAAGGAATGCATCACCGCGGCGGGTAGCTGCGACTGTTCACGGAGTTGAGCGATGATCAGTTCGGCGCTCTGGCGCATGTGGATGACGACGGGCAGATCCACGCGGACTGCCAAATCCAAGTGCTGCTGGAAATACTCATGCTGCAACGCGATCGGCGTGTCGTCCCAGTAGCAATCGAGTCCCGTCTCACCGACGCCGACGACACCCGGTCGCTGGACGAGTTCTTCGATAACGGCAAAGTCGCCCGGCGCGGCTTCGGCCGCTGAGTTCGGCTGAATCCCCACGACGGCGCGCAAGTATCCGGGGTGTGTCGCGGCGAGTTCGCAGGCCCGGCGACTGGTCGCCGCGTCGATCCCGATCACGGCGATGCCGCGCACGCCGATTGCTCGGGCGCGCGCCACCACGTCGTCAACAACGCCTTCGAATGCGTCCGAGTTCAAGTGCGCGTGGGTATCAAATAGGTGGAGAGTCATGTGCGAACCGGCTCACGGGCCCGGTTGATTCTCGTTGGGATGATTTTCAGTCGGTGCAATTTTGTCCAACAGCCGAGCTCGCAACCGATTGCCAAAATTGGAGACGCTTTGATCCGTCTTCAATCTTTCGATGGCGTCGGCAATGTCACCTTCGGCTTCGCTGGCCCTCGCGGCGTTGTAGACGGCTGCGTCGGTCCAGTCGGAGCGCTGTTGACTATCGAGGACGCGTTTGGTGAACCAGTTATAGGCTGTTTCAAAACGTCCATCGTCATATTGCAATAGCGCCAGCCAGTAGGTGGCGGTGCGTTTGCCCAATCGCATGAACGTCTGCATCTGTTGCAGTTGAGCATCATACTCGGCGGAGTCCATGCCAAGTTGGCGGCGCAATCCATACTGTTTCTGCAGTTCCACGTTGATCCGCAAGTCATCGATCTCGTATTCGGGTGCGCGCTGTTCGAGGTAAAGCGAACGTGCACCCTCGATACCGGCGACCTCATCGTCGACGAACTGACCGATCAGATGCCGCCAACGCGCCAGGGCAAGCTTATTGTCTCGGGTTCCGGAGGAGTCCAACATCGCAAATCGCGAACGAAACCAGAACGCGAACGAGGGATCTCGTTCGGCCATCATTTCCATCGCCCGAGCGTAAAGTTCCGCCAGGGTGGGCATCTCCCAAATTCGCACGCCCGCAATTCCGGGCACCGCATCGAACCGTTTCGCCCAAGTCTCAGCGTCGACCCACAGCACCATGCGGCGGTCGCCCGTCAATCCGGACTCAAGCTTCTTCATCCGGCTTGAGAGGGTCTCGGGTCGTAGATTCAAAAGCGCCACGTTTTGTGAGACATCCGAGCGTGACAACGGATAGTCAAAGTATCCCGCCACGTTGAGTCGCCGCATCACCGTAGGATCATTGCGAGCCTGGGCCAACGTCGCGACGCCCGTTTGATCAGGTCCGGGAATTGGTAGACCGAGGCGAGGTTCGAACAAGAAAATATGCTTTCCGACGAGCACCCCCACCGACCAAGGAGTGCGTGCGCCCGTGGCGTCGGATTGCGTGGCAAGTACCGCTGAGGGAATTCCCGCTTGCAAGCACAACTGGGTGAACACACCGCATCGTTGCAACCAATCGCCGCGTCCTCGCCACAATGTTTGATAATCGGTTTGACGATAGCCGGGACCCTCCAATGGCATTCCTGGCGGCATCGCGGGCACGGGCAACTGCGGCGGCACCGACATTTGGTCCGGCTCGAGTGCGATGTTGCGGATTGTCCAGTCAAACAATCTCATCGCGGTCTGCAGTTTGTTGACCTGGCTCACCGTAAGCGTCAGGTTTGCCCCATCGTCCCGTTGTGCTGGTTCGCCGCCGGACGAGCTTCGTTCCCGTTCGCTCGCCGCGGTTCGCAATCCGACTAACCATGCCCGATTGATCGGATCATCTCGCAGTGGGGTGTCGACCCATGCGATGACATGCCGGTACAGATTGGCGTCCCGCAGCGCTGGCACGTCGTCGATGGTAAAGTCCGATCGCAACACCGCATCGGCGAGCGTTTCGGGATCGATCAAAGCATCGAGCGTCTTGGCGATCTTGGGAACCGTGGACGGATCGATGTTTGCCGCTGCCTGTTGACCTGGGTTGGCGCGCAACCATTGATTGAGGTGGTAGGCGATCTGTTGACGTGCGCGGTCCTCGTTCAGCTCAACGAAGTGGTCAAGCAGCGAGACGGTCTCTCCCAAATGGTCCTGCTGCGTCTGTTTCTGCGCGGCAACTTGACGCTGCGCCATGATGCGCTGCATTTCTTTCGAATCGTCGGAGCAACCGGTCAGGCAAACAGTGACGAGACACGCTACGAAGATCACGCAGGATGAGGAAACGGTCGATCGCATCAGCACGCTAAACAAGGTCAAAGGTAGCAGTCGGGCGCAAGTCCAATACCGCGTAGTTGGGGAGAGGTAGCTACCGTCGCGAGACGGTGGATGAAGCTGTGAAAAGGTTGTCAACTCAGGCCACTACGAACGCTTCGGGCACACTTAGGACCGTTCGGTCTTTAAGTGTCCGATTTGGTCGTAGCGAAAGTCGCCAAGACTTTCGAATTGTTGGGTGGCCGAAACTCTTGGCGAGTTTCGCTACGACAGTTATTCATCGAATGGTCCTTAGGCAAGCGTAGCTACGAGATGGTGAGGTTATTCCAGTTCTTCGACGGTCTCACGCAGTCGCAACAAACGGTCGATCATTCCGGAAAACCGATCCAGTGGAATCATGTTCGGCCCGTCACTCGGCGAAGTCTCCGGTTGCGGATGCGTTTCAAAAAACAGAGCATCGCATCCGATCGCTACGGCTGCGCGAGCCAAAGGTTCGACCATTTCCCGATTTCCGCCGGTCGCTCCGCCCAGGCCACCGGGTTGCTGCACGCTGTGGGTGGCGTCAAAGACGACGGGGACGCCGAGGGAACGCATGACTGGGATCGACTGCATGTCATTGACCAATCGTCCGTAGCCAAAAAACGTGCCTCGCTCGCAAACCAAAACTCGCCCCGCCGAGGTTTGTTCCCGCGCTTCGTCTGTCGTTGCTTGGGCGGCACCGCTGCCGCGCAATTTGTCGACCACGTACCGCATGTCCGATGGAGCCATGAACTGCCCTTTCTTCACGTTGACGCAGCGTCCGGTCTGGGCCGCGGCGACCAATAAATCGGTTTGCCGCGCCAGGAACGCTGGAATCTGCAGCAGTTCACAGACCTCCGCGGCCGCTGCGGCTTGACCGGGTAGGTGAATGTCGGTCGTTACGGGTAACCCGCTGTCGGCGCCAACGGCCTCAAGCAACCGCAACCCAGCCTCGATGCCCGGACCGCGTTTGGCCGACAGGCTCGTGCGGTTGGCTTTGTCAAACGAAGCCTTGAAAACCACGTTGACATCCGCACGCTCGTTGAGTCGGGCCAGCGTCTCACCGATTTCCAGCGCGATCTCGCTGGTCTGCAGGACACACGGGCCCGCGATCAAAAGCAGCGGCTGAGAATCACCGCACAAATATTTTCCAACCGAAGCAAGCATTGAGCAGAGAGTGGGAGCGGGGGAGAGCGGGAGAGCGGGAGAGTGGGAGCGTGCTAATCACGTGAGTCGATAGCGGTTATCTTAGGCGGCAGGCTCGGTCGCGTCCGCCCCCCTGAACCCGGAACCCGGAATCCTGAACCCTCTCTCTTGTCCCCTCTCCGATTCCCATTTGCATTTCGTCACCGGACGACTTGCTGAGATTGCTCTGCGCGGTGCGGCGGGGGAGGCGGCGGCGCGACATGGGTTTGCTCACTCCGTTCAGGTGACGCCGATTACCGTGGCTGCGCTGATTACTCCGAAATGGTTGACACGGCACCTCGACGTTCCGTCCACCGCGACTCACGTGATCTTGCCCGGAT
>JBDNIG010000317.1:0-23695 GCA_041688415.1 Rhodopirellula sp. | reverse complement strand
ACGAAGTAAGTAAACACGTCGATAGGATCAAAGGGTGCCGACGAGTTGTAATCGGTATCCGGCGTGTAGCGAATCGACTTGACGAATTGGTCATCGGCGTCGCTGGCACTACGTTGATACGTGATTGTCAGGCTGCCGTTGGCAGTACCGAGCGTATCGGTAGCGATGAGTTCACCGGCCACGTCATCGTAAAGGAGCGCTGGATCGTCGGCAGATTTTGCAGGTGTGGTCGCGCCGGGCAGCCCGACTCCGATCACTCGCAGGGATGCCAACTGGCTCGCTTCGTTGAACGGGGGTTCGATCGAGTCCACGAACGAATTTGGTTGGGCGGCCCCGCCCGACGCGTTGCTCAGTAGCAGCGTGTCGGCGGCAATGTCGCGATATCCATTCCCGTCGGAAGTTGGTACCGGATTGCCGCCCGCATCCAACTCTTCACGATGTTCAGCGAGCGAGAAGGCTTTCGCCGCTGCGATTGGCTGATCGTTGACTGAATTGAGGACGATTGTGAAGTTTTGCGTGACCGGCGGGTTGGTCAACACGTCACCGTCTGGACTGAGGTCGACGACGCTGAGCGTGTAGGTGACCGTGCCGAACGTATTCGGTTTCGGGAACACCTGCAGCGTGCCGTCGGTGGACAGCGTCGGCGGAGCCGAGAACAATTGATTCGCCAGCGTTGTGTCGCCGGCGGTCAACGTAATCTGCACGGTCTGGTCGGCTTCATCCGCCCCACCACCGGCGTCGATCACCAGACTATCGTCAAGGAAAACTTTGGTGCGAATCGTATTGGGCACCGTTGCGTCCTCGTCAAATGTGAAGACGCCGTTGTCTTCGAATTCGGGTACCGTCGGTGGTGTGTTGACCGGGCCGACACTAACGCTCACCCGAACCGGTGGGCTGAGTTTGCTGGGTACATCCGTGGGGATGACGAGGTCGCGTGGCGGGTTGCTGCCGGGCACCGGTGTGCTGCCGAAATCGCTGACGAAATACGTGAACGTGTCATCGGGCAGCTTGTCGTTGTATCCCGGATCCGGCGTATAGACGATTTTGGAAATGGATCCGGTTGATAAATCGCCATTGACGCGTTGTTGGAACGTCACATCGAGTGTTCCATTTGGCGTTTTGACTTGCTGCATCGCTGTCTCGGTGCCGATGCTCGTATCGAAGTCATACGCTATCGATGCGTCAGTTGCCACGATGGTGGGTGTTGGCAGATTGGTTGTCGGATCGTTCGGATCGACCATACCGATACCGACGACATGGAGGTCTTGACCGGACTCGTTGTACGGCGAGTCGACGGGCAGGGAACTGGCCCTCGCCCCGGCGGACAAGTCCGATGTACCGGAGACATCGTGGATCGTGATCGGTGTATCTTCGAGCGTCGTAAACGCGTAGGTCGGTGCCGTCGGCGCGTCGTTGGTACCAGCGATCGAAATCGTGATTCTTTGCGATGGTGCATCGAGGATCCCGTCGCTGGCAATCACGTCGTACACCGCGTCACCGAAGGCATCGGCGTTCGAGTGGACTTCGATCACGCCGTCATTGGTCATCGTCGGGAGACTTGCCATCAGTCCTGGTGGTACCGCGACGGGTACGAATCGCACACCCGCACTCGTCTGAAGCGCCAGTTCATCGGTGGCGGTCGATGGTCCCGCTAGCACCCGAGTACTGGAACTTGCGTAAACGTCTTGGCGTTGTGGCGAGGTATTGCCGACTTCGATTTCGGTGAACGTGACGGTGTTGTTGATCGTCTCCAAGGTGGGGAAGACCGGTGGATCGTTCTCGGCAACCACGCTGAGCCGTGCCGAGGCCGGGTCACTCAGGTTGCGGTGTTGCAGTGTCGCGTCCTGATCCGTGGTGTTCAGACCACTGTCACGAACGACAAACTGGAAGTCATCGGTGACCTTAAAGTACGGCGTCGTTTGGTTGTAGTCGACCGCTGGCACATAGGTCGCCGACACAAATCGCATTGTGCCCGGGGGTACGTTGGTGCTCTGCGAGGGAGCAAACGTCAACGTCAACACGCCACCGTTCGCCGTCACGACTTGGGTCGGTTCGTTGGATGCACCATGGAATGGACGAGGGTTTCCGTTCCTATCCGGCACAATGATCTCGGAGACTTCGAGTGTGTCGGGTTAGGCGAACAGCGGGTTGATATCAGCGTGCGCGTTGATCGCTGGTTTTTCGACCGTCTCACCACGGTTGAGTCGATTGCCCAAAATCAGATCGTCTGCCGTGATCGTCTGGCTGACCGTGGCCGGTTCGACCGCCTCGTTCATGATGATTGAGCGGTTGTAGGCAACAGGTTTGTCGTTGACCGCATCGATCGTGATCGTGACTTGCGGTTTCGGCATCGTCGTGGCACCCGCGCTGTCGGTGAGCGTGATCTCATAGACCGCAGTCCCGAAGGCATCGTCGAGCGGTTGCACGTTCAAGGTGCCGTGGAGACTCAGTGTCGGATCATCGGCGAACATCCCCACCGTGCCGTTGACGTAGCTGAGCGTGATCGGCTGGACGATCGATTGCGTGGTCCGCTCGTTGAGCGGTCCCGGAAAAATCATGTCGGTGGTGGGATCGGCGAAGAGGTTCGCGTTCAAAATACCCTTGAACGACGTCGGCTGATCTTCATAAAACTCAACATTTTGCGTGTATGCGGGGATCGTCGGCGGGTCATTTTGCGCCACCACCCGAATCCGCGCCGTCGCTGGTTCACTCAAACTGCGGTGCTGGAGATCGGCGACCGGGTCGGTGGTGTTGAGTCCACTGTCGCGAATGACATACTGAAAATCATCGGTGCCCGTGAGCGACGGCGACGTTTCGTTGTAATCGATGGCCGGAACGTACACGGCGGAAACGAATCGCATCGTCCCGGCGGGCACGTTCAAACTTTGCGATGGCGCGAACGTCAGCGTGAAAACACCACCAGTGGCCGTCACGACCTCGCTTGGTTCGCTGGCGTCACCTCGGAAGATTCGATCGTTGCCGTTCTGGTCCGGCACGTTAATTTCAGCGACTTCCAGCGTGTCAGTCTCGGCGAACAACGGATTGATGTCCGCGTGCGCGTTGATCGCCGGCTGCTCGCTCGTCTGGCCTGCGTTGAGCTGATTTCCCAAGATCAGATCCTCCGCCGTGATCGTTTGGCTGACCGTGGCCGGTTCGATCGCTTCGTCCATCACGATCAGACGATCGTATGTAATGGGTTGATCGTTGACCGCATCAATCGTGATCGTGACTCGCGGTTTGGGCGTCGTCGTCAAACCCTCACTATCGGTAAGCGTGATTTCATACACCGCCGTCCCGAAGGCATCGGCGAGCGGCTTGGTGCTCAACGTGCCGCCGAGACTCAGTGTCGGATCGCTGGCGAACATGCCCGCCGTGCCGCTGACGTAGCTCAGTGTGATCGGCTGCACCATCGTTTGAGTGGTCCGCTCGTTGGGTGGTCCCGGATAAATTATATCGGTGGTGGGATCGACGAAGAAGTTCGCAGTCAAAATGCCGTCGACCGACGTGGGCTGATCTTCATAGAACTCAACATTTTGCGTGTATGCGGGGATCGTCGGCGGGTCATTCTGCGCCACCACCCGAATTCGCGCCGTCGCTGGATCACTCAAACTGCGGTGCTGAATATCGGCCGTCGGGTCCGTCGTGTTGAGTCCACTGTCGCGGATGACGTATTGAAAATCATCGGTGCCAGTCGGTGACGGCGACGGGGAGGTCTCGTTGTAATCGATGGCTGGAACGTACACGGCGGAAACGAATCGCATCGTCCCGGCGGGCACGTTCAAACTTTGGGATGGAGCGAACGTCAGCGTTAAAATACCAACGTTGGCCGTCACGACCTGGCTCGGTTCGCTCGCGTCACCACGGAAAATCCGATCGTTGCCATTCTGGTCCGGCACATTGATTTCAGCGACTTCCAATGCATCATTCTCAGCGAATAACGGATTGATGTCCTCGTGAGCATCGGCTGCTGGCGACTCGCTCGTCTGACCTAGATTAAGCTGATTTCCCAGGATCAGATCCTCCGCCGTGATCGTTTGACTGACCGTGGCCGGTTCGATCGCCTCGTCCATCACGATCAGACGATCGTAGGCAATGGGTTGATCGTTGACCGCATCGACGGTGATCGTAATTAGCGGTTTGGGAAGCGTCGTCAATCCCTCACTGTCGGTCAGCGTGATTTCGAATACCGCCGTCCCAAAGGCGTCAGCGAGCGGTTGCGTGCTCAACGTGCCGTCGAGGCTCAGTGTCGGATCATCGGCGAACATGCCTGTCGTGCCGTTGACGTAGCTCAGCGTGATCGGCTCGACGATCGTTTGCGGTGGCGATTCATTGAGCGGTCCGGGCAAAATCACGTCGGTGGTTGGATCGGCGAAAATATTTGTCGTCAATACGCCGTCGACGGACGTTGACTGATCCTCATAAAGTTCAACGGTTGGCGTGTACGCAGGGATCGTCGGCACGTCGTTGACAGCCTCCGTCATGAATGTGATCGAAGCCGTGGCGACCAGCGGGTCTTCGCCCGGTATGGGGTTGACAACCGGTGCGGTGCCCACGACGACTGACGTCCCAGCATCCGGGCCGGTGCCCGGGCCGTAAAGATCGTAGTTGCCAGCATCGATGATCGAGTATTCCAAAACATCGCCCGCCAGGGCCGAGGCGGTGGCGTCATCGGCGAAGTAGTCTGGATCGGGGGTGAAAGTGCCCGAGACAAACACACCAGCTTGGAACGTCAATGTGACGTCACCGTTGGGTAACTCGACGAGCTGTTGCACGTCAACGCCGGGTCCATTGTCGTAATCGGCGGATAGGTACTGCGTATCGAGATACTTCAAGCCGTACACCACGAGATCTTGTTCGCTCTCGTCATAAATCGGCGGGGTCACGCCATCGCCGACCAGCCCGCTCGCGACCGATGGATCGATGGCCGTGTGGATCAGATCGTTGATATCAAACGAGTAGGCGATGTCCTCTTGTCCCGTCACGACGCGGTCGCTCGTCAGCGGTGCGTCGTTGGTGGGATTAACGGTGATGGTCAACGACTTGGTTGCCGATGACAAACCGTTATCAGGATTGGTAATCGACACGGAGAATTCGGCGACACCGTAAGCGTCGGGCACTGGCGTGAGGGTCAGCGAGATCGGATCCGCGTCCGCCGTTTGGTTAATCGTCGGCACATCGAGCAATCCGGCTGGGTTGCCCGCATTCGCCGTGATCGTGATCCAGCTCGCGGGAACCGTCGCGGTTTCATCAGCGCCGGCACCGAGCAGGAACGCCAAGTCCTCGTTGCTGAACAGGTCGTCGATCTGCAGCGTGTAGCTATCATTGGACGGGTCGTTATCGGCTTCCGTTTCGTCGATGTTGATGTCCGATTTGAAATCGCCCAAGAACGGCGAATCGGCCTTGGGCGTGATCGAGAACCGGATCGTTTCGGGATTCGACTCGATCGGATCGGTCGCGCCGAGTTGCACGTCCGGATCGCCGCTGTTGACCTTCGGAGCGATGGACACTCCGCTGTCCGAGATGACGTATTTCAGCTCTTGCGGAATGCCATCGTAGTTGTCATTGACATCCACCTCAGGAGTGTAAACCGCCGAATCGAACTTGCTGTTCGAGTGTTGGATTACCAGGGTTCCCGTTTCCCCGTCACTGCCTGAGAACGTGACCGTGACGTCGCCGTAGGTAATCGCCCCCGTTGAATCAAATAGGTTGGCGAATTCCAGGGTGCGGTCGGTTTGCGTGACGAGCGTCGTTGCCCCTGACGCATCGGTTTGCGTGTACGTGATGACCGCGTTGTCGAGGAAAATCAGCTTGCTCACCGTCAACGTGCTGAGTTGGTTCTCCTCGTTGAACGGTGCGGTACCACTGCCGCCCGCATCGACCCGCGATTGATCGTCGAATGGGTTGGCGGCACCCGAGGTGCCCGCGAGATCAGCCGCCGTGAAGGCGAATGAAATCGGTGTATCGCCAGCTCCCTCGACCGCTTCGATCGTCGTCCAAAGTCGCTCGACGGTGGCGGGTTTGTCGTTCACCGGAGCGACCGTGACCGTCACAACTCGCGACGTGGTCAGGTTGTCAGCCGTGGTACTGAAGTCACCATCGGCACCGGGATCGGTCACCGTTACCGTGATCGATGCCGTGCCGTATTGATCCGGCGACGTGGTGAATTTCAACTTCGCGTGCGAACTGCCGCCATCGTAAGCGGCGCCATCGAGGCCCACGACATCCAGGTCCGTGATCAGCAGCGGTGCTTGACTGCCTGCATCAACAAACGCACCCGTGCCATTATCGGCGAGGTTCCTCGTCGTCGCGGTGACACGGACCGGTTGAATATTGCCAGCTCCGGCGGAAATGCCGGTCAACGTCACGTTTTGAGTATCGACAACACCGTCGCCGTTGAGGTCTTGATCTTCGAACAAGGCGTCCAAGTCGATACCAGCATCCGATGACATCGCGATCGGATCAAGGCTCGGTGGTTGGTTCACCGCCAGGATACCGAGCGGGATCGAACCGGTTACGTGGCCCGCCACGCCAGTGGAATCGACAAGACGGTAACCGAAGTTCAACGTTGGTGTGACATCGTCGGCCGTGCCGGGGATATTGTCCGCCCCAGGAACAGGACTGCTGTCATAGTTCGTTCGCGGTACGAACGTGACGGTGCTGTCGGCACTGACGCTCAGCGAGCCCGCGAGCCGCCCGAGTGAATCGTGCAGCTTGTCGATCACCGCCGTGCCGCCATCGACCGGATAAGTTCGACCCGTCGTCCGGTCCACAATTTCGAGTATCGAGATCGCATCGCCGTCCGCATCCGTGGAGGCGTTGAAGATTTTGCGAGTAACCGCGGTGGACGTACCGCCGAGCACATGCTCGCTCGTCTCGAACGATTTCGTTGGCTCACCGTCGGCCGTATTGTAGTTAAGATCCTCGGGCGTCGGCGGCACACCTGCCACGATCGAGATCTTGTGATCTTCGACCTCGCCACCGATCGCCAGTCCGTCGGCCGACAGACCCCCGAGTTTGCTGATCCGCAGCCGCATCACCATGTCACCGGTGATCGTTGCGCCACCGGGCAGCGTATTCGGGAAGGTCACCGGCAAGAGATTCTCGCCGGGCCAGACGGCGACGCTGTTGAATACCCGTTCGTCGTAGTTGGTCGGGTTGTCGCCGACATCGAGTCTGCCGTTATGGTTGAAATCGATCCAGCCATCGACGACGCCATAATCGGTCGCGAGAACGTTGATCATCACCGGCCCGCCATCGGTTGCTTCGGTACGGGCGATGTTGAAAGTCGCATCGACCGATGAGAGATCCAAGCCATTCTCATCGTCCGTGGCCGCGAGCGGCGTCGCCGCATCGTGCCCCGTTGCGACTGAGTCGAGTTGGCCGCGCGTGACCGTCAATTGGTCACCGGTCCTAATCGCATCGACCCGCACGACTTCGGTGCCGAGCAAGAGATAGCCACCGAGATGATCCGCAAATGACGCCGCTGTGCCGGTAGTAACGTCAATCGTCGTCGCCAACGCATCGACCGAATTGATGAGCATCGTTGCCGGTGGCGCGATCGCATCGTCACGTAAAACATTCGCGAGATTGAAGTTCAACCCGGAGATATTTTCGCTGTCGACAATGCGTCCGCCCGGATCGCTCGGCGAACCCAATCGTGGATCGCCCTCGAACTTGTCACCGAGACCGAGCACCGTATGCCGGGCGCGGTTATTCGGATCGGCGGTATCGACGCCATCGCCGAAATCGTAGGCAGTTGGTCCGACGCCGATCGTAAAGCGAGTTTGCGTACTGCGGTTGGGTCGCAGCAAATTGCCGGCCTTGTCCGCGATCCCGCGCACGTCGCTCGTGCTCGTCGTGAACCCACCAGCGGTCGAGGTGATACTGATATCGGCAACGTCGCCGCCGGAGTTGCTGACGAGGTAGAACCCACCACCGCCTTCGGAGACTCCGGTGAGATCGAGATTATCGCTATTATTAATCGCCGCAAGAATCGCGGCGTTGACTGCCGTTTGCGGGAACGTTTTGCTAGGGATGAACGGCACCGCGATCGCGCCGTCGGAGACACCCGGTGCCGCGCCGTCAACGAGCGTGGCGGGCAACGCTTGGTTCGATCCACTCAATGGCATAATCGTATCGCCGACGTGGCCGCCGAGATAAATGCGACCGCCTTGGATGCCTTGAGCGTGCGGCAAGTGCAGGCTCAAATCGCCAGCGGCGTCTTGGCCAAACTCACGCATCGCCCGCGCGATCTTCGACGCTATCCCCGATTGCACTTGCCCCGGGACGTCAGCGCTAAGCGGAGGCAGTTCGACGTCGTCGAGCGGATCGGACTCGAACAGCGTGACCGATTGGAAAGCGGAATCGATTAAGCGAATTGGCGTTGGATAAGTCGACTCCGCACCGCCGACCATTTCCGTGATCGTGGCCGTATGCTCGACCACCGCGGTGTCGAACAACCCTCGATCGATGGAGAGCGAGAGATCGTCCTCGACCGGACCCGGCTGGATATCGGTAATCTTGACAATCTCAGTACCGATCTGCAGCAGGTCACCGATTTTGGGTACGAAGTCCGCGCTCGGTGTGACTTCCACAATCCGATCGGACGCGAGCAGACTGTTGCCAGTCACGGTCAAGGGGCCCTCCGTCGTGCCATCAAGAAGCACGTCGTCGAGGTTGACCGATTGGTCGGGCGACAACGTGGCACCTCGCGAGTTCGTAATGACTTCGGCGATGGAGAACTGCGGATGGACGGCGACCATCGATCCGAGTGCTCCCCGCGCGACCGTCACCATCCCGGTGGCGTCGTCGTAGCCGGTCACTCGCATGAATTCGTCATTGACGCGAATGAATGTCATCATGCCTGCCAGTGCCAACTCGGCCGGGTCGAGGCCCAAGTCGCTGCCCTGGAGAACCGAGAGGGTGTCGTCGGAGGTGGCGCTGCCGATTGCGGCATCGATCACGGCGCGGCGGCCTGGATCGACCAATTCGATGCTGTTGGCGGACGCCGCGCCCGCTTGGTGGTTGCTGCGTGGTGTTCCCAGCACGGCCCGCTGGACGGTCAATTCAGCAGTCGCTGCGTCGACGCCCACGACAGTCATGATCTCATCGGAAATGCGAATGAAATCACCGACGGCGAACAGAGTTGGATCGGTCACGTTGACCGTCACATCATCGTCGCTCGGAATTTCACCGATACCCACTTCGCCGGTGAACGTGCCCGCCGGGACGGTGGGCAACTTGTCGATTTGGAAACGGGCGGTGTAACCATCGGTTCCGCCTGCGGTGCTGTACTCGAAGGTCTGGCCGTCGAGAATCGTGTCGGCGGCACCGAGCTGCACGACGTAGCCGGAATCGAACTCGAGCGTCGCGGTGTTGGCACCATTGGTGACGGTCAGTTGATCGCCGTCACTGACCGAGTTGCCGCCCGCGACGTCCAGAGCGACCACTTTTTGGTCACCATTGAGCAGGATGATTTCGTAAACGCTGTTGGGGTTCCAGAGATCCGACAACGGCGTCAAACGCAACTCGCCGGTCGACGGATTGAAATCCCAGTTGAAGTCACGGCCGACCTGCAGCAATCGATTGTCTTGGCGAATCAAGACGGTCGAGGCATTCACCGTGTCCGGATCAATCCCGGTGCCTTCAAACGGCGAGTTCGAGTTTTCGCCATCAGACAGCAACACCGAGAAGGCTTGGACGTCCGGATTGTTGAGTTGAATGAATGTTTCGGCCGGATCGCTATCGAGCCCCGCATCATCTTGGTCGACGGGATTGAGCAGCTTCGCGTAGGGCTGTAGGAAGTCGGAGTAGTCAGCCGCACCGATGTCAATGTCGGTGTTCGGGCCGGCACCGTCGCCGCCGATACCACCGCTGACCCGCAACTGACCGAACGCGTCGAGCGTCGGCGCGAAGTAGGGTGACTGCGGGATGCCAAGGATGCTCTTGAACGCCGCGTAGGCACCACGATCATTCAGCACGTCTTGCGAGTTGTTAATCGTCCCGGCGGTCGGCAATGGGTAATAGTTGCGTCCGTTGAGATCGATGAATAGCGGATCGGTACCCGAGCGTGCGTCGGTGCCTTTTTCCGTCCCAGCATTGTTGAAATAGTTGTTATCGACGATCGCGGCATTCACGTCGCCAACAATACCGTTGCCGAGTGTGCTGAACACATTGTTGAGCAGCGTCGGGCTGGCGTTGTCGTGAAAATTCACACCGAACTGATTGTCGTCGTTGCCGATGAACGTGTTGTTGATGATCCGCCCGATCGGCACCGCGGCTTGCGGCGTTCCGTTGGGTTGACCCGAGTAGTCGACGCCGCTGCTGCCGACGATGATGTTGTTTTGGATCACGACGCCGGGGACGAGTCGATCGTTGTCCTTATCCGAGAAATTCTGGGTGGCACCGGGGAAGGTCACGCCATTGCCATCACCTTGACCGGCGGGCGGAGCCACATTCACTCCCACGACACGGGAGTCCGAAATGATGTTGTTTTCGAGCACGAGCAAACCTTGCTCACGCTGTCTATTGCGGTCCGCATCGAGTCCCGTGCCCACTGCCGAATTCAAAATGTGCCGGACGTTCGTATCGAAGGTCTGGCCCACGACAATTGTTTTATTGACTCCAAAGGCATACTCACCGGCACGGCGCATCTCAAGCTGATAGTCACCGGAAAGTTGATTGCTGAACGCATTCTCATCTCGCTTGACATTGGACCTGGGACTATCGGAGAGATCGACAAACGCATTGTCCATTGTCGGTGGTGCGTTGGTGACCATTTCCCCACGCTCGACGAAACCGACGAGCAGGTCGTCAATGTAGAAGCCTTCGTGGTTGTTATCCGATCCGCCCACCGAGTGTGTTTTGTCACCGACGTCGCCGAAGCCGTCGCCCGGCAGATCGCCTTCGATCGACGAGCCTGACGTGCTGAAGTCAAACCGCAGCTTGATCGACGTTTCACCGACGAAAGGTGACAAGTCAATCCGGGCTTGGTGCCAGAGCGGATTGTTATAATTTTCGTCAAACAGTTCCTGTACAATCTGCTTGCTCTGCGGCTGCGGATCGGTGCTATTGATGCCAGCATCGGCGACATGGGACAGGAAAGTGGGCAATTCGGCACGCTCATCGCCATCGGTCGCGTCGGTTCCACTGAGCGTGGAATTATTCGTTGCCAATAACTCCCACGTCACGCCGTCGTCGCGTGAGGCGTACACCCGGGCGCTGTCGCGGAAGTAACTATCCGCGTCGACATTACTGATGTTCTTACCGGTTGCCGCTTCGGATTCCAATAGATAGTTGAAGTACAACGTCGGTCGGTCGTAGTAGTTCGCGTCGGCGAGCGAGAAATCGTTCGTCGTCAACGCTCCCTTGGCACCCCCGGAGAGGTCGTAGGTATTGCGAATGTTCTCGTTGCTACTGAGATCCTGATGCGTGAGCTGGTTCAACCCGTACTGCGCGTTTTCGGTGCGATCGGTTGGACTCAAGTAACCATGGAAATCGGCGTTGGGATTGCGTTTCCACTGCTCTAACCCGAAGTAGAAACTGGCGCCACCGGAGCCTTGGCTGGTTTTGCGAGTGCCAGTAATTCCGTCATCAATGTTGAAGTCTTCGTCGAGCAAATTTCGGCTGTGATCCGGTGCCGCGTTGACCCCGTGTCCGGCGTCGTTGGCACGCTGCATCGTGGGGTGCCAGAGGTTGAAGTCCAAGGGTGAAAACGCCAGCCCGATTGGACTGCCAACCATCCCCGTGACGCGAACGCTCGAGTCATCCCCCACACCATCGCCCACCGTGCCGATCATTGCGGTGGAGGCGGTGGCACCGAGCATCAGCGAGTTATCGACGTCCAACAGATCGATCAACTGGCCCGCATACGTACCGATAAATTGAACGGTGACGCCGGTGGCCAACTCACCGCGAACTTGGATATCATTCGCACCGATGCTCGGCAAGGCTCGCAACGCATCCCGCACGCTGCGGACACCTTGAACATCGTTGGAAACAGTCACGGGGGTGTCGGTGGTGCGACCTGGTCGCGAGACTGTCACGGTTGCGTCGACCGAGTCGCCCTGTTCGAGCGTCTGCGTCGTTGCATTCGCAGTCCCGCCGGTCAGGCCGCTGCCATCAACGATCAAGTTAGGGATATTTTTGTCTTGGAGCTTGCCATCGTAGGCGATAGGATCGCCCGCGCCGTCGAGGACAGGATCGCCCGCGGCGTCGAGTTCGATGGGCGAGCCCGCGTAGTCCACTTCCATGCGGCCACCACCGATGTCTTTTACGCTGACGTCCGCGACAGTTACCGGGGCATATGTCGGCAACTGGTTCAACAAACTCACAATCGCCGTTTGTACATCAGTCTCACTGGCATTATAGGGAAGCGTGGTCGGCGTCGCTGTCCCCATTGCCAGGGTGAACGTGCCTCCGGTCGGTCCACCTGTAATGGTGAGAAGTTGTCGTTCGTTGTTGATCAAGAGCGAGGGGTCGGCGGTGATCGAAGGTTGATCGACATTCCCGAGCGTCCCGATGAATTCAACCTGAAACCGAATGTTTCCAATCGTCGTTACATTAATGTTGCCTTCGCTAATATTTGGCAGCGATTCCAGTTCGCCCTGAATCTGCCCTGCGGTCGCGTTAAAGGGAATGAGTGTTGCTGTTGTTTCACCGTCAAATGTTAGCGTGAAAGTGCCATCATCGATTTCCCCGTTGGTGCCCAAGTCGATGACTTGGAGTTCGTTGTTTTGCAGACCGGCGGTGATGGTCGTCACCGGCGGCACATCCAGATTCCCCAACCGATTGCGGAACTCGATCGTCGCACCGTTAGCCAAGCTACCTGTTACCGCGACATTGCCGACACCCACAAAATCCAGAGCTTCCAGTTTGTTGCGAATAGCGTTGGGGGAGGCATTGAAAGCCACGTTACCCGTCGTTTGAATCTGCTTGATCGTCGCACCCGCGGTGCTCGCCGCAGCGGTGGTACCGTTGATGCCGCGGGCCACGTTGAGTGTGTTCCCCGTTCGGCTGGTCACACCAATATCTTCGTTGCCAATGCGGATTCTAAATGGGCCTGACGCGGGAAACGGAGTCCCATCGGTCACCAAAATGCTCGTCGTCGCGGCATTGATCGACGTGGCCAAATTCGAGGCGATAACCTCCGAGACCGTTTCGGTATCGGCGTGCGCGACCCCGGTGGTGCCGTTGTGCCCACGAACCACGGTCAGGTTGATACCGCTTCTCGCGGTGACGAGCATCTGTTCGCCTTCGACTTGGATGACGAAGGGGGTCGCTGGAAAATTCGCAACGCCACTGACTGTCGTGATTGCTTGCACCGGAATCGTCGTATCGGTCGCGTTGATGTCAGCCTGCAAGCTACTGACGGCCTTGAGTGATTTCTCGACGCTGAGCTTGAAGTTGCCTGCCGTCGCGTTGGTGGAAATCGTTTGCTGTTCATTGACGCTCGTGATCGTGGGCGCATTGGCAGCGATCGGCAGCGTCGTCAGGCGATTGCCGCCGTCATGGAACGTCAGCGTGAAGGCACCGTCCGTCACGCTACCTGGGGTGACCTGAATCGACTGCGACGTATTACCCGAATCAAACACGTTGGCGAATGTGCCGTCGGGATGGAAGGCAAACAACTGGCCATTGGTCGTGGTCGCAAACAGGGTGTTCTGGTACCTACCGCCTTCGACATTCTGCGGGCCGAGTGCGAGTCCGGAAAAACTCACGTCGGGAACAGTTCTCAGGACGGTGGCCGTGCCACTGCTTCGGCTAATCGAGATTAACTCACCCGCACTGGTGACCCCAAACAAATCGCCATCGCCATTGAATTGTGACATGGACAATCCCGTCACGCGTCCCTGCAGGACTTCGTCCGCGGTGCCGAACCCGTTGGTCGTCGGTGCCACGGAGTTGGGGGGTCCCACCGCGACGACTCCACTATCCCCATCGTCGGCATTATTGGCGTTTCCGCTGTAGACCATCGCGATCACCCGCTTCTTGACAACATCGTCGCTATTGATCGCATTGACGATATCAATGGCCGTCGCGTCGACTTTCAATGGATCGCCAGCTTTGTGCAATTGCAGACGGATCGTGTTGCCGTCCAAACTGGCACTCGCTGCATTTCCGTACGACCTGGTCGTGATCGCAACGTCGAAGTTGCCAGCTTCGCCAGGGACATTCGAACGCAACAGGATGCGGGCATTGCTGGGATCATCCGCACCATTGCTAATGTTCAAAAAGCTTTGGGCGAAGGTCACCCCGGCGGGTTGAATATCACCGACGAAACCGTATCGATTGGTCGGTGTATCGGTCGGTGCCGCGGGGGACGCGTCACCGTTGGCATTTCCACGATACAATCGCGAGGCATTGTCCGATTCACGCACCGAATAAAACGTCTCGTACCCTGGTGCGGGTTCGTCGCCGCCCGTGTCTCCGTTGCGGCGGAACGTGACGGCATCGACTTCGTCCGAATTGACCACCTCATCGGCCCGCTGAGCACGTGTTCGACCGTTGGGATTCGGTGGATCGAACACGTCGCGAACGTTGCTGAAGCCTTCCACGCCTGGGATGTTGTCGTTCTGCGGAGCCAGCACCGTCCCATCAAACGGATCGAGCGTCACCAACTGACCGACCATGTTGGCGCCGTCAACGTTGCGGCGGTAGCCATACATCACGCCGTCACCGCGAATGACAATGTCTTGGATGTCATTCTCTCCATCGGTCAAGTTTTTATCGTCAGGGGTCAAGTCTTTGACAACGGGGCCACCGTTGAGTGGATCGACCGTATACAAATTATCCCCGTCGTTATCCCCGCTGTCGTCGGTGGCCAAGAACAAACCGACGTCCTGGAGCCGAAAAGCGCTAACGTGGGTGTCGAGTTTCGCCGACGTATCGATGTCCAGCAGCGGTCCGGTGGTGGTGGGCTGGATGTTGTGAGGGAAATAGCTGCCTTCGTCGTCTTGGCTCGAGGTGTAACCCGTGAAGCCAATGTGGTCCTCGACGATCCGGTCAACCGAGTTGATTGGTTCGAGCCGTGTCAGCGTGCCTCCGTTGTCGGTGCCATTGGGACCGGTCGCGGAGAACTGTGACGCGATGACCGAGGGCGTGGATTGATTGCTCATCACGGCCACGTAGTACTTCGTTCCAGGAATCAACTGTACTGGGCCGATGTACGGATCGTCGGTACCGAGCGAACCGCGACTGAGATCATCGAGACTCTGGCCATCGCCGCCGACTGCCGGTAGATCGTCCTCAATGTTCGATTCGCGACCAATGAAAATCAGACGACTGTTTTCATCGAACACCGCGATCGATGTGTCGCCACGTTTCTTGTCGGCGTAGTCCATGTCGAAGACGACGGACACGGTTCCGACGTCCTTCGTCACGTCAGGAATACTTTGCGTGGCGGCGTGGGTGACATCGAACTCGTACACATCAACATCGGCGGCATTGCCGAGCGAACCGGCCAGCGAGATCGCGGCGGTGTCGGTTTCCAATAGATTGACGAGCTCTTGCGAACTCGCGCCGGTGACGTTTCCGCCCGCATTTCCGGCTTCGGCGGCATCACCAACCAGTGGGCTGTGACGCGGCAAGCCTTGGACATCGAACGCGGTCGACGCGTAACGCACGTCGGCGTAGCGCACCGTTGAACCGGGGAATTCGTCGATCTGTTGCAGTCGTATTTGCAGCTGATACTCGCCCTTGCTGACCGGTACCGGTAGCGTCGCGGCGTTGCCATCATGGTCGACCTTCGCGGCGCGGACGCGGACGTAGTACGTTCCCGACGCGTTCAAGATATGCGCCTCGCCAGGATCATTGTTCGTCAGCGAGTAGTAATCACCACCGAGCAGCGGTTCCTGCGTCAAGGAGCCAATATCGCCGAGCGGAATTGGATTGTCCGAACTGAAGACCGGAATGCCATTGGGCGTGCCGTCATCGAGCACCACGTCGAATACCGAATCGAGGGTGGTATTGGTGCGGTCGATATCGATCCAAACGTTGGTTCCCGCCGTCGCTTGGAAACTGTAGACATCCTCGTCCTTGGCATCGTCGGGACTGATGTAGCCGTGGACCTGGAATCCGAGCCGGCGATTCTCATCACCACTCTTCAAATCCGGTGCCAGCACGCCGAGTGGCTGTGCCTTCGTGATCGGATTGGAGTTGATGCTCTCACCACCGGTCAACGGTGATTCAGCTTCGCGGATGATCGCGACGTTGCGGTCGTTGCTCCACTCGTCGAACTTGAATCCCCGCCATGACTGATTTCCCACGCCGCCGCCACCGTTGTTGGTGTCGGTCATCAGGTGGCCGTCCGGGGTGAAACCGGCACCGACGGAATCATCGGCGAAATGCGTGATCACGACGGGATAGCCCGGCAAACCAATCACCTGAATCGTGCCACCGATGCGGTCGACGATGTCCAAGGGCTTACCCGTGGCCGTGAATCCGGAAGGCGCGCCTTTCACCTTCACAACCAGACTTTCGGATACGTTGCTCTGCAAACGCAGGCCGCTGTAGGTGTGATGATTGCCCACCGTGATTTCACCGTTGAGTACGTGGACGATATCCGAATCATCCCACACGCTCTGCGTCGAAAGTTCTTCGCCACGCACATTGAGGCCGTTGATGGTGTTGTCATCGAGTTGGTTGAGCCGGATCAGCGGGCCGCGGTTGTCATCGAATTGGCTGTAGCGAGCGACGGCGCCGATGCTGCGGCCACGGTCGACCTGCGTTTCGAACTGCAACGCATCCGCGTTGATATTGATAGCGGGGCCCGCATTGCCAACGATTTGGTTGTCGACCAGGATCGGCTGCGCACCGCGAACGTAGATTGCGGCCGCTTCGTTGTTGCCGCGACCAAAACGATCGCCGCTGGCATTCCCGTCGGCGTTGTCCGTAATCAGACTGTTGGCGATGCGGACGTCGGCTTGATGGATTTCGACCGCGTTGAAACTATCCGAGCCACCGCTCGCGGTGGCCGCCGTCGGCACGACTCCACCACCGAATGCGATCACGGTATGGTCGAGGCTGCCGCGAGTGGCTTCGCTAAAGAACAGACCGCCCCAGTTGCCGGCCGCGGGTGTGCCACTGCCACTGTTGGTTTGAAAGACACCGCTGCCGCCGTAGCGACTGTCGGCGACGGACGTGAAAATGATCGGGCTGTTGGCGGTGCCTTCGGCGATCAACGTCGCCGCGCCCCGCTCGGATTCGATCCGTGCTTCACGCAGCTTGATCACCGTACCGGGATCGATCATCAACCGCCCCGACGGACGCGCCTTCAGCACACCGTTCTCGCGGATCGGCCCACCCGGATTACCGACGATGATCAACGATTCAGTCAAAATGTGCGTGATATCGGTATCGTCAAAACGGCCCGACACCGTCATTTTCTGAACGGAACTACCGAGGTCCGTTGGGATCCCGACGAACAATCCATTGTCCGTGTTGCCGCGCAAGTAGTTGCCGAGGATATCGGGACCGATCCGGCCGAGGGAATCGTCGAAACTATTGGGGCTTGCCGAGACGGCGGCCTTGGCCGCATCGGTGATCGTGTTGAATGTGATCGTCGGACGTGCGTCGTTGATATCGATCGGCGAGAAAACTCGGGTGCCCGCTGGAGTGCCTTTCCCACCGCCGTGGCGGATGTCGGCATGATTAATCGTGCTGAGGAACACGCCGCTGGCTTCGAGGTCCGAGTCGTCCCGCAGCACGATTCCCCCATAGTCGCCACCGTTGGCCGACGGACCGTTGCCGTCCGAATCCCCACCGGCTTGGTCGTCGTGATACGAACGGAGATAGACCGGCAGCGTTGGTGTGCCGAGCACCTGGATCGCACCGCCGGAGCGATCGGCGCCGATCGACGATGTGCCCACGTCGATATTGGCCGAACGCATCTTGATTAACGCACCCGCTTCGACGCGGACGGTCGTCCCCTTGGGAACGGTCAGGCTGTTGCCGTCGGCCAACGCACCGCCCGCGCGAGTGGAACCGACCAGGTACGGCATTGCATCGCGAAGCCCCGTCGGGCTGCTTTCGTCCACGTTGCCGACGATCCGCACGAGGGCCCGCGCCGTTCCGCCGACCGTGATCGCTTGCGCCGCCACGAGCGCCGGTGAAATGCTGTTAAACGGAGCTGCGGAGGTGCCGGTGCCACTGGGCGCCGCAAGTTTGTCGACGAAGATCGCGTTGGCATTCGACTCGAACCAAAACGAATTCACGCCGCCAGGACTGCCGTCACCATCGCCGTCGATCGCCGTCCCATCGACGTCGGTGAGTTGCTGGGCCGCCGTCGGCGTCGCCGTGAAGGAGAGCTGGACTTCGTAGTCTCCATCGGTGGTCCCGCCGAAGCCCGAGTTCGGGATCGCGGGGTCGTAGTTATCGTTGCCAGCGCTGCTGACACCAAAGAAATATTCGCCAGCTTCCAGGTCGACCTCGATTAGTGAATCACTGCCGTAATAGCGATCATTCTGGGCGACCAATTCGGAAGTGCCGTCGTCATTCTTGCGGAATAGACGCAGCACGGTGTTGAGCAGACTTGGCGTAGCTAGACGCTCGGCCGACGTCTCGATCTGCACCGTGCCCGACTCGACAATTTTGAATCGATACAGGTCGATATCGTTGCTATTCGGTGGTGAGATTCGCCGCAGGTGAACGAGATCATTGTTGCCAGGTTGCACGCTGGTTCCCGTCCCGTCATTGGGAAGTGAAGCACCCTGCACGGCAGGAACGTCGTAGGCGTGCCCGAGCCCGAGGGCGTGGCCGATTTCGTGGAAGGCCACGCCGGTGAAACTGTCGCCGAAGTACCGGTCGCTCTGGGTATAGTCCTCTTTGTCGAGCACGACGAGATTCCCACCGCCGAGCCCAGCGATACCGCCGAGGCCCGAGGTCGCTTCGGGATCAGCGGCTTGCAAGTCACCCTTGCCAATCACCAGCGTCCCCCCACGAGTATTGCTCTCGACAAATTCGACACCGATCTGCTGAGCGTAGATCTCTAAAATCCCGCGCGCAATGTCTTTCTCGGCGGGTGAAATGAAGTTTTTGTAAACGATTCCCGCGCCGTTGGCGGGGAAATTGTCAGGGAACGAGTAGAAGCGAGTTTGGGTCGGTCGCGGGGCTACCGGGCCCAGGCCACGGCTGCCGAAATGACCTTCCAATTGAATTTGACGATGCCCAGGCTCGTCCAAGCCGCCCGGACGTGCGGGCAGCGAAACGGAACCGGCGGCGGAAATTTCCGAGCCGACTTTCACGCTCGTGCCCGAACTCAGGCTGCCGAAATCCCCAGCCGCTCCAGGCGAGAGCAGATCTTCGAACGAGGTGCCAATCTCGCCGGTGAACGTTTGTGGCAGCACGCCGCTGGACCCCGTCGGTGCCAGACTCGAACCGATGTCCAAGCGGTACGTGGCAGCGGGAATCGGGGTGTTGAAGTTCAATTGGACGCGGCTTTCCTCGGGAAAGTAGGCCACCGAGTCTGGATTCGTCGCCGCGTCGGCCGCGCCCGCCGTGTCAACAAGCCGGTAGAACGCCGGATTTTCAGCGACCGCGGGAGCAATTTTCTGATCGTCAAAGTACACGTCGATGCGATTATCCTGCGCCGACAGACTGCCGCTCGCGGTACGCTCGATCGGTTGCGGGATGACGGCGATCACTTGAATCCCACGATCCAAGCGGAACGGCGTGATCGAGTCGTGGCCCTCGTTGAACGCCGCCCCATCGAGATCCTGCAGCGGATCGGCGCCGCTGCCGACGATTTTAATGCGATAAAAATCGTCCGGAAACGCGAAACTCGGGTCCGTCGCGTTGTCCGACGCCGTACTGGCGGGACGCAGCACAATCTTGTGCAGGTTGTCCGAATCGGTACCGCCAGGCTCGACGAATCCCACGTAGCCCAACGAGACCTGCACGTCGTCGGTGGTGCCAAAGGTCCCGTCTCCACCCGCGCGGACAAGGCGAATCGTGTCGTTGTTGATTGAATCTTCGTCGAGATTCGCGTCGCCGTTGAACAGCAGACTGAATTCTCGTGGTGGCGTCGAAAGCTTCGTGCCCTCCGATATCAGAGCCCCCGCGTCGGGCCGGATCGCCAGCAGGTCGGCAGCCAAAAGTTCTCGCTTTTCCAGCGTCTCGTGGTGCAGACGGCGACTGAAGTTGTTCAAACCACCGCGCGATCGTGTCTCTTTGCGGGCGTCCGTGCGGAAAAAAGGCGAGCGACGGAGGGCGGGACGGCGAGACATATTCAACTCACAACGTTGGAATAAGGAGAAAAAACAATCTCACCGCCAGCAGAATTACGGAGTAAAAACATTTTGGAGAGGCGGTTTGAATGCAAATCGAATCGTGAAGTTAGGGGGCGTCGCGAGCCATAATAAGGAGAATAGCGCGCATAATACTCCCAAGTCATACAACAGTAATTCAGTCAGACATCATTCGTGCCCGTCTACTTGAGAAAATATTGCAAAATCCCTCCTTTTCTTTGACAGTTGGCACCTCCTGATACCGATCCGGCAGCCTGCGAGGAATGGGCAAGCCTGCGAGTGTGGCTAGTTATTTGCTTCCACCCACTGGAGGGGGGTGGGGGCGAGTGGCAGCGTCTCTCAGGACGTCGATTTTATTACTAACGTAGCGAAACTCGCCAAGAGTTTCGGCAATGCTGACGTAGCGAAACTCGCCAAGAGTTTCGGCAATGCCGGAAAAACGAAAATCTTGGCGACTTCCGCTACAGGCAGATTCGTCAGTAATTAAATCCGAGTCTCGGAGAGACTCGGCTACTCATGGCTCGGCCTGCGAAACTATCTCGGTGATGAGGGGTTTCCAGTATGGCCGAAGTAATCGTTTACAGGCCGACGACCCAACTAGAATGCCTCGTCGGACGGGTTCGATTCGGAATCCGTCCGCGTTACAACTGCTGGCCGCTCAGTACTTTCACCCGCTTCAACTACCCTCGAACGCATACGTGACTATGACTCGCCCCCGCCTCCATCGCTCGCCTCTGCTCGCCCCCCCCGCCCACGGTTTTCGTCCACGTCGATCGCGCGCCCATCGCACGGGCTTCACGCTGCTCGAACTGTTGCTCGTGTTGGCCATTTTGGTGGTCCTTGGTGGGATCGTGGGCACGAACCTGATCGGCGCCAAATCGGACGCGGACATTAACGCGACCCAGGTGCAGATGGACATGCTCAAGGGCAGCGTCACGCAGTATCAAATCAAAACCCAATCCATACCCGATTCGCTCGAACAGCTCAAAGACGGGCCGAATGATGCGGCCAAGAAGGCGAAGTGGGTCGCGCCGATTATCGAAACGGTTCCCAAGGACGCGTGGGGCAACGATTTCGACTTCAGCACCAAGGGGAACGAGTACGAAATTCGCAGTGCGGGCCTCGACGGTCAAATGAATACGGACGACGATATCGTCGTCGAAGGTCGATAGGACGGTCACGATCGCCATGAAAGCAGCCGGCTTCACCCTTCTGGAACTCTTGCTCGCGCTGGTCGTTGCGGCGGCCATTGGGGCGATGGTGATTCCGATCGCTGGCACAATGTTGGGTGATCGTCGACTCATTCGTGCGGGTGACCAGGTTCGCGCCGAACTGACCCGATTACGCGTTCACGCGATGCGTGAGGGTCAGGTGATGACGCTGCAGTCGAACCCGAATTCAGGTGAACTGACGATCGCGCCGAAGTTCACCGCAGCGGACGCGAACCAGTCGTCCGATTCGCCGACCGCGACCTCGGCGCTGCTCTCGGGTGCCAAACAGGCGATGGGTACGGCAGCACCCACGGTCGCTCCAACGGGCAGCGGTTGGACGCTGGACCTGCCCGAGAATGTGGTGGTGCGATCGGTCGTCACCTCGCCCGTCGGCGGGACGAACTCGATCGAGGCGGCTGCATTGAGCACGCCCGTGCCGGTCGACGCCGCTGGCAAGGGTGCCCAACTGGGCACTTTGCCAGTCATCTATTTTTATCCGACCGGTCAAACCAGCAACGCGATCATCACGATCGGCAATCGATCCGATGGCGATTCAGGAAACAGTGGCGCCGACGCCAACGTGGTGCGGGTGCAGGTTCGCGGTTTGACCGGCGATGTCACGATGAGGGGCAGCCCGTGAACGCCACCCGCCGACGATCCGGTTTCTCCCTGCTCGAAATGTTGTTGGCCCTGGCGATCTTGGGCGGCTCGTTGGGTATTTTGTCGACGATTGCGATGCAGGGCGCCGATGCGGCGCGCGAGGCGGAGAGTTTGGTGCAGGCACGTCTGATCGCGCAGACTCAATTGGCGGTGATTTTAGCGAGCGGCCAGCATCCCGCGACGGTGCCAGCGACGCCGGTCGCCCCGGTCGACTCGGAATCCACGACGTCGTTCGAATATCAAGTCGACGTGGCCATGACGCCAATGCAAGGCATGCTCGCCATCCGCATCACCGTCCGCGCCCTCGATGCCAACGGTGGCCCGCACATCGCGACCTATGCGATCACGCGTTGGATGATCGATCCGTTACTCGGACTCGCCAACGAAGAAACGGGGGTATAAGCGATGACCGTGTACCGTCGTAGCAATCCCTCTCGCCCCGCATTCACCTTGCTGGAAATGCTATTGACGCTGGCGCTGTGCGTGGTGCTGATGACGCTCATCAATGGCGCGATCTCGTTTTATGTCCGTCAGATGTCGACAGCCGAGCAAACCTACCGGAATTCGCAGATCGCCTCAGCGGTGCTGCAAATGATCGAAGACGACTTGCGGATGACATTGACGACGCGCCCGGTCGATACGGCGCCGTTGGCCGACGTGTTGTCCTCCGCATCGGCGCCCCTCTCGGCGCTCGGTATGACCTCCGGTGCAGCCAGTGGCGGCGATGATGATTCGCTCCCCGAGGACCCGGATTTGGCTGACGCTGACAGCGATTTGACGAGCGACGATCCCGCGGACGCCGAGACGCTCAACGTCAGTCTCGGTGGCAGCGTGCTGCAATCGCCGGGGTTGATCGGCAACTCGAACCAACTGCAGATCGACGTCAGTCACTTGCCGAACCTGGAAGACACCGCGATCAATCCCACCATGATGATTTCGGACGGGAAATTGCTCGATCGTCCCAGCGATATCAAAACGATCAGTTACTTCGTCCAGGCCGCAGGCGAGGGCGGCAATCTCGATCCGCTGGAACAACTCGCCGCTTCGAGCGGGCTCAACGCCGCACCCGCATCGGGCGGTTTGGTTCGTCGCGAACTGGACCGTGCGATCACCTCCCACGCGTCCTCCACCGGCGGTCTGGCGAGACTGAGTTCAGCCGGTGAGATCATCAGCCCCGAAGTCTCGGCGATCCAGTTCGAGTATTACGAAAATGGGAACTGGATGATGTATTACAACAGCGACTCGGTGGGTTTCCTGCCGCCAGCGATTCGCGTGACTTTGCAGATCGGTGGCAGCGGTGCTGCCAACGCAAATGATGCGGAGCAAAACCAAACCGTCAACACTTACACGCACGTGATCTACCTCCCGATGAGTCATCCCGAGGACGCACAACAGACGACAGAGGAAACGGACACCAGCACGAGTGGCTCGCCATCAAGTGGTTCGAACCAAGGAGGAGGAACATGATCCGTCATTCCCACGAACTCGCTTCAAATCGCGGTTCGCGAACACGAAACAAGCGTCGAGGCTTTTTCCTCCTGCTCGTGCTCGTCGTGGTGGCGGTGTCAACGATGGCGGTGT
>JBDNIG010000316.1:0-2808 GCA_041688415.1 Rhodopirellula sp. | reverse complement strand
TTTGAACTTACACTCTACTCCCTCCATCAAAAAAAGTACGCTTTAGTCGGATGAGCCATAGTTTTCGCGTAACCCTATAGATCGGCTGTGCTTTATCCTTCATTTTCGGGATAACACCATCGACATACGCGCGGACCGCATCCGTACGGCGCTGTTCGTCATCCAGCAGGTTTCTCGTGACAAAGGCGTGAACAGTGTCTTTCGCCGCATCCGACCGCTGCGGAAGGTAATCAATCGACTTTTCAATTTCGCGAAGTCCCGCGACTCTCGACGACTCTTGCGAGCTTTCAAGCGAGCGAACCGCGTCATTGTAGCGTTCATCCGCCGCCAGGGAATCCAATCTTCGCTGCTCCCAAAACTGAAATCCAAGCCCGAGAGCCACGACCAGTCCTCCGATGATCGCAGCATTCGTCTGCCGGATCTGATTCTTCAAACGTGAAACCTCTAACGGATCGAAGTCCTTTTTTCCAAGGAACGGAGAGGTTTCGTGTGCGGGGTGGAAAACTACAAATCCCACAATCAAGGCGATCAAGGTGACGACCAAAACCGCGTATACCGCGGTCGCAGAACCAAGCACGCCGAAAGTTTCCATGGGTACCTCCCGTTTTAGTGAATAAAAGTTGCTCTCCACTTTAGGCGACTTTTCACTTGGTGCGAGGCGCTGCGTTTGAAAATTATCTTCAGCCAATTAATCCCGTACTGGCGATCTGGAGGTTGCGGGTTCGAGTCCCGTCCGCGTCGCTCTCGAAATTAAACCGCGTTAGCAAAATTGCTACCGCGGTTTTTTCGTTTCTCCACGTGGTCGCGCGAACAGGCCCAGGGAAATTACGCTCGAATGGAAAGCGAATTGATTCGTGCGAATTCGTGTTAACCGTGGCGACGAAACAGACATGAAAATGAGAGATTCATAGTCGACGGCTGTCATCCGGCCCTCAACTCGTGAGCAAAGAATCCACTTCATCGTGGTCGAACTCGATTCGTTGAACCTTGTAACCCGCATCGAGGATCTGTCGCACGGCGGATGTGACCGCGACTTCCATCGTATCCGCCTCTCGGTCCACATGCACCGTAACGACGCCATGGCAAGATCCGGGCAAACAATCGTCCAATCCGCAGTCAAATAACCGATCGGCCATCGACTCGGTCATTTTCGCTTCGCTGAGGATGATGCTAAATGAGTAAGTTTTCATGAGTTGGCTCCAGGGCAGTTATCAACGATTCGGCGAATCCGCTTCGCCGTATTTTCCGGTTTTCGCGGCGTTCCGTAAACAAAGAACATGCAACCAGCATGCCCATGCGAGCACAGCAAAGTGCCTTTCCGATGGCTCTTTCCACCCTCCGAGTACGTCCACCCGCAGCGCTCAGCGTACTCGATTGCTTCGCGAATGTGCTTGTTTTGATGAGGCATCCTGAAAGCGTACCGAGAATAACCTCATTTGGGGAATCCCAATCGTGAAAAGCGGCTCAAGTGACGTGTGGGCCTCGCTCTGTCGCGACGCGCGGCCTACGCCCCAAATCCCCTATGGAATTGGGTAAATATGATGACTTGTAGGCGTTCGAGCAGTTCCAATTAGCGAACCAAATCACTGCCGCACGGAAGCCGGCGCAGACTTTGAGGGTATTGTTTTGCGGAACAAACCGGAATGAATGAGACTGAACCGCCTCTATTCACTCAGCAATTCGCGTGCGCCAGGCCGGCGTGCGGACAAAAGCACCTAACTCGTCGTATCGAGTTTGGCAAGCCGCCGCATTCTAGTGACCTGGATCTCAGCAGAACATGATTCATTCTGCAACTCACTCAATCGTTCCAGATCCGATTCGGTAAGTTCGCCGGAGACCTGGCCGGTGATCACCTCGCCTGATTCCAGCTTCAGGTCGAACATTCCTGATTCCCATGTCAATCCACGAAAAACACCTTCAAACGTCAATGTGTCTTGCGTCACCTCGCGAGACAGTCGGTCAAATGCATTAGCCACGGCATCTGTTGAGACGCTAAAAGCTGTTCGATCCGGAAACGCGATCCGCAACTCCGCGCCATGATTTGCCAACACACCCAAAAACTGTTTTAGCGGGTGCAGCACGCTTGGCGGAATCGTCTCCAGTGAATCTTCGAAACTCGATGCGTCGGTGATTGCTTCGATGGACGAAGTAATGTTTTGCAGGGATTGCGCGTGAACGGCAAGCGTTTCCTCGTCGTCTTGGGAATTCACTCGCGGCACGAACTCCATCCCAAACGAACCTCTTGGTGTCGCCGTCAAGAGAAGGTCGATTCGCACCTTTGGGGCGTCGTCGTCGCCCGTTCAATTTGGCAGCCTCTCGCTCGTCGACAATTGCCTGCTCTGCAAAAATTCTTTCATATTGGATCATCGCTTCGCCCGCCAACGATGGTCGAATACCGAAGGTGCCATCGACACTGCCGCCGCGAAGAAAAATCGCGGTTCGTGGTAGCTCACGCTGAACTTGGGGAAACAGCGTACCGTCGCTCGATGAATCGGCTTGACTACGTCGAGCGTCTTCCAACCTTTCTTTCAGCTGGTACCCGAGAATGGGGTCATCTTTTGCATCTTGATACAGACGCTCTAATTCGATGACCTGCGTTTGATGAAATGTTTGTTCGTTCATGGCTCAGTTCGACTTTCGCAGTTTTTAAGTGCTTTGCTAGCAAATAGTTAGAGAGAAAGCGGCCCCTGAGTTGCAGGCTTTCGCCTGTGTCAACCAACTCGATCAAGGAGGCCGCTTTCGATGGACATTGCATCAACTTTCATGCCGCTGCTAAAAGTTTTGGCTCATCTCCGGTTCCGGGTTGAT
>JBDNIG010000315.1:0-5076 GCA_041688415.1 Rhodopirellula sp. | reverse complement strand
GACTTCGTCACAACGGATTCGGGCAGTGGACTCGTTCACCTGGCACCGGCGTTTGGCGAAGTCGATTACGAGGTGTTCAGCGAACAACGTGGTCGGTTCGCCGAGGGGGAAGGCCCCGATTTGCTCTGCGCCGTCGCACCGGACGGCAAGTTCACCGACGAGTTTCCTGAGATGCAAGGCGAATGGGTGAAGTCGACCGACAAGGCACTCACGCGGCAACTTCGCGATCAAGGCAAGCTGCTGCACCAAGAACAGTACCTGCACGACTACCCGTTTTGCTGGCGAGCCGACCAGGATCCATTAATCCAGTACCCGCGCGAGAGTTGGTTCATTCGCACGACCCGGTTCCGTGAATTGATGCTCAAAAATAATTCGCAGATCGGATGGCAGCCCGAGCACATCCGCGACGGACGGTTCGGCAATTTCCTCGACAGCAACGTTGACTGGGCACTCTCAAGAGAACGTTATTGGGGCACGCCGCTGCCGATCTGGGTTTGCCAAGCAACGGGAAAGATGGAGGCGGTCTGCAGCTACGACGAACTGCTCGCCAAACCCGACGTGCAGGGCACCGAAGTCTGGGCGGCGGCCAAGCAAGCCAAACCAGAATTGGCCGATGACCTACGTGTCCACAAACCATACATCGACGCGGTCACGTACGCGTCGCCTTTCGCCAAAAACGCGAGGATGAAACGCGTCAGTGAAGTGATCGACTGCTGGTACGACAGCGGTGCGATGCCATTCGCCCAGTGGGGCTGGCCGCATCAGAACGCGGACCGGTTTGCGGAACAGTTTCCAGCCGATTTTATCAGCGAAGCGATCGATCAAACCCGCGGTTGGTTCTACAGCCAATTGGCGATCAGCACGATGCTGTTTGGCGAAGGTGCGTCGATCGATGTGAGCGACTCGAACTCGACCGACGCGGCCGACTCGTCGACGGATCTGGCCAGTCGCCGCGCCGAACAGCCCTACCCGCATCCCTATCGCAACTGCATCGTGCTCGGCTTGATGCTCTCACAGTGGTTCGAAGCCACGGACAAAGAGGGCACGAAGGTCGTCGCGCTGACGCAGGAAGAAACCGCGGAACATCCGGGTCTGTCCTTCACCAAGAAGACCGGCAAGATGTCTAAGCAATTGCGGAACTACCGCAGCCCATCGGAGATCTTTGACCGCTACGGCGCCGATGCGATGCGTTGGTACTTCTTCGCCAACCAAGCCCCGTGGAATTCGATCATCTATTCCGATAGTGCGATCCGCGACTCGATCCCCGAGTTCTTGCTGCGACTTTGGAACACGTTCAGCTTCTTCACCATCTACGCTGAAATCGACGGCTTCGATCCGACGACGGCCACGGGCGCCGACGATCAACTGACCCCGGAAAGCCTCGCATCGGCACCGACCTATCGACCGGTTTCGCAGCGAAGTGAGATCGATCGCTGGATCCTCTCGGAGTTGAACGTCGCGGTCGGAACGATCACCGATCGCATGGATCATTTGGACAACTACAACGCCTGCGGCGCGATCACGTCGCTGCTCGATGGACTGAGCAATTGGTACGTCCGCCGCAGTCGCGACCGTTACTGGGCCAACGATTCACAATCGGCCGACAAACACGATGCGTACTGGACTCTGTATGAGGTGCTCGTTGAGCTCACCAAATTGATCGCACCGTTCGTACCGTTCTTGGCCGATCGGCTGTGGCAGGAACTGACGCGCCCGTTCGGCGATCGTGTCCTCCCCAGCGTTCATTTGTGCGACTATCCCGAAGCCGACACCGAGCGCATCGATACGGAATTGTCGACTTCGATGAAGGTGCTGCGCGAGATCGCATCGCTGGGCCGGGCCGCCCGCGCCGATGCCAAACTCAAGGTTCGCTTGCCGCTCGCGGCCGTCGAAGTCGTGTTGAGCGAAGACGCTCAAATTGCGTGGCTGCAGTCACACGATTCGCTCGTTCGCGAAGAACTCAACGTGAAGTCGGTTGCCTACACGACCGACGGTGGCGATTACGTGCAGTACAGCGTGGTGCCGAATTTCAAACGGCTCGGCCCGAAAGTCGGCAAACAGATTCCCGTTGTCAAAAAGCTGCTCGGCGAAGCCGACGGGAATGAACTGCTCAGCCAATTGCAAACGACGGGCACGGTTTCGTTAACGCTGCCCGATGGCAGTACGCTCGAACTCGACGACGACGACATCGAGGTTCGGCTGCAAGCACGCGACGGTTGGGCCGCTGCCCAGGGTGCGTCCTGCGTCGTCGTGCTCAATACCGAAGTCACCGAGGAACTACGTCGCGAAGGCATTGCCAAAGACCTGATCCGTGCCATCCAAAGCCAACGCAAAGAGATCGGCTGTGACTACACCGATCGGATTGCAGTCGGCGTGGTGACCACGGACGCCGATACGCTGCAAGCGATCGAAAGTCATCGCGAAATGATTTGCCAAGAAACGCTGGCGAAGCAGTTGGTGACCGATACGTTGTCGAACGTCGACGCAGCCGAAATCGACAACGGCGAACTGTTTGTAGCCGGGTGAATGATTGATGTCCGACTTCAATAGATCTGACAGACTTCCCATCGCGGTTTTTCTCAGCGGCAGTGGACGCACGCTCGCCAACCTGATCGAGCATCGAGACCAGCATGACTTGCCGATTGACATTCGGTTGGTGATCAGCAGTCGGGGAGATGTTCGCGGTGTCGAGATCGCTCGTCAGGCGGGGATTGAAACGCTCGTCATTCGTCAGGGTGATTACCCCGATGCCAACGGGTATAGCGCGGCCATGTTCGCACCACTCGGTGAGCGTCAGATTGAGTACGTCGTCATGGCGGGGTTCCTCAAGCACGTCTTGATCCCAGACGCGTTTGAGAACCGAGTGCTGAACATTCATCCGTCGCTTTTGCCCGCCTTCGGAGGGCACGGTATGTACGGACGTCGCGTGCATGTCGCAGCGATTGAGCGGGGCGTTAAGATCACCGGATGCACGGTGCATTTCGTCGATAACGAATATGACAATGGCCCGATCTTTCATCAACGATCCTGTCCCGTGCTCGCCGACGACACTCCCGATACGTTGGCTGCCCGCGTCTTCGAACAAGAGCGTTCGGCGCTGCCAGAGGCGATCAGGATGATCGCGCGAGGATAGCTCGAGTAGGATACGGATCTTTGCGAGATGCGGCTGGCAACAGCCGCCCACACCCAAAATCATCCGCTCGCAAAACGCTTACTCCCCTACCGCAATCAACAAAAACCTTCGGCGGATCCTTCCGGCGGATCAGCTTTGATCCATGCTTCCTGCTGATCCATCAAAAATGTTTCAAACGCTGTGGATACAGTGGTGGTGTTGGTGCGTTTGGATGTTTTTGCTGGTCGCGTTGCATCCGCTGGGAGCATCACCATCAACACTCACATTGGCGGAGGTGGCATGGATCGCGACGGAGTGCGTGTTGGCGCAAGCGGTTCCGTTGTTGATCGCGTCCCTTTGGTATATCAAATGGCCGGTAGCGGCGACGCAATACTGTCAGTGGTTGTTTGTGATCATGCCGATTGGGTTCGCTGCCGATGTGCTCGTTTTTCGTGGTAGCGGAATCCATTTGGTCTCGGCTGAGTTTGCGGAATTATCCACCGAACATCTGCCGCGATTGATGACGTTCTTTTCCTGGGGAATGTTGGTTCCGCTGCTCGCCATCGCCGCCTACGTGACAGTCGGTTTGGCACTGACCAAGCTGTTGAGGCGGTTGGCTATTACGAACGAATGGTCCCTCCGAGTGATCAAGGCCGTAGCGTTGATAACGCTCGTCAGCATGGCGATGGGTTCCTTGTTGTGGCTTTCGCAGGGACGCAACGAGCGACTTGCTATTCTGCGCAAGCATACGACGCGTCATCCGTTGAACGCCTTTGGATGGTACAACGCCACTCCGATCATGGCCGGAGGCGAAAACGATTCTGAGCAGGCTGCGAGTGAACCGATCCAGCAGTTCACGTATGATCATGACCTTTTTGCTGAGCAAATCAGCGCCCGGATGCGGCAGATGCGGATGAATGTGGTCGTGGAGACGGCAGGCGATACCGAGACGGCCGCGCGGCCCGATGTATTGATCATCATTTGTGAGTCCCTGCGCAGCGAAATGCTGGCGCCCGACGTCATGCCGCACGCCCATGCGGCGGCGCGTTCGGGATGGTGGTTGCGGCAGCATTACTCCGGTGGGAACTCCACGAGCCTGGGGATTTTTTCCGTGGTCAGCGGATTGGAATCTATTTGGTTTTATAAGTCCGAAGTGCGTTTTGCTCCGGCGCTGAATCGGTTGTTTCGACAAGCCGGTTACGAACTTGGTTTTTTTGCTGGCCACGATGACTGGCGTGCCTTCCAGATGGATGCGTTCCTATCGCCACGTCAGTTTGATCGCTACGACGTTGAGCCCATGGATTGGCTGGCGTCGGATCGGCGGTCGATCGCCAAGGCGATGCAGTTTCTCCACAAGTCCGCGTCCCCGGCGACTCGCCCACCGCGATTGGCGGTGCTGTTTCTCTACAGCACTCATGCGCCGTTCGCGGTCGCGGACGCTCAAGTGATCGATCAACCCGCGGCCTCGGCTGATTATCCGATCCCCTTCCCAGAGTCATGGCGTGAGAGCGTGTGGAATCGGTACCGCAATGCTGCTCGAACGCTCGATGCGGCGTTGGGGGACGTGCTCGGCAGTGATGCGGTGATCGTCCTGGTCGGCGATCATGGTGAGTCGTTTCTCGATGACGACACGATCGGCCACGGCACCAAACTGTCCCGGGCACAAACGCGAACGACGGCACTGATCAGTGGGCCGATGTTCTCTTCGCGTGAGGTGCACGAGCGTACGATGCACGCTGATATTTTACCAACCCTGCTCGCCGCTGCCGGGATTGAGGTTTCGCTTGCGAATCAATTCGATGGAATCGATTTAGGGTCCGCGACGCGAGCTGAGTTGCGTTCGCGAGTTTTCTCAATTTCGAACTTGGTCGGTCGCGACCTGGTTCTCGTGCCGCCGATCGACCGCCGCTCAGGTGCAGAGTTCGGTACTCGCGTGGAGTTTTCGTTGATCGATGAAACGATCG
>JBDNIG010000314.1:0-9350 GCA_041688415.1 Rhodopirellula sp. | reverse complement strand
CCCAATGAATCAGTTTGAAAGTGGCGCTGTCCAGCTAGTCGCTGGATTTTTATCCATTGTCGCTGCTTCGATCGCGACATCCCAGGAGCCAACTCACGAAGATGACACTGTCTCAGATATTGATGTTCGGTATTTTCGCAAGAAATTGGAACTTGCCGAGCATGACCTGCAAGCCGCGCTGGAGGCGAATCGGCGAATCCCCAACATGAACTCAAAGTTGTCGCTGTTGCGGCTTGAGAATCAAGTTGCCTATGCGGCGAAGTTGGTCGAGCAGGCGGGAAAACACACCGGTCATGACCTTCATAACATTCATCTGCAATCGGTCAAGAACGACGTCATGCTCGCCGAGGAACAGCTTACTTGGGCGAAGAAGGCGAGCGGGTATCTTCGCGAAGACCAAGTAAAGCGGTTGGAACTTTCTGCCCAACTCTCGCGTTTGGCGCTGGAACGAGCAGAGCAGCCGGAGATCACCGCTGACCCGATGCAGCACTTGCAGTGGCAGATCGACCGGTTACGGTCTGAACTGCTCAGCTTGCAGGTCGAGTTTGAACGCACCCGATCTGGCCACTAGAAACTGGGCGATTTAATGATTCAGAAAACAATTCAATCTCATTGCCGGCACTGCGGCACCGATGTGACATCGGTGGCACAGCACCGTCCGGTGCTGGGGCCAAATTGGGAAAAGACGGATGGCACACCGCGACCGCTCGGCGTCACATGGCTGGAGCACGAACAGTCATACAACTTTGCACTCTACACGGGAAATGCTCGCAGCGTCACGCTGTTGATGTATCTCAAAGACGAACTGCGAGTCCCATGGCACTCCGTGACGCTTGATCCGCTGGAAAACAAGTCGGGTCCGATTTGGCATTGCCGTGTCCCGATTTCCGAAGCGGGCGACGCGGAATATTATGCTTACCAAGTCGATGGACCGGTCGATGACAGTTCTCTGCCATGGTACGCTTTCGACCCTGAAAAGGTGTTGCTCGATCCGTATTCGCGAAGCATTTTCTTTCCAGAAAGTTTCGATCGCGAGGCCGCCCGCTCGCCCGGCTCCAACGCAGGTCGCGCGCCATTGGGGCGTCTCGATGTGTGCCGATGTCCGTTCGATTGGGGTGATGAACAACGAATCCGTCATGGATCGGATTTGGTCATCTACGAAATGCATGTGCGTGGCTTCACTCGGCATCCGTCTTCCAATGTCAAAGCCAGCAACCGTGGAACATTCACCGGTGTGGTGGAAAAAATCCCGTACTTGCAGGAGCTTGGTATTACGGCAGTGGAATTGATGCCAGTCTTCCAATTCGACCCGGAGGACAGCAACTACTGGGGCTACATGCCGCTCAACTTCTTTTCGCCTCATCACGGTTACTCATCTCACCAGTCGTCTTGCGCGCAACACAGCCAGTTTCGCGAGATGGTTCGTGAACTGCACGCGGCTGGCATCGAGGTCATCTTGGATGTCGTCTACAACCACACTTGCGAAGGCGATCATCGCGGGCCGACGTACAGTTACCGTGGAATTGACAACGATGTGTATTACGTCGCGTCGGGCGATCCCGAGTCGCCTTACGCCAACTACAGCGGAACCGGTAATACACTCGATACTTCGCATCCGAACGTCCGTTCGCTAATCGTCGATAGCCTGCGATACTGGGCGAAGAAAATGCACGTCGATGGGTTCCGTTTTGATCTCGCGTCAGTCTTTTCGCGAGACTCTGAAGGTAACGTCAATCTGCAACAGCCGCCGCTGTTCGATCAAATCGCCAGCGATCCTGATTTGGCCAACGTCCGCTTGATCGCCGAACCATGGGATGCCTCCGGACTGTACCAACTTGGCAGCTCTTTCCCTGGTCAGACGTGGATGCAATGGAATGGCCGCTATCGTGATACGCTACAATGCTTTGTTCGGGGGGACTCCGGCATGGTGCCGGACCTGATGACACGGTTGTACGGAAGTAGTGATCTGTTCCCCGATCACCCTCCGCTGTCATTCCGTCCCTTTCAGAGCATCAACTACATCGCTTCGCATGATGGCTCCACGCTCTATGATCTTGTCTCTTACAACGACAAGCACAATGAAGCCAATGGCGAGAACAACCTCGATGGCCCGACGGAGTACAGTTGCAACAATGGTTGGGAAGGCGACGCAAAGGCCCCTCAATCAGTGCTCGACTTGCGCAAACGCCAGATCAAGAACTTCTGCTGCCTGTTGATGCTTTCGGCTGGAACGCCGATGTTCCGCATGGGCGACGAATTCATGCAAACGCAGGGCGGCAACAACAATCCCTACAACCAAGATAACGAAACAAGTTGGCTCGATTGGAGTCGACTGGAGGCAAACCAAGAGGTGTTTCGCTTCTTCAAAAAGATGATTGCCTTTCGCAAAACGCACCCAGCGATAGGTCGTTCAACATTCTGGCGAGAGGACATTTGTTGGTTTGGTGCTGAAACGGAGACGGTCGACATGTCGGATCAGTCGCAGGCGTTGGCGTATCGTTTGCGCAGCAAACTGAACTCGGGCAGCGATCTCTACGTTATGATCAACGGCTCCACGGACTCACGTCACTTTGCAATCCATTCACACGACGTCACTTGGAAACGAGTCGTCGACACTTCGCTGCCCAGTCCGCTGGATATCCAATGTGACGACCCGACACAGGAAATCACGCAACACACTTACCGGGTCAATCCCCGCAGCGTGGTTGTCTTGCAGCAATTCACTCCCTCCACAGGAGACACTCAAAGATGAAAATGCACGCACTTTGGCTGGGGCTGGTCCTCATGGCGGCCTCCAACGCCACCGCAAGAGAATGGTCCGACGTATCGGGAAACTACAGCATTGAGGGAGATATGATCGCATTCAGTGACTCCACCGTTGTGCTCAAGAAGGCCGACAGCGATTTGGTGGCCGTGCCATTGGAGCAATTGTCCAAGCCCGATCAGGATTACGTTGAAAAGGAAGCCGAAAAACTCAATCAGTCGTCCGGAACCACTCAAGTTTGGACGCTGAAGTCCGGTTTGAAAATGTCGGGCCGTATCGTTGGCTTTGACAAACATCCCGTCGTGATCCAACGCCGTCTCGGCAAGGTTTACGTCAACAGCCGCCGATTCGATAAGATGCCGGGCGTTTACCGAGCGATTATCCCCAAGATCGTGGAACACTTCACGGGAGAGGAGATCGCTGGTGAGACAGAATTCGAGGCATGGGCAAAAAAACTCAAAGGCGAACCGCGCACATTTGAATGTGCCGGAGTGATGATTGAGCTGGAGGACGACGATTTGTATTGCGCACCATTCTTCCTGTTTACCGACGAAGTCATGGAATTACTCAAACCGGGTTGGGAGCGTTGGCTGGCGGCCAAAGATGACTACGAAGCCAAAGAAAAGGAGTCATTCCTGGCCCATGCCCAGACCGAAGCCTATCAACGCCAACAGATGCAAGCACGGCAAATTCAGCAGTTGCAACTCGATCTGCAAGCCTACGACGCTGGCGTGTTTGAACTTTGGGAAGTCACGATGAAACCACCGCCGGGCGTCTACGGCATGCCGCTGAGTGTGGTGGTTCCGGCCCGCGACAACATCCAAGCCGCCCAGATCGCCAAGCACCAAAACCCAAACTACCTTGTCGGACCAATGCGAGTTGTACCGAAAAGACACTGATATATCGGTCTCAAAGCCTCGGCGAATCTGACCATCATGATTGTTGTAATACTCTCGAACAAGAAATTAAGAAATTGCAGATCCTCACAATCAATGGTGGCTCGTCCGACGCAAGATCCACCATTAGTTCCGATAATCCGAATGCTCCGATTTCGCAAACAGTGAAGGCTCCGAACCAAGTAGCGGCGATCACTCTACTAAAAACAGAGTCAAGAAAGCGAATTCAATGCGGCAGCCTTGCTGGGATTGGCCATCGCGTTGTCAACGGCGGTTCGCTCTTCAGTACGTTTCGCTGCGGACGCGTTGTACCGCACACTAGCGTTGTACAGCACGCTCAAAGACGTCGTATCACGCGGCGACGGACATGATTCATTGAATCCGCCTGTTGCTCAGTAGTGGGACTTGATCAAGTCGATTCCTGGCTGCATCGCATCCCGCCAGCATTGTTCAACGTCCGGAGTGAATTTCGGGTCATGTTGCTTAACGGCACTGCACAGCGAGTTGAGCCAAAGTTCATACAGTCGCGGAGGAATGTCAACATGATCACGATCATGTCGCACGGCGAGTTGTTCGATTTCCTCACGAACGCTCGTTTGACCTTGGCTGAACAGGATCATGATCAGCAAGGATTCTCGCAGCACCAACTTTTGATGCGTAAAATCGGTATGACGGAATTTGAATTCCACTTCAGGCGAGCTAGCCAGAAATATATCATAAAACGTGTCTACGAATCCGCTCCCATGCATGCAGCGATGATAGCTGGCCGTTACCGGATCGAGGTCGTCAGGAATCATTTGTTGGTCGATAGATACATGGGAAATAGGGAGTGCTCGCTTATCCGGTGGCCAAATGCTCGTCCGATTGAGTGGGTGGCTGGAGCCGTTGAATGCTCAATTCGTCAATATGAAGCTCGGCCGTCTCGACGTAGAACCCCAACAAGCCATCGGCGAACGCCGTATCGGCCAGCGAGAGGTTCACGGCGTCGTTGATACTGAGTTCGTGGTAGCTGCCAAAGCAAATCAATTTGATTCGTATTTTGCGGGGCGTGGCATCGTACCAGTAGCCCGCCTGCAGAGACTTGAACTGCATCATCTTCTCGCCGGACTTCTTTGGTCCGGTTCCCCATGCCCGCAATTGGGCGACGCCCTTCATGAGGTCCAGTGAGACGTAATAGCCATCGCGCGAATGCGGATCAACGCGGTAAAGCAGACCGCATTTCCCAACTCCAGTCATCGTGATTTTTGCAGACAGGCTGAAACACTCCACTGGAGCGTCAAATACGAACGCCTGAAACCCGTGTTCACTGGCGATTCGCAATCCGTCCCGTCCGACCGGATTGCAAGATTGATGGCTGCTGCACTCTTTGAGCGGATGGAAACAACAGGGGTCCAGCGAACCGATGACTCGTCGCTCGATTTGCTCAAAAGTGGTTGCTTTGAGTTGGCCCTCGGCAGTCCGTATCAACCGCTTTGGCGGTGGCATTAAATTGTTTGTCGTGCGTAAATTCGTGTTCTCGGTATAGAAGTTCCAGAGCAGCAACCCCGAATCATCGCGGCAAATGCGTCCGGCGTAGTTTCCGGTCGGTAACAGCACGTTGTCGTAAAAATTACGCCAGGGGCCATCCATTGAGCTGGCGTTCCAGTAGCGAATTTTTGCGTCCTCGCGAATGCTGCCGATCAAGTAGAACTCGTTGTCAACCTTGATCAGGTTGGGAACTTCGATATCGTCGTACCATTCCGGTGCATGAAGTGGTGGTCGTGCCTGAAAACAATTTGGCGACACCTCTTCCATCGCGGCAACGCAACCGCGTCGGGCGAGCGGTCCGTCGCTGGTGCGAGCAGCCGCCAGCAATAAACTTTGCTCTTGATCACAATAGAAAAACGGATCACGAAAGCTGATCCATCCACGGTCACCGTCGACGGACGCTTCATAGTATTCAGGGTCCGGCTGGAGCGGGAAACAACTTGTTTCATCAAATCCCGAACGGATGTTATCGGAGAACCCAGCAGGCAGTTTTGCCCGCGCTGCTTTTACCAATTCAGGATCAGTCGGCCCCCGCAGGTCTTGCCAATTGCAATCTGCTTTCCGCCAGGTGTACAGATCATCGCTAAGTGCCAGTCCAATCCTCTGTTTGCGGCCTTGGTCACGCCGCGTCAAGCCGGTGTAGAACATTCGCCAACCGCCCGGACGGTTCGGGTCTGCGGATACGTGCATCGTCCACAGCATCAAGTCGTCCCAGCTTCCAGGATTGCCAATGAACAAGGCGTTGTCGATGCGACGCCAACTCAAACCATTGTCGCTGATTGCATGCGCCACGAAGTCGTGATTGGGAAGGACGAGATGGAACAGGTGATAAAGCCCCTCGTGGAAAAGGACATCGACATCCCCGACCGTCTTGCGGCTCCAAGGTGATTCAGCAAACACTCAAACCTCCTTTTCGATGGCTGACGAGTCAAACGCCCTGAGTCTGCGGTTGCTCAGGAGAGTTTAGATGCACCAACCGGCTCGATCCTTCACGGGATTCCAGAATTTCTCGATCCGGTCGCTCCGCTCGCCGCATGTGGAACGAAACACAAAATTTACCAAATTCTCAGTTTCAGTGAAGAAACGGTGAAGGGCCAGCATCCAACTGGGGTAAGCGACGGAGGTCGGACACTACCGAGCGAAGTCATGGTTGAATCCGCCAGCTTGGAGTCAAAGGTCACTCGATTTCAAAGCTGGCTTCAAAATTCTATTGTTTGAGTAGACGCTTCAAGTTGGTGTTTTGCCCGCTTCGTCGAACCCGTACCCTCTCGTTTGGAGATCTAAGATGAAGACAAGTATGTTAGCTTTCTCGTTGTCAGTTTGTGTCGCGGTGCTGAGTTGCAGCACAGGTTTCGCACAAGAAACCAACGAGCCTGATAAGGTTAAGAGCACGCCGGAAGCGACAATGATGGAAGGCTGCCAGCAAATGATGAAGCAGAAACAGAAGATGATGGCAGACATGCAAGCGGAGGATACTGAACTCACCTCGCAGCTTGCCAAGCTGAACAGCTCGCCGGAGGATAAGAAAATGGATCTGCTGGGCGACATCGTCACTCAATTGGTGAAGCAGCGGGCCGCGAGGGATGCGAGCCATGCAAAGATGCAGGAAAAAATGATGCAACACATGATGGAGCACATGCAGATGGGCAAGGAATCCATGTCGCAGTGCCCGATGATGAAGGGCATGAAGGGAATGAAGGGCATGAGGGGCATGCACAAAAACGCGGACACCCCCCCAAGGAAGATCACAACAAACAAAAGTGATTACTCATCGCCCCAACACACCGCAGCACAATCTCCACGCCAGCCGGGCAGGAAATTCCGGACACTTTGCATCCCGTGCAGATCCCAGCCTGTCCTGGCGGCGGTTGGGGCGGTTCTTTGCAATCGCGGTATTAACGAGTTTTGTTTTGAACGAAATCTGGGAAATGGCACAAATGTCCGCCTATGTTGAAACTGCCGGTCAGCCCTGGACGAGCACGTTCCGTCTTTGCACGCGGGCCGCAGTGGGTGATGTGGGAATCATCCTGGGTATTTACGCAGCGTCTGCGTTGTCCGCCGGGGATATCGGATGGGGCTTGCACGGTCGCTGGAACACTTACGTCACGGCGGCTGTTTGGGGGCTGGCTTATGCGGCGTTGGTGGAACATGCGGCGCTGGCGTCCAGACGGTGGTCGTACACGGATCGCATGCCTGTGGTTTCCATACTTGGAGCGGGACTGTGGCCGCTTCTCCAAATGACAATACTGCCTCCGCTCACATTCTGGTGTGCTCAGTGGTGGACTGGTCGCAGTGCAACTAAGGGAGCTTCCTGATGGACCATATGAACGGCTGGGGAAATGGTTGGATGGGCGGAGGAATGTGGCTTTGGACGGTGGTCGGTGTTATGGTGATCGTTCTGCTGGTCGTTGCGATCAACAAGCTGTCCAGGAAATAGCCGTGCTTTTGCGACCCGCTTGTAAAGTGAGTTTTTAACCATGAAAGGAAATCGATGCTGATCAAAGTCCCGACTGACAAAACCGTGAGTGACGCTGCGTCTGCCTTGCAGACGGCCGTCGAGGCGAATCGCTTTGGCGTCATGCAGGTTCACAACCTCAAAGAAACTATGACGAAGAAAGGTGTAGAGTTTTCGCGTGAATGCCTGATCTTCGAGGTCTGTCAGCCGCAACAAGCGAAGAAGGTGCTCGATGCAGACATGAGCGTCTCCACTGCGTTGCCCTGCCGGATCTCCGTTTACGAGGAGGACGGGAAAACCATTCTAGCAACATTGAAGCCAACGACGCTGCTGGCGATGTTCAACGTCCCGCAAATGAAAGAGGTTGCGCAGGAGGTGGAAGACACGATTGTCAAGATCATGAAGGAGGCGGCGGCAGGATGATTGGCTGGCCATTGAAGTTCCCGATCGTCCAGTTCCCTATTAATTTATTTAATTCTAAGGAGAAGTCGAGATGACATGTTGCAAAGACAAGATGGAATCGATTGAGGTGCATTCTTGCTGCTCGCCGCAAGATACAGTGCAGAATGCCGCAGAGACGATGCGTAAGTCCGGATGCGGTTGCGCTCCCGTGATAGAGGATGAACAAAGTCGCCGCTTGGTGGGCGTCGTGACGGAACGTGACGTGTGTCACAGCGTGGCGTCTGGTGATCGACGTCCCTCAGAGATCCCTGTTGAGGAGATTATGCGCCCGGCCTCTGCCTGCTGCGGCGTGGATGAGCCAATTGAAGAAGCTCGGCGCAAACTCGACACGCATCAAGCGACGAGTCTACCCGTTGCTGACAAAGCTGGTTGCTGCTGTGGAACCATCAGCTCGCACCACCTAACGGAAACATAATGACTCACGTGGTTGCTGAACCTTGTTTCGACTGCAAATACACAGACTGCGTCGTGGTTTGTCCCGTCGAATGCTTCTACCAGAACGAGCAACTGCTGTTCATCCACCCGGATGAATGCATCGATTGCGAGGCCTGCGTACCCGAATGCCCGGTCGAAGCCATTTTCCACGAAGACAACCTCCCTGAGGAGTGGAAAGAATACACGGCACGGAACGCAGAGATGGCAGAACTAAGTCCCAACATCGTAGAGAAGCAAAAGCCATTGGAAGGCGAGCGGTGCGTGGGGAAGAAGAAATGATTTAATTTACGGAGTGCCACCGCGTGCTGCGGTTCATTCCTCGCTTTGGACATAAGACAACTTCAAGAAAGTAGAAATGCTATGCAAAAGTTCAAGACCTTACCGACGTTACGCCTGACGATGCTCATGCTGGGATCGATGCTGGCCCTTTGTTTGATTTGGTCCACGGTGGCCACCGCCCAGGAGCCTGAAACGAACTTGAGCAGTCAGCTCGTGGAACTGCAGGACAGGGTTGCTCGGCTAGAAGCTGCGTTGATGCAAAACTCTAACGGGACGCCTGCTGATACGCCCGAGCAGAGAGACCCAGCGGCCACGCCGAGTGATACGGCATCCAGCGCTGCGGGTGGCCAAGACATGGGAGGCGATAAGGACATGGACATGACGGGGCAAGGCTGGGGTGTTAAAAATTCCAAAAATTTTGGTATTGACATGCAAATCCGGATCGGACATTTTATTCCTCTGAATTGGGACACTTGACGCACGATTCTGAGGAAGGATTCTCATGCCGAAACTTATCGATGAATACAAGTCT
>JBDNIG010000313.1:0-8933 GCA_041688415.1 Rhodopirellula sp. | reverse complement strand
TCGGGAAATTCGCGGTGCAAATACTCCTGAAACTCGGATGTATCGGCGAGCTCCTCAAGCGACCGCCACCATGAACGCTCGCGGGATGGCACTTCCTCTGGGGCCTCCGTGAGCGACAAAATCGGTAACGCGTGCTTGCGAGTCATGTGAATTTAAACAGGTTTAGCGGTGACAGGTATAACAATCGGTGCGGCTTTTGAGCTCGTACTCGTCGGCCAATTTCGCTCGCAGATCCGCCAACGACTCCCCTTTCTTGGAATCGGTGAAGTCCACCAGTTCCTCCAAAGGCTTCGGGTTGAACACCAATGACCGTGGTCGGACGTGCTGTTTCGGATCGCGATGGCAGTCCAGGCACCACTGCATCGTCAACGGTTGATCACGCCGGATCAGTGCCATCTCGCCGACCCTGCCGTGGCACTCGTAGCAGCCAATGCCTTTGTGGATATGAATGCTGTGATTGAAATAGACGTAGTCGGGCAAGTCATGAACACGGTTCCAGTGCAGTGGTTTGTTATCGCGGAGGCTCGCCCGCACGGGAGCCAACATGTCGGTCTGATTCCATAATTTGCGGTGGCAATTCATGCACACCTGGGTTGCCGGGACTCCCGCTCGCGGCGAGGTTTCGACGGTTTGATGACAGTACCGGCAGTCGATCCCAATGTCGGCAACGTGGTGCTGGTGGCTGAATGGAACCGGTTGCTCCACGGTCACGTTTTGATTGGTCATGTACGGCGAACGGGCAATCACAAACATCGCGTATCCCTCCACACTGACGAGCAACACACCGCCCACAATCGCAGTTCGATAGACGGTATCCGTCGATTTGGAGAAGAGTTGAGCCACGAAATCCTTTCGGTCACGTAACGGATGAGTGCGTGCGCAATCTGATGAAGATGTGGCCCGGCGGAGCAAACAACGTGCCTAATCGTATGAAAGTCTCGCGTCGCTCAATCCAAGCGAAGCGAGTAGCCATCATCACCAGAGTGATGGGTGATGCAGGGTGTGCAGCCAGTTCCGCCGCGCCCTGGCGAACGTCGTTGCAGAACCCGCCGCGGCCAGCGAACGGTCTGAGTGAGCCGACGACGCGCCAGTGGTCGGTCAATGTCACCTACTTTGCGAGCCGACGGCGATAGCGTGGACCGCCAAACCTTTGGCGTTGCGAGGACTTTGCATTGCGCAAGTTTGCTTCCGCATCCCCGCCTCATGCAGGTCACTCCAGCCTATCTAATCTCCCCTCTCCCCCGCGTTTGAGACTGTTGAAATACAAGCGTTGAACGAACCCTGGTCGGTAGGTGCACTGCGGCACTTGATTTTTTGGACTGATCGGAATTTTGGGTTGACCGTTCTTTTGGATTATCCGACGGAAGCGTACTTCGTCGTGGCTGGAGGTTTTCTCAGCCATAACTCAAGCGTCGAATGATTTTTTTAGAAAATGTCCTCGACGAACCAAAATTCGCCGAGGAGCGTCGGCACGATTGTCGCCCAGCTTATGCAGGAGGTCGCGGGCGACCGGGATATCCCTTGTCAAGCCCGCACCTCTGCAGCGCTTGACTGGCGTTTCTCCCGGCCCTTGCAGTGTACCGGTAGCGAAACTCCACACCCAAATCATCTTTGGACACTTGCGCCATGGAGTGCCGGGATAAAACCGGTTTGGAATAGAGAATGAGAGGTTTCTGTCGCCAATACCGCGCCGCAAAGCCCCAATGAGACGTCGATTTAATTACTGCGTAGCGAAACTCGCCAAGAGTTTCGGGAATACTGGATTGGATCCTGGTATTTCTGTGTGGAGTTATTAACTCAGGATATCCCGAACCACATGCGCCGGTTCAACCCCGGTGAGTTTGAAGTCGAGGCCTTGGAACTTGTACGTGAATTTCTCGTGATCGATGCCGAGCAGGTGTAGCATCGTGGCGTGGAAGTCTCGGACGTGAACGCGATTCTCAACCGCGTTGTAACCAAACTCATCGGTCGCGCCGTAGCTGATACCGCTGCGTACTCCGCCACCGGCCATCCACATCGAAAAACCTTTGATGTGGTGGTCGCGGCCATTGCCTTGGGCCATCGGCGTGCGTCCGAACTCGCCGCCCCACACGACGAGTGTGTCTTTAAGCATGTCGCGTTGTTTCAAATCGGTCAGCAGTGCCCCGGTGGCTTGATCAACGAGTTTTGCGGTGTTCGCGATGCCTCGCTTAATGCCGCCGTGGTGATCCCAGCCGCGGTGGTAGAGCTGGATGAATCGCACACCTCGTTCGGCCAAGCGGCGGGCCAACAGGCAGTTGCTGGCGAAGCTGCCGTCACCGGGACGGCAACCATACATGTCGACAATGTGTTGGGGTTCGGCGGACATGTCCGTCAATTCAGGCACCGACGCTTGCATTCGAAACGCCATCTCGTAGCCGCTGATGCGGGTCGCGATTTCAGGATCATCGAGCGTTCCATTGCGGATGCTGTTGATCCGGGAGATCGTGTCGATAATCTCTTTCTGCTGAGTTCGTGAGACGCCCGCGGGATTACCCACATAGTTAACCGGATTACCGCTGGCGTGCATCTGCACACCTTGGAACCGACTCGGCAGGAATCCGGAATGCCATTGCCGCGAACTGATCGGTTGCGCCTGGCCACCGCCCACGCTCGTCAGCACAATGTAGCCGGGTAGATTTCGGGTTTCCGCGCCGAGGCCGTACAGCACCCACGACCCCATCGAGGGACGGCCGCTGATGGCGGTGCCGGTGTTGAAAAAAGTGTGCGCGGGATCATGATTGATTTGCTCGGTATACATCGACTTGATCACGCACAGATCATCCGCGTGCCGGGCCGTGTGCGGGAGGATATCGCAAATCTCCAGACCTCCGTCGCCATGTTTGGCAAAGCCGTGTTGCGGCCCCATTACCTTGAGCGCTCGGCCCTGCAACTGCGCGAGCTGTTGCCCCTCGGTGATCGATTCGGGCATCGGCTGACCATCGAGCCGAGCGAGTTCGGGTTTGTGGTCAAACGTTTCCAAGTGACTCGGCCCGCCCGCCATGCACAAATGGATGACGCGTTTGACGCGCGGCGGTTCGGCGGACGGCGCGACCGTTGCCGCTTGAGCGACGGCCGATTCGAGCAACGTCCCCAGCGCCAGTCCACCGATCCCGGTTTGTCGCAAAAAGGTGCGGCGCGCGAGCTGCCGCGAAACGTGCTGCGATGCTTGCCCGGACGGCTGATTCCAAAATGACATATTCTCGCAGCCTCACGGTGGAGGCTGGCCTAATAACGGGTGATGGATTCGTGCAAGTTCAAGATCACGCGAGCGACGCTGGTCCACGCGGCCAACTCGGCAATGTCGAGTTCGTCCGCTGGCGGCGAGATTCCAGTCGCTACGAGCTGGCTAGCGTCGTCGCGGTGGTCGGTGTAGTGGAGATGCTGGTTGGTAAACAGGTTTTTTAATTCCGCGGCGATCGCGGGCTCAGGCGTGTGAGAAACGACCCGGCGGTACGCCCACTGGATTCGCTCGTCCGTCGTCGCACCTCCCTCACGCATGATTCGCGCCGCCAGCACGCGTGCGGCTTCCACAAACGATGGATCATTCAGCATCGTGAGCGCTTGCAGGGGCGTGTTGGATCGTGATCTCGCGGCCGTGCATTCTTCACGACTCGGCGCGTCGAAGGCTTTGAGCATCGGATGCAGGAATGTTCGCTGCCAGTGCGTGTAGACACCGCGCCGGAATTGATCTGACCCAGTATCGGCAACGTAGGTACGCGTGGGAAAGTTCAGTTGCGCGTAATAGCCTGCCGGTTGGTACGGTTTGACGCTCACGCCGCCCACCTGTTCGACGAGCAGACCGCTCGCGGCGAGCGCGTTGTCGCGAACCATTTCCGCATCGATGCGAAATCGACCCTGCCGAGCGAATAGCTCGTTGTACGGATCACTCGTCCGGAGCGACTCGGATGGATGAGACGATTGCTGGTACGCCGAACTGTTCACGATCGTGCGCATCAACTGTTGGACGTCCCATTCTGACTCGACAAAATCAACCGCTAACCAATCCAGTAGATCCGGGTAGGAAGGATAGGCACCCTGGCCACCGAGGTCATCGACGCTGGCGCTGATCCCGCGTCCGAACATCAGGTACCACATGCGATTGACGAACGTTCGCGCGGTCAGCGGATTGTCTTTGCGACACAACCAATTGGCGAGGTCCAGACGCGTGGCGCGTTTCGAGCCGGTATCGAGCGAGCCGAGAAACGCCGGGATCGCAGGTTCAACAAGCTCCCCCGAGTCATCCATCCAGTTACCGCGTGGCAGAACGCGAATCGGCCGCGGTGTGACCGACTTGCTGACCACGACGGTGGTGGCTGACGCCGCGATGGATTGACGGGCCGCTTGCTCAGTCGCGATCTGCTGATCGAGATGACGCATTGGCTCGGAGTGCGAGAGGTAGTAGTTCGTTAGCTTCTGAGTTTGCTCGTCACTGCGTTGCTCCACCGTAACCTGCAGTACATCGGCGACGTCGGCAGGCATCGCGTCCGTTTCGACCCAGCCGGTGTGATCCCAGTAGGTCAACCCCGCGAACTGGGTCCAAGCTTGGCCCGCGACAGTGCTTCCGGGCTTGAGTCCCACATCCGCCGCAGGGACCTCCAGACGGACCCACTGACCGGTCGCCGGCAGATCGCCGGCACGGAAGTAGCCAGCCCAACTTTGGGCACGTTTGCCGTAGTCAATCGCGTCGGAGCCCCAGACGGCGCGGTGGTCCCATGTGCCGTCATTGAACTGCAGCATCACGGCTTGGGGAGGATTCTCCGCGTCGAGATAAACCCAGGTATAAAAACGTGTGTTGTCGGTGACTCGTATTGTTTTGGTTGCACCGAGCACGACGTGTTGAACCAGGCCGCTGGAGAATTGACGCCGCGACTGGTTTCCGCTGTGGACCGGGCCTTGGTCGCTACCGATGAATTCCCACGCCTCGCTGCTTTGACCTCCCGTGTCCTGTGAATCTTCAATCCAGACGGTATCGACTTCGCGAACTTGATCGAGCCGCGTCCGGGCGTTGTCTTCCCAGGCGGGCTGCGCCGCAACAAGCTGTTCACGCAGTTCCACACGCTGTTCGCCGAGTGCCGCGATTTGTTGATCGTGCTGATCGAGTTGTGATTGTTGAGCGGCGGTGAACACGGGGATTTGAGGCGGTCGCTGGCGAGCACCGTACACGCCGCGTTCCTCCAGGTCGGCGAAGAACGCGCCGAGTGCGTAAAAATCTTTCGCGGTGTAGGGATCGTACTTGTGATCATGACACTGGGCGCAGCCAACGGTTGCGCCCATGAAGACCTGTGACACGTTGCGAACCCGATCAGCAAAATAGATCGCCAAATACTCCTTGGCTTGAGCGCCGCCTTCCTCGGTGGTCTGATTGAGCCGGTTGTAGCCGGACGCGATTTGTTGCTCACGAGTGGCATCGGGCAACAGGTCACCGGCCAACTGTTCTCGCACGAATTGACCGAATGGCATGTTGGCATTGAAGGCGTTGATGACGTAATCACGATAAGGCGACTGCGATACATCTTGGTCGCCGTGATAGCCAACCGTGTCGGCATACCGTACGAGGTCGAGCCAGTAGATGGCCATGCGCTCGCCAAACCGCGGTGACTCGATCAGCCGGTCGACGAGATCGCGATACGCGTGGTCGGATGGATCATTGATGAACGCGTCGACTTCCGCGATCGTCGGTGCGAGCCCCGTCAGATCGAGTGACAAACGCCGGATCAGCGTCACCCGGTCTGCTCGCGCCGCAGGGTTGATTCCCTCGGTTTCGAGGCGAGCGGCGATGAAGCGATCGATGTCGTTGCTGCCCCAGTCGGAATCCGGTGACGGAGGTGGTTCTGGCCGACGCAGCGCCGTGTAGGCCCAGTGCGGTTCGTACTGAGCACCTTCGGCGATCCATCGCTTGAGCAACTCCCTCTCGGAATCGGATAGCGGTTTGTGGGTATGAGATGGTGGCATCACCATATCGTCATCGGTAGAGAAGATCCGGTCGACTAATAAACTGTCCTCGGGATCACCGGGCGTGATCACACCTGCGTCAACGGCTGCATCGGCCAAGTCCAACCGCAGGTCACCGGCAACACTCTCGGCGTCGGGCCCATGACAGGCAAAACACTTGTCGGACAGGATCGGCCGAATGTCGCGGTTGAACCGCACCGCTCGCTCACCCAATTCTGCTGCACCCGTGAGGGAGGAACTCAGGAGTGCGAAAACGATAGATAGGCAGGCGAAGGTGGGGTTGAGGCGAGAGGTCATGCGCGGGATTCTACGAGCGGGGCTGAGTCAGATCACGTCATGTCATTGCCCATTAGACCAGAATATCGGTCACCACGTCGAGTTTTTCCAGGCCGGTCAGCTTCAAATAGCTCTCTTGCCAAGTCTTTGCTGGCTGGTGGGATCGACGCGATCGAGTTGACGTTACGAACGAGCGCCGGCCTCGAATCAGTCCACCACCTTCATCGGAACCATTCACAAACACCATTCACAAACTTTCAGAATCTCCGTAGCTCGTAGCAGAAGTCGTCAAGACTATCGTGTTCCTCTGCATTGGCAACTCACGCGCGAGTTCCGCTACGACTTTCAGCATTACTCCTTGGACGCATTCAATGAAGACTCTTTCTCTCGCAGCACGCTTGTTGCTGGTCTGCTTAATTTCTCTGGCTGCCGCTCGCGGCGGCGTTTGCGCCGACGACCTACCGCAAGACGACGGCAAACTTCGAATCATCGTGTTTGGGGCTCATCCCGATGATGCGGAGTACCGGGCGGGGGGTTGCGCCGTGAAGTGGACCAAGTTGGGTCATCACGTCAAGTTGGTTTCCGTGACCAACGGTGACATCGGGCACTGGGCCATGTCGGGTGGGGCGCTGGCAAAACGACGGACCGCCGAAGTGAAAGCTGCCGCCAAGATCATGGGAACGACTTCCGAAGTACTCGACATTCATGATGGCGAACTGATGCCGACGCTGGAAAACCGGAAAACGATTACCAGACTGATTCGTCAGTGGAAAGCGGATATCGTGATCGCTCATCGCCCGTGGGACTACCATCCCGATCATCGCTACGTTGGTGTGCTCGTGCAGGATGCCTCGTTCATGGTCGCCGTTCCCTTCTTCTGTCCAGATGTTCCGGCGCTCGGGAAGAACCCCGTATTCCTATACGCTAGCGACCGCTTCAAGAAACCGTACCCATTCCAAGCCGACATTGCCGTCTCGATCGACGATGTGTTCGAGACAAAAGTCGAAGCGATCGCGGAACTGGAGTCGCAGGTGTTCGACGGCGGAGCGCTGGGCAATGCGGAAATCGCGGCCAAAGCTCCGCCAGCCCGTTTTCCTGAGTTGCGACTGGAGAAGATCCGACAGGTATGGGAGCGACGGGCCGGTGCGGAAGCGAAAAATTACCGCCAGACGCTGAATAAATGGTACGGCAATGAAAAAGGTGCCGAAGTCAAGTATGCTGAAGCGTTCGAGATCTGCGAATACGGCACTCAACCAAGCGACGAGGATATTCGACGGCTATTCCCGTTTTTTGGTGAGCACGACTCCGATGAGCAGGACGCGACCGAGGGCAACTCCCCGAAATAGGGGAAATGCACCGATTCATCATTCACTCACAGGATTTAGCGATGCGACGTTACTCCCCCTCCGTATTGTTTCGATTCACGCTTGTTTGCGGCTGCTGGCTGCTCGCATGCCAGACGACGACAATCGCGGAGGATTTGTTCAACGGGAAAGACCTCACCGGATGGCACGCGGACGTTCCCGCCAAAGACGATAATCCGGATTTGGGACCGACATTCATCGTGCGTGATGGAATGCTGGTTAGCCTAGGCACACCGCAAGGGCACCTGATCACCGATGCGCCGCACGAAAACTATCGCCTCGTCGTTCAGTATCGTTTCGCGGGCAAACCGGGGAACTGTGGAGTGCTCGTTCACGCCTCGACGCCTCGTGCACTTTACAAAATGTTTCCCAAGTCGATCGAAGTGCAGATGAATCACGAGCATGCGGGCGACTTCTGGTGCATCGTCGAAGACATCACCGTTCCCGACATGGTCCAGAGACGTGGCCCCAAAGAAAACTGGGGGATCACCGAAGGGAAAGGTCGCCGAATTCTCAATCTCACCGACGACTCCGAAAAACCGGTCGGCCAGTGGAATGAAATGGTCATCGAATGCTTCGAAGATCAGGTCAAGGTTTGGGTCAACGGTGACCTCGTCAATCACGGGACCAACTGCACCGCGACGAAAGGTCAGATCGCCGTGCAAGCGGAGGGTTCGGAAGTCGAATTCCGAAAACTCGACATCACTCCGATTGAAAAGTTGTCCGCCGATCACAATTGATCGTGTCGCAGGGCTGCGAGGTTGTCACAGACGAGACCAACGATCCTATTACCTCCAAGTCCGGCAGCCAGAGTCTCAGGAGCTTGACTGCGAGAGCAACTGGACAGCGATCCTTTTGTGAGCCGTCGGTTCGTTGCGGTTTATATCAGCGGCTAGCGCCCAATGCCATCTACTTTGGCCCCGTTCGGGGCGTAGCCTCGATGGTAACCCGACGCGTAAGCGACAGCGAATGAATAAAGCGAGTTGCTACGTTCGCCAGAACGTGGATTCCACCGTCTGGTGTTCGGCGACACTAAGCAGGTTTGGGTAATTCATTCCGCATCACCGAGTGCCACGTTTTCATAACCCGACGCGTCAGCGAGGGATGGCGGCGTGAATCCCTCGCTGACGCGTCGGGTTATGATTGTCGATTCCACCGAAATATTTCCCCGTATCTGCTTAGCTAGTGTCTGTCCGGAAACTTGAAAGGCACGTAATTTACGATAAAATTTGAGAAAAAGCTCCTCGAAGACCGAACCCTTTTGAGGGTTCGCGCGTTGGAATTGTTGATGAAACCAATTTCAAACACAAATCTTCGAGG
>JBDNIG010000312.1:0-2742 GCA_041688415.1 Rhodopirellula sp. | reverse complement strand
TCTCAGCTCAGACGGGCGGAGCCGTCTGGCTACACTTCCAAATCATTTTGCTTCGCATTGAGCCCCGCAGCGATCAATCCGGCCAGGTAGGCCCCCTTAAAACCCGCGTCAATATTCACCACCGCGACGTTGGGGGCACACGATGTCAGCATCCCCATCAGCGGCGTTAGGCCAGCAAAGTTCGCGCCGTATCCGGTGCTCGTGGGCACCGCGATCACGGGCACCGCGACGTGACCGGCCACGGTTGGCGGCAATGCTCCTTCCATACCCGCGATCACCACGATCGCGGCTGCCTTGCGCAGTCCCGGTACCGCCGCCAAGACACGCTGCGGTCCCGCCACGCCAATGTCGTCGATCCGGTCCGTGGCAATGCCCATCCAAGCGAGCGTTTCGGCCGCCTCTTCGGCCACCGCGGCATCGGTACTGCCCGCCGTCACGACGGCGACATGAGCGACGTTTTCCTCCCGCTGCGGGGACGTGAGTAAATCGGCATCGGCCGCGATCCTCAGGGTGCGGGCCAGCGGATTGTGGTGCGTGCAGGAGAAATTGCGTCGCAACTGTGCGGCTGCGGTCGGGTCGATTCGCGTGACGAAACAATGCTCCCCCGCTTCGAGCTGGGTCTGGACAATGCGAATCATCAACTCCGTGCTCTTGCCCTCGCCGTAGATCGCCTCGCCAAAGCCACACCGCGATCGGCGTCCGATGTCAACCGTCGCCCCCAGGATCGGGGCCATGCTATCGTCGGCGGACATTTCGGCGCCGGTGGCAGCGAGCATCGCTGACAAATCATCAGCCGCCCGCTCGACCGCCAACGTCCCGTCGGCGACCGCCGCTAACATGTCCAGTAGGGCAGGGCAGGGGACTTGGCTGGTAGGCGGCGATTGCGGGGCGGGGGAGTTCATCGGGAATCTTGCAGGGTGGGGTGGGAATTCGAACTCGAACGACACTTACTCTACAGTGTCGCGGGTGGGCGGGGGCTCCACAACAAACGACTCGCGCTTTTTGGCGAGGCGTCTCTTTCGGGAAGGCCCCCTTTTCGATTCGGCTGTTAAATGCTCTCTTCCTAATACAATAGACAATTTCACCCCGCATATGGATGCTGATTTGATATGAAAAGTTGCGTGCTGGCCTATTCCGGTGGACTCGATACTTCGGTCATCCTCGGTTGGTTGCAAGACCAAGGCTACGAAGTTCACTGCGTTTACGTGGATTTGGGCCAGCCCTGTGAAAATCGCGATGCGATCATGGAAAAAGCTCGCAACTGCGGCGCAAAATCCTCGCGGCTCGTCGACGTCCGCGAAGAACTGTGCCGCGATTTCGCATTTCCCGTACTGGCCTGGCAAGCCAAATACGAACAAATCTATCTGCTGGGCACCTCGATCGCCCGACCGCTGATCAGCAAAGTCTGCCTCGAAGTCGCCCGCGAAGTCGGTGCGACCGCGTACGCTCACGGCGCCACCGGCAAAGGCAACGACCAATGCCGCTTCCAACTCGCCGCCGAAGCCCTCAACCCTGATATCGAAATGATCGCCCCTTGGCGAATCAAATCATTCCGAGACGCCTTTCCCGGTCGCACCGAATTGATCGAGTATTGCGACGCGAAACGCATTCCCGTCAAAGCCTCGACCGCGAAACCGTACAGCAGTGACGAGAACGTGCTGCACATTTCCTACGAGGCCGGCCAGCTCGAAGCGCTCGACATCAACGGCGTTGAAATTGTCGATTTCGGCATGGGCGTCTCGCCACAAGAAGCCCCCGACAAACCAGAAGAAGTCACGATCGGATTCGAATCCGGTGTCCCCGTGATGCTCAATGGCAAGAAGGTCTCGGCGCTCGAAATGGTCGAGCAGCTCAATACGATTGCCGGCCGCAACGGCGTCGGACGGATCGACATGGTCGAAAACCGGTTCGTCGGCATGAAGAGCCGCGGCGTCTACGAGTCACCCGGAATGACCGTGCTCTATGACGCGCTGATGAACGTCGAACAACTGACGATGGACCGCGACCTGATGCACCTGCGTGACCGACTCGCCCCCGAAGTCGCCGAGATGGTTTACTATGGGTTCTGGTACACACCCAAAATGGACTCCCTATTCGCCTTCATTCATGAGGCCCAGAAACCAGTCACCGGCGAAGTCACTTTGCAGCTCTACAAGGGCAATATCATGGTCGCCTCTCGCCAAAGTCCCAATAGTCTCTACGACGAAGAGATCGCGACGATGGAAGGCGGCGGCACGTACAACCAAGACGACGCCGAAGGCTTCTTGCGAATCCACGGTCTCCCCGGCCGCGTCCAAGGCCGCGTCACCCCCCGCAAGTTCTGATTGTTTTAGAGTCGACCGACGGCTCCGCCCGTCGTGAGCTAACGCTCAACCAGTAAAAAATGCTTGGAATCACTAATCAACGGCGTTTCCCAATGCTGGTTAGAGGGTCCAACCAACGGGTCGGTTCAACATCGCTTGGCGGAAAATATCCCAAGCTGATCATCAACCCGCCACCCACATCATCGCAGTCGCCTCCGCCATCACGATCTGTTCATGTTGATAGGTTGATTCACGCCACCACTCACCGGTTTGGTTCATGGCTTTGGGGCCACTGCGGCACTAGGCCTTAATCAAGCGAACGCCCCCGTTGCTTTTTCAGAAATTTCGATGTTTCGCGTCCGCGCACGCGGCGGCATCCCAACTTAAATTGGCGATGAAATTTTGCGATGTCGGTGAGCATGACGGTGATTTACTTTCT
>JBDNIG010000311.1:0-13620 GCA_041688415.1 Rhodopirellula sp. | reverse complement strand
ATAAAGCATAGAAAAGAAACGCATGGTGGCGGAGACCTTGGGTGACGTCGAGTGTGACACGCGAGTTCATGGGAACCGCGTGAGCCACTCGTTCGAGAAACACCGCACTGTCGTCCGGCAATTCGTTTCCTGCGACTTCGACGAATTCACAACCAACTCGCAATTGCTTTGCTTGCTCAAGAATGAATCGCAAGTGCTGGGCCATCGCTTCTGGCGTTAAAGCCAGCAGTAACTGCGAGGGTCTTTTTGTTTCGGGAAGGAGTTGTAGCAAGGCAATCGAAGAATATTCCGACGAGACCGTCTCGTCACCCAGCGAGTAAAGAGTCGTTCTTCTTGTTGGACCAACACCCAAAGATGAAAGCAAGACATGCGAATTCGGGTTCATAACGATTGCCTACGCCTAATGTGACGAAATCGTGGTTGGAAAAAGAGTTCAAGACATCGCTCATCCACACAGCGGCGAACGGTTGTGTCGCTTCGTTCGACACTGCTTGCTGTCGTTGTTGAAGTCTGCGGCCATGATACCAGACGCCGTGCCGCCGTAGGTAAGTGACGGGTATATTGCTAATGACGACTTCGGTTGCTTCTCGGTAAACTCGCTAAAACGAACATTGGCGGAGATCGCCTAGTCGAGCCACTGATGCATTTCCAAAGATTACCTTCGCGACTATTTCATGCATCCTCCACTGCTGTGAATAGCCCCAGTCCAAAATGGCTGCCATAGCCAAGTGCGATTGGGCCTTCAACAGGAGTGTCGAACGTCAGTCGGAATCCATAGCCTCGTGTCGATGCGTGATGTCCGCCACCGCGTTGACGCATTCGACGGAATTTCATCCACGACGTTTTCGTTCCGCCAAGGAGCGTGTCGGATGTGCGTTCAATCGTGACATTTTCGGAAAATTCAGCCAGCCATGGACGTCGGTTGAGTTCTTTCCGAACGAGGCGTTCCAACTCACGCTGCTCCGCAGCAGCATAACGCTCGGGATCCTTCTTTTCGTGATTACGAATTCTCAGATGATCCGTCGCTACAAACGGTGTGCGTGACACCCACACACGACTGGTGGCAAGCAGTGGTGATTGCCCGCGACGCTGATCCATTCCGCCGAAGTCGCCAGGCTGACCAACACCGAGCGGGACGACCTGCAGGTCGTGACCGTCGGATCCGTGCATGTGCGTGAACCGACTAATCGCGGCTTCGTCTGCGGGTTGAATACCGGACGGGACGTAAACGGTTAGATGTGTGATGCGCCCGCGACTGTTGGGACCGAGCGATTCAGCCAGATAGTGCGCATGGCCGTGGGTATGAGAACCGTCCCCTCGAGGCGTTCCATCGGCGGACTTACCGGAGAACGCCTCGGAACAGTGCTCGCCGTTTTGCCGCTTCGAGCATCCCATGATGTAGCTTCTCGCACGTTCGCCGATCCACAACGCCTCGGTCAATCGAGGACGCACCGCTCCGGCGATCGCGAAGCGAGCAATCGTCGGAACATGTGTCTTCCGCATCACAGACGCTGAATGCCGAATCGGCTGCTCGTTGTCGTGAACGTAATCAATCCACCTGCTGGCCGGCGGTCGATTCCAACCGGCTTTGCGCAGTTGATCAGTTTCGACGTGCAACGCATCAAACGTGGATTCAGGCAAGGCCTGTTTAATCGCAATTTTCTCCTTCGCGGAAAGCTTGATTTTGTCAGTGGGCTTGCCTTTCGCCGCAGCTTTGGCGCGGTTCTCGGACAGCTTTTGTTGTTCCATCTGATCCAACATCTTCGCTCGCCACGGACCGTATTGATGCCAGTCGTCTGGTGCCAACAAACGAACCAACTCCTGGGAATCGCCGACGCCGCGTTCGTCGAGTTGTATTGCATTGAGTGAGTCAGGAGCACTGGAAGATACCGACGCTTCGACCCACGATTCGGAACGGCCAAAGTAGCTCATCGCGGTGACCAACTGATCAAGCAATTGACGCTGGTCATCGGTCAGTTCCAGTTTGGGCCAGCAGACGACTAGCGGTTCGTTTCGACTTACAGCGATGAATGTGTCAAAAACCTTGGTCTTTGCGTCGTTGGTCGTCGGCATGTAATGACGGGTGTGCCCCGACGTGCTTGGGGGAAGTTTGAATGCAGGTGCATCCGATAGCTTTTGCAGAAGGTCACGCACTTGAGTTTCCGGAATTTCTGGAAATTTGTAGTGCCACACCGCTAACAAGGCACGCAAGATGCGCCACGGTGATGGCGGCCACTCAACGGCACCTTCATTCACTTGACGTCCCCACGGCGTCGCATGATACTTGCCGGTGAGGAATCGCATTTCAATGGCAATCATGGGTCTCACCTCTTGCTATAAGTCATTTGAGTAACGGCGGGATCAGCAAATAGCTTCTCATCGGCCACTTTTTTGATCAGCCCTGGCAACTCTCGCTCAAGCGATTCCAGTTCGGGCAATTCGAAGCCCTCAGGCCGCTTGACGATGATCCCATCGGTGGCTTCCAAATCGCATGCCGTGCGGAGTCGCAGGCCTTCATTCAAGAACTTGCGAATTTTGTAAAGTGAAATGACGATCAGCAGATTTTCAGCATTCTCCCCCAGTCCGTAACCTCGCAATTGTGCCAGGTCGAGATTGAAGTATGCAGTGATCGATTTCGCCGTGTACTCGTCGCGATGGTAAGGCACATTGCCATAGCCTTCGGCGGCTTTACCATAAGGAGTGTTCTCGCCTGTGCCAGGTTGCACGCGATCAAACTTGACGCCACCAGCCGAGGCAACTTCGATTCCCTGGGCTTCCACGAAACCCGAGATCACACGCGGCAAGCGGACGACGCCGCCGATCTTCTCGAGAAACGTGCCGTGAAGCAAACTGCATGGATCATACTGGAGCAGCGCTTCGGCCAATTTCCGACGGTTGAATGGCTTGTTCGCTTCGAAACCAATGGCTTCCTTGATCGCATCGAACTCTTTGGACTTCGAAGACGCGATGTATGGTGAGTTCAGTCGATGTGCTTCACGAATTGAGTCGGTCACCGTTCCGTCGGGTAAAGTGGTTTGAACGTATGGTAGCCCTTCCAGTGGCTCCGCCAGCGAGTCTCTACCTTCATCCCAGCAGACTGATTCCAACCGATTCGCCATTGATTGCGCGGACTCGACCAGCAGGCAATCAACCGGTTCGCCATCATCGTTGAAACCTTTGAACGTAGCCGCGCCGAGATCCGGGAATCCGGTCGGTTGAAAACGGGAACCCTGAATCGGCTTGAGCGGGATCTCCATCAACAAGCGAGGTGCTGATTTCAAGTCGTCCAATTTAATTGTCATTTGTTACTCCTGGGGAAAATCTGGAAATGGAAAACAGTAACGAAAGACGCCAAGCCTTTCGAGGTTTTAGGCCGGAGACCGACACAAATACTGTCGTGGGCGTCCACCCACGGATTCAAGCAGAAAAAGCTACTCAGCCCGGAGCGACGAAAGACACTTCATCGCTTGGTTCAGCTTGACGCAACACCCGGCGCGACAACTGTTCGGCATCCTTCTTCGAGATTGGAAAAAGCAAAGCGGCGGCGGTCCGTTGTGCGTGCTGATGACTCATCGACAACGCTTCGGCTGCTGGCACAAAACCCGACGCTGTTAGTCGCCGCGTGGCCAATCGTGTCGCTTCCGCACCATCACCCAACATGGCTCGTCGCAAGATCTGCGGCGTCAACACGATCGCAATTTCGTTGAGTTTGTGTGGCAGGCAGCAAAGCTTCAGCAAGCCAAACCCCGCATCGGGCAGTGTTCGTCCGGTCTGGGGAGAACGCAATGCCTGCATGACTTTCGCGAAACCAACTTTGGATTGTGGAAACTCAATCAAGCAGAGTGCCTTGAACATGCGTTCGATCCGTTCATCATCGACAGCGCCGTCGATAAAAGCCGCGATGTCCGGTAGCGTCGCCACCAGGCGCCCGCGAAGTGGAGCGAGTAATGCGTTCGAAGTTTCGTCTTTGCCGGACTTCATTACGTCGATCATGCGGCGATTGAGCACGACACACAAGTTTTGTGTGAGCGAACCGCTGGTCCAAACGATCGCAGGGTCCGATGCGTCGTTGGCCCATTTGGGATACTTAGACCTCCACGTTTTCGGATCGATCGGTTCCAGATGTCGACGAATTGGACCCACCGTGCTGTGCGTGATACTGGCCAATGCGGCAGCCAACCGGAATTCGCAACTTCCGTCGTATGCCTTCACCAACCAATCGTCGCTCAAGAGCGGTAGCGGGCTGATTCCGCTGCCCATGCTTCCATCACGCAGTTGTTTTGAAATCGCTACGCTGGCTTCGGCTTCGCCCAACGCGATTAACGTCGCCTGCACGTCCGCGGCTTCGCCACGTTTACAAAGATTCAAGATGCTCGACTCGAGTTGTCGCAATGCTCGGCCCGCGCGCGCCGGAGCGGTTTTTCCCGTCGCCGCACGACGAAACCGATCGAGCCAGTGGTCCAACGAAGCCAGTAACCCGGCGGCTGAAATCTCATGTTGTGGCACAGCAAAGCGTCCAAGGGGAACGGCGAAATTTGAGAGACCATTACGTTGCTGAAACCCGTAGCGTTGGAATTGCGTGATACCGCGATCGATACCGAGTGATGCGACCGAGCGTGCGAAGTCAACGCCATTGCGAGCGTTCCGCCCGCTAATGGTTGCTCGCCCTTCACCAAGTACGTGCTCAACCTCGACAAGCGACGTCGGACTGTCCCACAGAGGAAACCACATTTCGGCGCGGGCGGAAGTCTCGTCGGAAAGATCCGACGATTGGTAACCCACGCCCGAAGGACGTACGCAAAATGGGAATGACAGACTGCCGTCGTCCTTGGAATCTAGTCGCTTCACCGTCGAAGCAGCGAATATCAAACAGCCTTCAAGAGCCAGAATATAGTCCCAAGGATTCAAACCCACCGATCCATCAAAACCCGATGTGGCGTTTGGACCTCCAGCGGCCTCGGGATGAAAGTGCCCAGGTGTTTGCTTGTCTTTGATGCCGGTCGTCGCCGTGTCAAAAATAGCTCCGCGTAAGGCGTGGTCCCAGTGCCGCTTGAGAACGACCGAAACCACCTGTTGAGCAAATCCCGACATATAGCTTCCGCTACCTTCATTGCCTCCTGTCCCCAGCAGTGGTGGAAAAGCCCGGCCATCGTTGAGTAACACGTAGACAGCGTCCAGCCACTTAAGCAAGTCGTCGTTTAGGTTCGCCCGACAAGCCTTTAGCAAATTGAGTTTGTCTTCATCCGAATCGGCCTTCTCGGAAAGGCCAAGATCAGTAAGAATGACTCGAACAGACATGACCGCCGACTGAAACGATTGAAATCGACTCAGGTCACTGGCCAGAATGGCTTCGATTGCCTCGCGTGCGGATTTCTCGGACGAGGCTGGAAAGAACCCCGATCTTGCTCCCCACGGACCGACTAGTGGCGTTGGCGAATAGTCTTCTAAAAAGAAAGTGACGAGCGCCGCTTCATCCAACTTCGAGCGCAACCAGAACGAATCATCCTTCCACCAACCCCGCGCGGTTGAGTCGACTTGCTCAGCGACCAGTCGCAAGACTCCGAGCGCTTTCAAATAGTGCGCCAGCGGCGTCGGCGAGCAGCCCTTCAAGTTGATCGTATGGTGTTGGTTACTCATTGGGATGCTCCTTTTTTGCTGCCACGCCAGTCCGCAACACGAACCATTGATTCCAGAAACGCAAGTCGAAACGGTCCGAACTCGTCACGCAGTCCGACCGTGCGAGCCAACCAACTCGGGTGCCCCTCGTGTTCCCCCAACTGCATCAAGTCCAAAGACAATTCCGTCACCTCGGAAACATCCCCTTCGGCATTGCCGATCTCGATTCGCGGCAATTCGTCGCCGTCCCAGATTCCGCGAGCGAACAAGCGGCCAGAATCAGGCGGTCGATTCTCATTGGGCATGCTTCGCAAACTCATTCGGACCTTGCCGTGATGGGCCGCGATCAAGTAAGCAACCAAATCGGATTCCGGATTGTTCGGATGCTGTTGTAGCCAAGCAAGCGTACTGGCTAGTTCGTGTCGAAAGCCACGACGAAGTTGTGGCATGACTTCCACCAAGAGATCCGAGTCGACGTCCTGCGTTTCAGTGGGAATAATCTGATACTTTAGATAACCACTCTTGCCGGACTTCGCCCACATCTGTGCGTGATCCAACTCCGGGTTCGAAGTGACAACCGCGCCTTGGAACGCCGGATGACTTTTGCCGACATCGTGCCACCAAGCGGCGCGAACCACGGACGACCACGGCACCTCTGGGAGGTCACCCTCGAGTGCTTGTTGTAGGACGGTCGCTTCCTGCCCGACATCTCGCAAGTGATCCGCCACGCTCAGTGGCTTGCCCGACAAGTCGTCTTCATCCATCGCGGCCTGAAGCACTCCCGCTTCGCAGCGACAATCCGATATGGGTGCATGCTTCGGGTCGCCTGTCCAACCAAGCTCCTTGTCGTAGCCACCCGCTTTGGAATGAAACAACAAGATCATGCCAGGCCGAACCGCATTCGGCTTGACCACCTGCCACTGTCGATCGAGTGAATCCCAGGTGTAGCAGAGAAAGTCTTTGCCGGCTGCTTTCTTGATGAATGCCGAATTGCCGCGAACCGCCGCGATCGAAACCGAACAAAGTTCATCTCGGGAAGGAGCTGGAAAGACGACACTGCCATCGTCAATCATCGGCATCGGCGGTTTGCCGCTGAGCATTTTGTCTTTCAGATCCCAGTCTCGCCAGTAGACTTGCACGTCGGAGTCGTCGCGTTCTCGAATGTAACGCGATACGTCCAGATCGTTTCCGCTCAGGTCAGCGGTCGTGTCGAACAGGTCGAGCAAGTCCTTGCGACGCAGCACATGATGAATAACGCCTGGTGTCTCGACTTCGACAGGCGAAAGAGAATGCGGCCCGACATCGGCAAGCTCACTCAGGGCCGCACGAGCTGAGTCAAGTTCCGCAGGCTCGTACGGTAACGCCAAATCAGCCACTCGTTTCGGATTGGATGTATCTATGTCGATCCAGTGAATTTGGGCTGTGGGGTTGTCATCGACGCCACACGTTCCACGCCGATTGCAGCGACCGAATCGCTGCACCAAGGACGACCAAGGCGAGAGTTCGGTGAACAAAACTGTCGAAGAAATATCCACGCCCGCTTCAATGGCTTGAGTGGAAATCACGATCCGACCAGCTACGGGGATTGTCGACTCGACAAGAGCTGCCGATTGAACGCTCGCTCGGTCGACCGGTCGAAAACGCGAATGGATCAGCGACGTTTCTGGTTTCACACTCAGCTTGTCGACGATCTTCTGAATCGCTTTGAAAATTTCTTGTGCTCGATTCACGCGGTTGACCACCACCAGCGTCAGCTCACCGGCAACATGTGCCGCGACAATCGATTCCGCCAACGATCCTGCGTACATTTTCTTATTGTCGGGAGAAAGCTCAATGTTAGCTTTGCCACACGGCTTCTTTGCGTTGAGCAACCGCAGCACGCGATCGTTGTCCGTGTCGTCAGTCTGGATGGTCTCGGTGGTCCAACCGCCATCCGCAGGAAGCGGGTGATCGACGGTCGCCAAGGCATCCGAATCCAGTGTGGCCGACATCCATAGCGTATGCGATTCACCGTACGTTGCCAGTTTGCGTCGAAGCCCCGCCAACTGAGCGGACGTCGTCAGTCCGACGCCCATCAACTGCGTCTCGTCGATCACCCACAAGCAATCGCTATTGAGCAGCGAAAACTGAACCGGCCAAGCGTAGCGACTCATCCCATAGCCACGATTTAGAGATCTTGAAAGCAGCATATCCTGAGTACCGATCAATACCTGATCAGCTTCGGGATGCTCGAACCAACGCGGATCATCTTCGCCACCCATCAATACACTGACACGAACGCCGCCGTTACTCGGATCGGTAATATTCAAATTTCTGAGCCAGTCAGAGATCGCATCGCGGGTCTGCTCGACCAACGTCCGCATCGGTAAACAGTACACGAGACGTCTTGGCGTTGCCGACTTCACCGTGTCATCCGCATAGCGCCGGCGGTATAGCCACGCCAACGCAGCGGCAGCGGTTTTGCCCACTCCAGTCGGCACACTAAGAACCTGTGGAAGCGATTCTCGTGTTGCCAGACGACCTTGATAGGGATATGGCGAACGCCCCGTCGCTTGTTGAAAAAATGAGTCAAAATCCATGCTGGCTTTTCGTATGTCCAGGTTGGTCGTATCCTTAACTGAAGAACGTAACTTAACTGATCTCCGTGACACGTTTGGTCACGGGCGGTACCGGATCAGAAGAATTATTCAGAAAGTTCTTTTTGGTTCGCAGGCGTGGCGGGCGAACTCTTGCGTGGCGTTTCCCGCCGTGCCGAGTAGCCACGAAATCGCTGACCGTCGGATTTTCCGCGAAGCTCCGCTTTGCATTCTCCAGAAGCTGACAAATGTGCGCGAGAGCCCATTGTTTTGCTAAACTGTACTGTCCAGGTCGTAGCCGAGACGGATGTCATTTCACCGTTGACGGCACTCCGCGACATCCCGAGATGCATGCAAAGGACTTGCTCCGAGCACTCCAGCGCTGTAACCACCCATGACCGAAAAGAGTGATTTTGAAAATCTACGACTTTGAGCTGACGCTCCACTACCCGGCTTCGCTTGACCAAATCGAGCGTCTTTTTCCAGCCTGCGATGATGCTTCGTTTGGCGCAACCGGTGGTGCCGGGTATGCCGTCTTCCATCGCGAAGCCGAATCTCTCGAGGCTGCAATCAAGTCGGCGATCGACGACGTGATGAGCGTCGGACTGAAAATCAAAGAGATCAAGCTGACCGAGAGTTTCCTCGCAAATGAATCTTCTTGCTGAAGCCACCAAAGTGTGGCTGGTCATCGTCGGACCACAGTGTTTTGCACCGGCAATGCCCACAAGAGTTCTGCAGTACCAGTAGCACGCCAGCGAAGGAATCACTTTCCGCGTTCGCAAGAACGCGGCCTCATTGATCTATTTGACAAATGTACGGAAGTAAGCTAGGTTTATGGAAATTCGATAAACCATGTATACTTCGGTAGTTATGGACCCCCGCACGAACCCCTTCGCACCTGGAGCCGGTACACCACCACCCGAGTTGGCGGGGCGTGGGCATTTGCTCGAAGCAGCCTCGATCGCGGTCGATCGGTTGGCGGGCCAGCTGAATAGTCGGGGGATGGTGTTCTATGGCTTGCGCGGAGTTGGCAAAACGGTGCTGCTCCAGCAAATGCGACTCAATGCCTCGGCCGCTGGCTACGTGACGGTTCCGATTGAGGCACCTGAAAACCGCTCGCTACCATCGATCCTGTTACCCGCTCTGCGCGCGACTGTGATCAAGAATTCGACAGGGGCGGCTGCGAAGGCAAAGTTCCGCGACTTCCTGGGGGTGCTGGCGTCGTTCGCGAAAGCGGTCAAGGTCAAATACGACGATGTGGAAGTCGTATTTCATCCAGGAGTGGGGGCAACATGCTTGGCAGATAGCTCCAACATCGCCGATTACGCTCAGTGACGCACAGGCAACCACCGAATCAGCCATCGCTCACCTGGACAGTAGTTTTTTTCGAGTTCGTTTTGACCGGCTGACTCCGCAGGAGAAACGATACATGCGAGCGATGGCGGAACTCGGCCCGGGCGCGCACCGCAGTGGAGACGTGGCGGAAGTATTGTCGAGATCGGTTCAAAGCCTGGGGCCGTGCCGGAGTTCGCTGATCAAGAAAGGGATGGCTTACAGCCCGTCACACGGCGACATCGCGTTCACCGTTCCGCTGTTCGAAGGGTTCATGAAACGCACGATGGACTTGGTGATCGAATAGTGCATTCCGGATGACCGGTACCGAAGTGCGTTATAATCGCTACTGTATTCTTAGTGGGAAACACTCTGGACTTCACCGCTGCATCCACGTTGACTGGCGCCAGCGAGTGACGTTCCATGCGACTAATCGCATATGAATCGCTTGATCTTTCTCAATTGGGTCGTTTTTTGGTCGGTTTTTCGGTGATTTTCGTGGCTCACGTAAGCGAGAATACCGGCGATCCGCCGACGGCCCAGTGTGGTGGATTTTTTTGTAACCGTTCATGGAATTCAGGTTGATCCACTTCCACAGCATCCGTGGGTTGGATGTGGTGCGGCGACATCGAAATCTCAACATCTTCCGGTCACTCATCTTCCTGTCAAAAATCACACACCAAAATTGGACAGGAAGATGGGTGACAGGAAGATAACAAGCTGAGGATTCTTTTCGTGTTTTTAGCGGTTAAAGCGCTGCCTGTTACTCCAAATCCGTGAACGGTTACGTTTTTTTTAAGGTGGTTTCTCCTGCGTCCAATGTTTTTGCCAATGCTCTGGGAATCGCCTCTGGTGAAGCATGTCGCGCCAACGGACGTTCCAATGCGAATAATCCGCACAGATTGTCGCGATGAATGTGTTTTTCGAAGTTGATTGCGGTCAATTTTGTGCAGGTGTCACTCCATCGAAATTAGGGTGCATGAACGACACGCCGCCCTCACCGGCGGTATCCATGCTCGTGATGGCTGAGAATCATGCGACGAATCTACCTGATCACCTACGACGTTTGTGACGCCAAACGGCTACGGAAAATTTTCAAATGCCTCCGTGGCTGGGGCGACCATCTGCAGTACAGCGTTTTCGAATGCCAACTAACCGACGCCGACTTGCTGCGCTGCAAGGCTGAGATGGCCGACATCTTGCACCATGGCGAAGATCAAGTCCTGGTGATTGATCTCGGCCCCGCCGCCTCCCGTAGCGAAACGCTCGTCCAAGCGATCGGAAAACCCTACTCGGCCATGGCGGCCCCCTGTTTTGTCGTCTGAACATTGACCGCGAGTCATTTCGCCTCACCTGAATCGCCCTGATCTTGTTTCGCCACTTCCTAGTTGACCGTACCCACCTAACCGTGATGCCATGATCCAACCCATCGAAGATGCTGACTCAATCGTGCCGTCGGCCGATCGCGATCCCGAGGATCTGCTGCCGGCGCGGATGATCAATGAGTTAGTGTACTGCCCACGACTGTTCTATTTGATGCATGTCGAGGGACAGTTTGCCGAATCGATCGATACGATTGATGGCGGCATCGTGCATCGCCGGGTCGACAATGGGACCGGAGGATTGGCGCCCGCCGAACCCTGTGCGACGCAGTCGTTCATCCCCAGCGCGGATGAAGAACCCGTGGTCGTTGCCCCGAAGCCGACCAAGCCGAAGAAACCCCGCAAGTCAAAACACGTGCAAGCCGCGACGCTGTTCGGTGACGATGACATGGATGACTCGGGCAAGGATCAGGCGTTAGGCGATGCCGCGTCGGATGTGGATACGGACTCGGAGGACGACGCCGAAGATCTGCCCCGAACGATTCACGCCCGCAGCGTGACGCTGAGCAGTGAGTCACTCGGCGTGATCGCCAAACTTGACCTGGCCGAAGCGACCGGCAACGTCGTGACTCCCGTAGATTACAAACGCGGTCGTCCCAAGCGGATGGCCGATGGAACGCTCGCCGCGTGGGATCCCGAGCGTGTTCAAATCGCCCTGCAGGTGCTCGTTCTGCGCGACAATGGATACCAGTCCGATGAAGGCGTGCTGTATTTCAATGAAACTCGGCAACGCGTTCGCATTCCCGTCGACGATGAACTGCTGGAACTGACCCGTAGCGCGATTGCCCAAGCGCGGCAGCACCGTGACTCGGGGCAGATCCCGCCGCCGCTGGTATCGAGTCCCAAGTGCCCGCGTTGCTCACTGGTCGGTATCTGTTTGCCCGAGGAAACCCGTCGACTCGCGACCGCGCAGCAACCGTCTACTACGGTACGCCCCCTGATCACCGCCCGCGACGAACGGCGTCCGCTGTACTTCAACACCCAAGGGATGTGGATCGGCAAGCACGGCGATCTATTGCAAGCGAAAGTGGAGGGCAAAGTCGTCCAAGAAATTCGCTTCAACGATATCAATCAAATCAATTTGTTCGGGAACATTCAGCTTTCGACGCAGGTAATCCAAACGGCACTCGGCCGTGACGTACCGATCGGGTACTTCACGCAGAAGGGATATTACTACGGAGTCAGCGGTGGGCTGGGCGTCAAGAATATTCTCGTTCGTCGCCAGCAATTTCGTCTCGCCGACGATCGTGAGTTTTGTCTCGATATCGCTCGCGCGTTAGTCCATGGCAAGATTTGCAACCAGCGAACGCTGTTGATGCGGAACCACCGCGAGCCCGACGCGGCCTCGCTACGCGATCTCAAACGTTACGCTGGCCGCGCGTTGAAAGCCGACTCACTCGCCTCGCTGCTAGGGATCGAAGGCATTGCCGCGCGGGTTTACTTCGGTGATTTTGCGGGAATGCTCAAAGTCGACTGCGGCGTATCGACTGGCGGCGAAGGATTCGTCACCGCTGAGAAACGTCCCGCGTTCCATTTCCGTTCACGCAATCGGCGTCCGCCACGTGACCCCGTCAACGCGATGCTGTCGCTGGCCTATAGTCTGCTGACGAAAGATTGCCTCGTCGCCGCGACGATCGTGGGTCTGGACCCGCACCTGGGATTCTATCATCAAGTCAAACCGGGCAAACCAGCGTTGGCGTTGGACTTGATGGAACCGTTCCGTTCGCTGATCGCTGATTCGGTCGTCCTGTCGGCGATCAACACGAAGATGGTCACGGCCGACCATTTCATTTGTGCTGGAAAGTCGGTGGTGATGAGCGATGCCGGACGAAAGCATTTTCTGCTAGCCTATGAGAAGCGGATGGATTCATTGGTCACCCACCCGCTTTTCGACTACCGCGTCAGCTACCGACGGTTGTTGGAGATTCAGACACGCTTGCTAGCCCGTCGACTCAGCGGCGAGATCGAGGACTACCCCGTCTTTCAGACGCGATAGCCACGCGAGCGGCGAGGCGGTGAGCAATCCCCGGCCCCCGCTCGCAAGTACGCAAAACACGGTAAAAGCAACACTCTTCAGGGAGACTCCCACGTGAGACAAACGTCAAAGGTCGATACCCTCTCGCAAACCCCAGGAAAATCCCCCATAATCCCGCACCCAGAAATGGGTGCCCCTTCCACGAGTTCCGACTCGTGGCCTCATTGAAGCAACGTCACGCTGTTGTTGCTGGAGGAGTCATCAACGACCTTCCACGAGTTCCGACTCGTGGCCTCATTGAAGCGTATGTCAAGCACGTCTAGTGGAAGTTCATCTAAGCCTTCCACGAGTTCCGACTCGTGGCCTCATTGAAGCCCCTCGCTCGACATACCCGCCACCTTCACCCGCGATCCTTCCACGAGTTCCGACTCGTGGCCTCATTGAAGCCATATCACAATCAAATGGAGGTGATCACGCGAGATGACCTTCCACGAGTTCCGACTCGTGGCCTCATTGAAGCCCCTGGGAATCCAGCCGCCAGCATCGGCTCCCAATCGGCCTTCCACGAGTTCCGACTCGTGGCCTCATTGAAGCGCGATGAGCAAGAACGTCTCCGATATGACGATTGGTCCTTCCACGAGTTCCGACTCGTGGCCTCATTGAAGCCGCCAGCCGCGTGACTGATCTGGCGCACGAATAAGCCTTCCACGAGTTCCGACTCGTGGCCTCATTGAAGCGT
>JBDNIG010000002.1:0-6573 GCA_041688415.1 Rhodopirellula sp. | reverse complement strand
TGGTTCGCGAATTGACTACGGATAAACCCGGCTATACGATCTATGAGGACGAATCGCAGCTGGTTGCACAACCATTCGCTTCAACGCCACGGTAGCCAACGCTCGACCCAGGGCGTCGGATAACAAAGCCGATCGGGATTGGGCCCTGGTTGCCCTGGTCCTCTCCCACACCACCTCAGTATGCGGATCGCGAGCAAGTCGATTTCAGTGATGGTTGGAAGCGTCGATCCAGCTTCGGCGAACGAACCGACGTCATCGTGGGTCTGTCTATCACAGCATCCGACTCGGTCAGCGGTAGCCTGTCATCGGTGTTTTAAATTCCGGAATTGAACGCGAGTTTTCTCTCTGCTGACGAGTCCAGTGAATCATCGCGTTGCCCGTCGAGGAACTCGCCTTAACGCGGCTTTCAGCATGAGTTTGCTGCATTTCAATGCCATTTCCACCAACCTCTGGTTCAGTTTGGGCGTCAAAGCAAGTCGATTCCTCGGGGCACATGGCTCAGACGTCGTGCTAGGTGTGTAGGGTTCACCTATAGAGAACAAAAAAAGCAATTCGTTCGTCGGTGTCAGGCCCATGCGAGACATTGGTTTGAGCGAAAATGCTCCGTGCAGCTCACCTGAATCATCCTCCACGCCATATGCCGCAGTCGCAGCAACATCGTTCTGATTGTTCGCCCCCCTACCGGACAGGTCATTGCATTCATAGGAAAAACACGTTCGAAAATTTGCTTGACCCAAGAATTGGTATCACCCATACTCGGTAAACGCCCAACCGGTGAGAAGCCCCTTCAACCAGCGATAACACTCGACGTGTCACCATAGGCACCGAAGGTGCAACCGGCGAAGACACCCCCCCCAAAAAATGACTTATCACCGCCCCAATCGGTGATAATTGCCTCGTTCGCCGACTGAGATCAAGTCGTTTTTGAGTATCACCATCAATCCAAGTATCGTGCCAAAGTTCGTCAGGTCTTTCTCCCGGTTCAAGCTGTCCTCGTTGCTTTTGCTGGTCGTGTTGTTCGCGATTTTGTTCCTCGGCCTTCTCCGTTGGTCGGAGCGAAGACCGGTCCAATGGGTGGCGTACTCAACTCAATCGTTCGAGGAACATTTGGACCACAATACACCAGCGATTGTCTTCGTCGGTGCTAGTTGGGACGTGAACAGTCTTGTGGTGAAACAGCATTCGTTTGAAGATAAGAAACTGAAGCGGATAATGCGGGAAAGATCCTTCACTCCCTTCTATGCCGATTTAACCTCGCCGTCCTCGGAAGTGCTTAGTTTTCTGCACCGGATTGGTCGTAACACGACGCCGACGATTGCCGTATACTCTGGCGGCATCTCGGGCACGCCCGTCGTGTTGGACGGGATTGTTTCGGCGGATCAGGTCATCAATGCGATCGCCTCACAATCCAAGCCGACACCAAACAATGACGGCGGGTAACAATCCCGATCGGGATAGGGGCCGCATTGCTGCGGACCCCTCCCACACCACCTAGCCTGCTTGACCGCACAAGGCGGTTCGTAGCTTCGGAGAACGCTCGCTCAATTGATCGGCAATTCGTAAAACCGAGTCAGCCACACCTTCGTGGCTTTCAAGTCTGGGCAACACACCAAAGATTGTGTGTGCTAGACTCATTCTGACTTCACAGTCGTGCGGGATACGCGAGCCCGTGCGGTGGCAAAGTTCAACGCACGATCCATTCGCGTGTCAGGCGATCAGACTAATCTGCCAAGCTGGGCTTCTTCGACGCCTGACATGCGGATAGATCGCAATTCATTATCCGACTGACTTAATGCGATTTCGACTTTCGACCCTGCTACTGACTACCGCGTGCATTGCTTTGGCCATCGGATGGTATGTCGATCGTTATACGCATCGCGTGCCGTCCTATGAGGAACGCCTAGCTGATCATGCGAGATTGGCCGCGACACTTGCCGACGTCAATCGCTTGCATCAATTTAGCGATTTCCCCGAGGCCTACACAAAGCGAGTTCCGGACATGCTGTTCAGCGTTTACCTCGATCTGTACCGCAACCGCGAACTGTTTGAACGCACCTACGGCCCGATTGGAAACGCGAGGCATATTGACGCTGCTACGTTACGATGGCTCGGCAATGAAACTCTGCGACGAATTGACATCAAAACATTGCCAGACTTTCAGAGTCATCTGGTTGCGTCGGGTTTGGACACACCACAATACTACGATCTGTACGCCCCGGACGGATCGCTGAAGCCGGAACTCGCGACTTTCGTGTCGGAATGCTTGGAGGCAAAGAGCGATCCGGCGATACCAAATAATGGCGAATAACCAATGTAGATTTGACTTCGCGTAAACGCGACGGTTATTAAGTCTGTCTCTCTTGCGGCTATCTTCGCTCGCCGCGGTCTCGATCGAGATCGCCTAAACACCCCGCGAAACCGCTCGGATGACTCGGCCCCCAGGCCAGTCTCCCAACATTCACCGTTCGACGGAAAGGCAGAATCGGCTCGGAACAACTCAGCTTTCAGGGGGAGCAGCAGCGATTACGAGTGCCGCCGCCATGACCGAACCAGCTATAACGGGCCCTCTGCTGGGCGGTTGAAAACCGAGGGTAAGCGACTTGAAATCACCGGTGCACTGACTGCAAATAGTGTAGAATCAGGTGTTCCGAGCCGGGTCGACCGGTAATAAAGAAGTTCTCCAAATGAGATCATGAGTGGTGCGACCAGGCCACGCGGACATGGACAAATCTTACGAACCTTCATCGACAGATGCCGGATTACGTGCGGTTCAGTATCGCCCGCGAACGGTCTATCACTTTACGTCTATCATCGCAGGCGTGGCGTGGTTGGCGGCTATCAGCTATGCAATCAAGGTCTTTCACGAAGCCGGTGCTTCGATTGCTCAGCCTTACTACTTCAATGCCGTGCAAAGCTCGGTCGTCGTGTCTTTGATGGTTTGGTTTGCTTTTGTCCGGACTTGGGCCGACGACTCTCGGCGAATGTGTATTGTCTTTACTATCGCATTGATCGGGCTGCAAGTCGCCGCTATATTTACGGTGGGTTGATGAAGGGCATCCTGACTCAGCTCCAAAACCGCGGATAACCGTTCCGTGACCCGGATTCGCGTGCCAAGCGTTTTGGCAAAAATTGACTTTTTCAACGCGACCCGGTTACGATCAACGTTCTTTGGAGTGGAGTATTTGACTGATGCTGTTGCGTATCGCCTTCACGCTTTGGGCCATTTCAATTCTGTGCGTTGATGCAATTGCTCAGAAGCCGCAGCGAACTAGCCAGATTTCCACACGGGAATTGCAATCGGATATTCAGATCATCGGGCCTTTGGGCGTCCCGCTTGGAAAACTTGTTACTGTCGAAGGTGTTGCGTAAACGGTTCCCGGAAAAGTGAGCAATACCTGGATCACGATCGAGACTGTTAACGCAAGTAAGCTCGTAACGCCGATTCGCGTGGAATACTCGGTGTACAAATTGGGCGAACGTCAAGCGATTAAAGGATGGTACCGGCCTGACATTGAACGTCTACCAGCAGATGGGAATTCGGGGAACTCCTGTCGGCGTGATGGAGCAAACGACGCCGGTCTCGGAAGGCTGGAAGCACGGTCTCTACACATGGATGGTTGTTGTCCACCAAACCGCACCAATGCCACTCACGTTTCCAACACTTACTATGACCACGTCGTTGGCGGGCATCCGCTTGACCAAGCTCCTGTAGCAAAGTGAGCGAGCCAAAGGTCCGTGGGCTCGGAATAAGTCCCTGGTTTCCCTGCGACGCCTCCCACATCACCTCAGCAAGCCGGTCCGCACTGGGCGGTTCGTCGCGTCGGAGCAAGCACGCTCCATCGAGCGGCAACCGCTCCAGCTGCTGCAGCTACACCTTCCCAGGATGGCGGTGTGAAGGACACGCCAAGGGTTTTGTCTGCTAGACTCATTCCGACGTCACAGTCGTGCGGGATTCAAGAACCCCGCATGGCGACAATGTTCAACGCACGATCTGTGGGCACGTCAGGCGATCAATTCAAGCAACAAAGCAGGACTTTTTCTACGTCTGACATGCGGATCGATCGCAATTCGTTATCCGACTGAAATCCTCAATGCTTTCAAGCGTCACTGACATTGGCTATCGTTCAAACAATGACCCGCTTCCGCTGGTTTCTGCTGCTAACAGTCCTCGCAATGGCAACGATTCCATTTCTCCTTTCGTTTGTTGATATCGGCGGTGGCAGCACTCTTGACTCGCCTGACGGCAACTACCGCTTAAGCACCTGGGGCACGATGAAAAATAGTCGTGGTGGCGAATACACTGTCGACTTGTATCAAGTTGACCCTCCACGACGACTTCGATCTGTAACCGCTGCCGTCGCTGACGATGAACGCACGCCGGTTATGCGTGGCGGATGCAAGGCTCACTGGGACATGGCAAACGGCACTGTCGACCTGCTGATTGATGACCAGCCTGAGATACGGTTACACTTTCCTAGCGATCACCCGCCACCTATGCAAAACGGCGAGTAGCCATCGCATGCAGTGGAGGATGCGTGGTCCGTGTTCTCATCTGCTTGCAAGTCGATCGCCAGTCCCCCCGTGATTTCCGCTGTTATTTGTCAAAAAACTATGCAGACCGCCGCCCTAACCTGGAATAGTGATTCGATCTACTTGCGTCCGTTCACGCTGGACGTGAAAGCTATCGCTGGCGACATCTACGAGCGAACTTGCCGCACGAACTTCGACGCACCTGGTTTCTGCGTCGTGAACGTCGGCGACTCCATTGGCTCCGTTGCGTTTCGCCAACTTATGGTTGACATAAAGCGGGCAATGGCCGCGATCCATACGTCTCAAACTCAAGAAACGCTGGTCTATCTTTCCGCTGCGAGATTTGATCAACAGGAATCGACGAAACCTCACCTCGATGGCGGACCTGACGAATGCTTCCTAATGCTGGGCTATGAGCCAAGCGAGATTACCTCTGAACTCGAAATCGCTGATTACACGAAATGTGCCCTTGATCTTGGTTTGACCCCAAAAGAATTCATGGCAAAACACAATCCCATGTTTGAATCTGGGGCCGATCTGCTACGACCTTACGTCACGCGAATTCCATGCTTCCCGACAAACGACTTTCAAATCGTCTGCATCAACAACTCATCTGCCGCGTATTCTGCGGACGGTATTCAATGGCAAGGCACGCTTCACACTGCAACCATTCTGACTGCTGATGAATCCAAGCGTCGAATAATCAATTCCATGATGATTGCCCGCGTGCAATCGGGATCCTGCGATCTGATCGATGAATCGTCGCTTGAACACTTCATTCACACTTCCGAGGTCAAGCGTCGTGGCTACGACAAACCGCACCTCGAAGACGACAAATAGCCAAAGACTTGGACTGGAGCGGCGGCGACTTCGGTTTTGATTTCAACGACTTGGGTCGCCGCCTTGAGAACACACCGTTTTCCAACCGATTGGATGGTCGCACTGCGGACCCGTTCAAGTGATACACGAGGGACACAACAATAGAACGATTGCTGATACGCCGCAATTTGCGTTTGCTCGGTGCCGTCGCATTGATTGCGTTTACTTGCCTATTTTTTTCGACCGGCGGTCCTTTTCGATCAGTGGACGGACACGGAGTTAGTGCCGAGGAGGCAAACGCGAAACTGTGGCACTGTCACCTCCCTAAGGATGCAAAAAACGTTTGGTTTGAATCGGGGTATCGCGGAACACGTGTCGAATGCGAACTTGGTCAGGCTGCGTTCAGCTCATGGTGCGACTCCGTGGACTGGAAACCAATCGTGATCGAGGACGAAGTGCCAGAGTGGGTGTTTTCGATGCGTACGGAGTCGTTGGTCGAGGTTCGACGCGGTCTTCAGTTCAGCAACATGGACGTCGACGTTGGATACCGAGCAATTTTTGATGCTGACACACAAACGGCCTACATCGTCTTTAGCGGCGGATAGCGGTTTTCTAAAATTCCATCCGCGACACGGACGGCGATCCATGCGATGATACGGAGCGGCTGTGGTCGCCGCTGACAATTGGAAACCCATCTACCGCCCCGTTGATCACTAACGCTCTGTCACTGACTATCTTCATGAGTGGTACCTCCAAAAGAAGCCAGGAGTCTCGCGTGAACTTCGACGCTGATGTCAACTGGACCGAAATCCAGTTGGTGGAACGCGATATTTGCCTGCTGTATCATCAATTAGCTGATTACTCGTACATCATGGGGGATCTCTACTACGGAGACGTGTTTTCGCTACCGTACTGGGAGTACCTTCACGTCGAAGAGTTGGCTCCCGATCGACAGCGTTTTGTTTGCGACGGCTGCTTGGTCATGCTCTACGCCATGGCAGTGGAAGTCCTCGACGGAAGCGGAACATATCTGACAATGGATAGTGATCGCTATAACGAAAACGAATTGCGATCTATCCGCACGTCAGGCGTAGAAAAAGCCCAACTTGGCCGGTTGGGCTGATCGCCTGACGTGCGGATAGATCGTGCGTTGAACTTTGTCGCCACACTGCGGGCGGCGGGACGAGTGAGGCTGCAGCAGCGACGACGATCTCTATTCTATGC
>JBDNIG010000310.1:0-3424 GCA_041688415.1 Rhodopirellula sp. | reverse complement strand
CTGCTGAACTCATCGCCTTAGCAAATAGCTCCCAAACAATCCAAAAGTTCTCCGATTGTTGTACGTCACATTGCTTTTCGATAATTGCGAGCAGCAGCAGTTCCAGTTCTTCGGGGTGATGGTCCACAACGGCAAGCAACTGAGCGAGTACGGGTTTGATCTCGGTTTGATCGCAGCGCAATAGGAAAGCACTTACCAACAAACGAAGCGAGTTCAGAATTTCGATCGGCGTTTCCCGACGCCCCCTTCGATCCGCTGCCAGCAAGTCCCACCAATGAACCATCGCCTTGGATGCGTGCTGGAAGCCCTGCACAGCCAACGGGTCGCGCGGTGCATGCATCAGAGCCGATAAAATCACAGGAAGCGACTCAATGTGATCTTGCGTGAACTGACCATCGACGAGCGGCGTCGCTTCGACGGCGTCCCGGATAAGTGCGTTTCGCACTTCATTCGCGATCTCAATGCGACGTTGTTCGTAAGACGGCCCTTCGCCGAACTCCGATTTCCGATGGTCCTCGACGTGTTTGACGATCAACTTTTGCTGGTAATTGATTGCATGAACGAAACGCTCAGCCAAAGCACGATTGGCCGGGAATAGGTGTTGGCCAACTCCAATAGCGAATGATTCGACGACCCGTTGATCGGGGTGGGTCATGGCCGAAGCGAAGCAGGTCATCACTCGCATTTTCAAATCTTTTTGGAGTGAGTGGCTAACGAGCTTGGCGACGACATTCGCTGCCGGAATATCTCCTTCAAAAGCATGGCGTTCGGTAACGGCCAGTGGTCCCCATTTGTTTGCGGTCTTTTCAATTGCAGTACAAACTGTGTTGACGCACCAACCAAACTCTTCTGGTTCAAGCTCGATGGCGTGATCTCGCACACAAACAGCAGCGACAAACGCCGGAGCGGGCTCCGCAGGATCGTATGCGCCCTCCTCAAGCTCACTCCAACTCATAGCAGAACGCAGCGAATCTCGCCAGTTGGCTGGATCAAATGTAGGATCAGTGTCACGCCCAAAAACCTTCATCCCCCACATCAAAAGACCGATCCGCTTCTCCATTGTTGAGTGATTACGCTCCGCGTTGGTCAGCCGTTCCTGAAGTGCATCGTCGTGCAGCGCAATCTCAAATTTAATGTAACGCGTAGTTTGTGGCTCCACAGTACTATCGGACGCTGCGGCTGATTCGACGTCCACTTCGCTGATGGTGCGATGCCGCAAGTCCATGCGTCTCAGTGCCATAAGCCAGTCAAGGTCACCTTCCGATCTCGCACCTTCGTTGGGAAGTTGATCAAGGAAGGAGTCGATCTGCTTTTGGAAGCGTTCTCTGTCTGGGCCAAATTGCAGCTCAAAGGCAGCCGTTTCTATATCACGAAGTCGATGGGGTTGCTGATTGGCGGTTCTACGCTCATTAAGAAAGACGTCCCGAATCGGGTCATGTGTCGGCTGACTATACGCCGTTGGAGGCGATACTTGATCTAGCGTGTACCGATAATGATCCATCCAGATTGAATCCGGTGAACGCAGAAGCGTAAACACCGTCTCGCGGGCGATTCTCGCATGCGACGCAGCAACCGCAGCGACGACGGCGGTGAGCGCACATGAGTCACTCGCTCTCAATATTTTCAACAGCAAGCCGTCGAGTTGGTCCGGTGATTCTTCCGCTTCGTTGAGAAGCCATCGCTCAAGCGACATCAGCGTCGACTGGAGAACAGTCGGTCCTGTCCGCCCACGGTAGATGGTCCACAACTCCTGATCGAACCACTGTTCGACCTTCGTACCATCGGGTAGTTCGATGGAAATTCGGCTCGGAGAACTTAGGTATGGGTTGGTTATCGGTCGCAGGGCGTAACGTTCCGTGCTTTCATTGACCAACCGGATCAAAGCATCGAGTGCTGTGTCCGGGTGAAACTGCAACAACGCATTAAATGGTCCGTTGTAAGCACTGGCATAGTGTGACCAACGATGATAATCCTGAGTCAGACCAAACATCTCAGACGGCTGAACCCCGACACCTCGATAACCATCTAAGTCGTCCTGGTCAGCAACGACCTCGTTCAAATAGGCGTTGATTGTTTCGGCAGGAAAGTCCCTGCACGAAGCCACTCCATGAAACCCGCCGAATACCATTTCCAAGAAGTCATCACGGTCGATGACGTTATCGACGTCGTCGGCTTCGGAAGCCGGGAATAACAGGGAAAGAAATCGTTCAGGCTGACAGACGGGAAACTTCGCAATGACGCCTAGCAAACGCTTTTGCTGCTTACGCCCCGAAAAATGGTCAAAGTGTGGAATTAACGACCAAGCGATTGAGACCATCGAGTCAGCACCGCCTGGATACCCGCTCGGTCCTTGCCACGCCATCGAAGCTTCTTCGACAAAGCCAACAAGAAGCGGAAAGTCATCCGGTTCAAAATCTGTGATGCGTTTTTCGACAATTCGCAGTAGCGTCTGCCACACACGGCCTTCAGGTTGCTGGGCCAAGCCATTCAGTCCGCAGGCAACATGTGGAAACGGCCTTTTACAAGCCATTCGCACCAGATGAATGACTCGCCGAAGCAGCGCCTTGCCTTGTGAAAAAAGCAAAGCCTCGTTTTCGATTACGAAGTCTTCGACATGGCTGGTCTTCAAGATCGCGATAATTGTGTCATCAGCGAACCCTTGGTCGACCGGTGGAGCGTTCACGACATCGGCAAAGATCGCTTCGATCTGATCTCTTTCAGATTCAGCGAGTTCATTGAGCCACTTGCGGTAGCCACGGCGAATAGCCGGAGCCGTACCAAGACGCTGTGGTAGTTCCAGTATCTGCGACTCGCAATCGCGAAAGTGGTCGTCGATTGAATGGATGATCGCCCAGTCCTCAAGCACATCGTGTGAAGGGAAGACAAAGTTGAGGTCGCTAACGCCTTCGCTTAGCAGAGAGTCTCTCCGAAGAGCCAAAACTGCCGCTTCATTTTTGCCCCGTATCGAAACCGATTCTGTTAACCGATTTGCTCGCTCGACGCATATATCCAGGAAAGCTTTCTCTCGACGCCCCGGCATCCCATCGGCCTGTTGGTCATCGGCTTTGACAATCTGACTCCAAAACATCCGGCGAAATTCACGCTCGGTTGCAGGCAGGCCTGCTGCTGAGTCCCAGTTCATCGAAATCGCCTTGCTCAGCACGAATGGATTGCACAGCAATCGTCGTCACGGCTCACTTGTAGCCAGTTCCTTAATGATCGGGTAACTGTCTGCAACCGTATCGACTTCGGCGGTGGTTAACTTGGGTATTCCAACCACTGAATAGCTAGTGTCTGTCCGGAAACTTGAAAGGCACGTAATTTACGATAAAATTTGAGAAAAAGCTCCTCGAAGACCGAACCCTTTTGAGGGTTCGCGCGTTGGAATTGTTGATGAAACCAATTTCAAACACAAATCTTCGAG
>JBDNIG010000309.1:0-6517 GCA_041688415.1 Rhodopirellula sp. | reverse complement strand
GATCTCCCGGCGGTTGCCCAGTGCCAATCCCGACAATTCCTCGGGCAAGGTGAAGACGACTTGAAAGTACGTCACCCCGGGGAGCAGCAACTCGCAAGTCGACTCCAGCCAGTCGGCACGCCGAGCGCCGCGACACTGTGGGCAGTGACGATCACCGCAGGAATTGTAGACCGGCGTCTCGGATTGACATCCGTCGCAGCGATAGACGTGGCCACCCAGAGCCCGCGTCCGGCACAACGCCAGCTTGGCAAGCGTGCTCTGCACCTGCGGGACTGCCTGGCCGGAGTGCTTCTTCACATACTGCGGCGCATACTGTTTAAGCAGGCCAGCAACGGTCAGGCCTGGCGTCTGCGATGCCGCCTTGCCGAAGTCTCCGTCCTTGCCTCCGGTTTCGCTCTTGGCGTCTGGTTCGGCAACACTCGTCGGGCCGGGTTGAGCTTGTGCCGGTTGGAAAAGCTTCTTCAATCCGGCGGTGATGGGGTTGGCAATCGCCGCGACCAGCGGACTTGCGAGGACACTCATTACGACTCATCTCATGAACAGGCACGGGCGCACCGCGTCGTCATGTTCAGCACTCAGCGGGCAAAACCCCTAACGCTATTTGCGTGCATGAAAGAATCCAGCCACTCTTTTTCGTTAACCAGGCACCGATTTGGTTATCCAAACCCCCGCAGCAAGAACAACCGCGCCAATGGAACCCACGCGATCTCGTTCGCGGAAAAAGAAGTGCCAGCGACGACGCAGAACGAGCGTCCTATCGACGGCAGGCCAAGGGCGTGAAGTCCCAACCGAGTGACGCATCCGACTCACGGTGGGGACGTTGCTGAAGCGGGAGACCAGCCTTGCCGTCTCGCCATGGCTCGGCGACTACTAAGTCACCTCCGCACCAATCGGAGCAACCGATCACGATCGATTAAGTTCAACGGCGGTCGTCACCGGGCACGGAGTGACGATTTTCCATCTGCAAAAACGCGCAAGCTGTGCTCCGTGTGCACGACATTGTTATCCCGCGATCACTGCCTGCAGAGGATTCATTGATAGTCAACGCACTACATACCGGAATGCTCAAGTGAGCTGGTTACGGTGACCTCGACTGAGGAAGCGTGAGTATCATCGGGAAGCTTGAACCCGCTTCCCGATGGAGTGGTGTAAGTCTCACCAGGAGCAACGCCCGCGTCATCATCGAAGCCAGCATAGATCGTGTAATTGAATGAATCAAGAAGATCGCCATTCCGATTGCGCGCGACTATGTTGGCGTCAACAACGCGGACTGGCGCGTTTCCAGTGTTTGTCCATGTGGTAATGACTTCCTGCCACTGCTTCCCGTTCGCGGCATTTTTGTACGGGGCAAGTTCAGCGCCGGTTACCGATACGGATGTGACCGATTGTCCACCGCAGCCGGACAGGCCAGCTATCGTCGCTACAAGCAGAGCAGTGATGACGATGTTAGGGTGTCGAAGGACGGAATGTGCAGGTTCGCATGTGATACGATCGGCCATTGTGTTGATTCCTTTGAGGTAAGCGGGATAACTTGTTATCACCGGTCGGACTGGATGGGAACAGTGTTTCTGGGGTGTTCTCACTCGGTTGTCAGTGAGAATGAGTCGGTTGTTTCCTCGGATGCTCCACCCATTGTCCACCACGAGGGATGGAATCTGAATAGAGAAGGGCCTGTGATATCCTAATCGATCGTAAGTAGCCCGTGTTCGGTGCTGAAATAGAATGAGGCGAAGTCGCCAAGATGATCGAGTGTTCCTGATCCCGCAATTTCGTCGTCCGCTGCGACAGCGACCGAGCGATTTTCCGACGGCTCTGTGTGGAGCTTGGCAACCAGATTTTGTGGAGTGTGGTCGGTGGGTCCGTTTCGGAACCTCCGACCGCACGTAGCGCACGGAGCGCCCTGAGCGTGGCGGTGGCTCGTCGGAGGCTTTTGCGCAGACGAGTCTCCGCCTAAGCGAACCCCACCTGGCGTGTCAACGTCCCTGCGGTCGATCAACGGTTGTTCTCTTGGTGGCGAGGTTCACGCGTCGAGGGGCCTGCGAGTCTCAATCTCGATGACGTTTGAAGTGATGAGGCAACTCAAGCACGCTAGCAGACTCTCTGGTGTCGGTTCAGGGGCGGCAGCGGGCTTGTGCGGTTCTGAATCGCGAGTATGCGTGATCGCGTTACAGTGCGTCCTCGTGTCTCTTACGGTGTTCGTCTAGCGGTGTGCGATGTGAGGGGCCAGCAGTAGACGATGGTTGATCAATGCGGGGTGCCCGACCCCGAAAAGCCCCGAGGTCATACGATATGTCGCGCCGAAACTATTTATGGGGGTGCGGTGCCAATGGACGGGCGAGAGCGTAGGTACTACTTCTCAATGGCGACGGCGTGATGCCATAGGGAACAGCCGCAAGCGATCACAGATAGGACAGACATCGGCGCCCCGTACGGCATTGGGTCCCTTTCGTCGTGCGTTCCGTTTGCGGTGAAGAAGACTCCCGCGATACAATGGACACCGTCCGGCGCTGCAGAATTTCGTGGGGGTCAGGGGGAATACACGCACTTCGGCGCAATTGTGTATTCGAAATCGACCGGGGTAAGGGGGGAGGTTCGCGCCGAGGCATGCACCCCCTCCCCTCCCTATTGGGTCCTTCCGAGCGATGCTTGGATCCACCCCCGATCCGTAGTCCCGACCGGTTGAGATAGAGTCCGTCCAGCGTGGCACGTTGCAAAGGTTGCGACCGGAGCGACCACGAGACGGGGGGTGGTCCTTTTCTGCGCGATGCCGGACCACGACCCAATGCTGCCCGCTTTCCTCTCTGCGTGCAGCAAAATGATTTTTGGCGGTCGAGCGGAAATCGTCCGCCAAAGCAGCGGCACGCCCGCCCGCAGACCGACGAATGCCGCAGGCGTCAATTATGGGCGGCGAAGGGTTGGCGGCACTGAGATCAAACGGCAGCGATGAGAGAGAGTCAGCGGGCGACGGCAGTGATTAGACGATAAAGCTAAAAAAACGACGAGGTGATGGTAAGATAACGTGCCGAGTGTCCACACCTCGCTGATCACCACTCGCGACTGTCAGGCTAACAGCGAAGTCGCTGCTGGCTTTCCTTTGACGCAAATTTTACTTCGATCGAAAGTATTTCCGTTAGCGATAGCTGTTGAAAGACTTCCCGGTATCGCATTGAATGAATGTGATTTTTCTCCTGCAGTTGAGCCGCGAGAATAACCACATGAAGCTCGACACGGTTATCGTCGATCCAGAGGTGAAATCCAGAGAAATTATCGAGTAAGCGACTCACCCACTGAGTGATGCCCTTTATTACACCACCGACAATTTGACCGGATCGAACACCTCGGTAAATCGTCAGACGCCCATCCAGTCTTTCAGCATTGTACTCCTCGCCAGTCAGAAAAAACTCAACGAGGTCTCCTGATGCATCCTCATAGACAAACGGGTGCCGAGTATCGGGATCGCCGGTGTATGCGTGGGAATTCACCCAATCGGAAAATAAAGCACTGTTCATGGGTACACTCTGCGTTTGAACCGGGCAGCTTCGTTCATCGGGACCCCTGAGAAAGGGTTCTCCGAGCTATCTATCCGGAAGTTGTACAAGACACGATCCACATTAATAAAGATCAGAAGCAAATCTCTTGCATCTGGCAAAAATTCGGCTCCGTCCAGGCGGAATCGCTTCATTGGAATTCCTGTGTAACAGAGCCATTCGTCCTCCCCTTCCTCTCGGACTCCCTGGTAAATGCGGACTGGGTCCATCAAAATCCTAGGAACGACTTCAGTCAGGGTCATTGTACTCCCTCGACTATGTCGACAGGTGCGTGTGGCAAATTTTGATTCAATTCGCAGATCCCACGGTCGCCCGCTCGTCGGATTCTTGCCCTGCAAGACAAAGTCACCTGGACGGAGACGGAGATCATCAGTGGTAAGCAGCTCGACCGTGCAAAGTTCACTTTTCACAAGATCAGAAGCGTCGGACATCGTTTTTAGCCTATTGAACATCCAATGAATGCTATCTGCGAATCCTTTCGCTCAGTCTCCGCGGGGGAGAATCACCCTCCACCTACAAACAACACGGTTTTGCGACTCGCCGACAGCCTAGCAACTACGCTGTACAAACGCAATCGTTGAAACCTGCGTTGTTTTCCGCCCCCCCTTTGAGTGACATTAGACGTGGAGGTTTCAACGCAAATTACGAAGAGCGACGCAGTTAGCGATAGCATTCTCGATTCTAGTAGCCGGTTTTGCACGATCCTTTGGCACTCGCTTCGCGTGCATCAATATGGATTTTTGAAGACCCGGTTCAAGATCACGGAAAGGCGATCTGGGTCGGATTGATTGCACCGCGATAGTCACCGGGTTTGCGCATTAACGAGACCGAACCGACCTCTGATCCTGGCTCGGAAAGCAACCGCTGCACCTCGGCCATCGCCAGATTGCGGTCCTGTCGACTTGCGAGATCCCACTGGCGTGAAACTCACATGATCCCGTGCCCTGGCCTGGTCATTTGCGCTGAATCAAATAGCGGGCTGTGGGCGGCAAATTGCTCGATCTGCGCGGCGTGCCGCTGGTGGATCGCGTCTTTTTTCGACTGCTTTGCGGCGCGCTGCGACGAGTAAATCGCCAGCCATAGCCCGAAAAGGATGAACGCCGCCACGACGATGCATGCGCTGAGCTTGATGTTAAACTTCTGATCTGCGGTGAGCGGTTCCGTGTTTTTTACTATATCTACCTGTTTGGGACGGGACGACATCCTAGCCAATGCCGCCCACGGTGTGTGAGGCGAGCCGATGGGAACTGCGGAGGGCAAGTCGCACAGCAAAATGCTTTTTTCGCGGACTGAGCGACCAAACGTGTCACGTCAATTGCGATATTGATCCCATGAACCGCAATCGTGGATCCCGCCGACGACTGACCGAAAGCGACCGAAATTCATTCAGGGAGGAGCTGCAAGTTGTGATCGCTGGGAAACTGGACATCGACCCCGATCGGCTGCGATACGGTCTGCTCGAGGACGGCAAGCCAGGCAGGATGAACACCGCCGGCGATCACTGGCAGATTTACTACCGGGAACATTGGCGAGAACTGCCGTGGCACTTTGACGGCAGGTGCTCCCGGTGAGTTCGGGGTGTCAAATTCCGCAAGTGCCTTCGCTGACTAGCGTTACGGCAATCGTCACGCCGAAAACATCGCGAAGTGCTAGCAAAATGTCACCCCGTAAAACACGGGCTTTTTTCGCTCACCGGAAATGGCTGCTTTGACGGGGTGACGGGGGAGCTGGTTCGGAAGTGGTGGGGTGATTTTGGATCACTCATCCGTCACTAAATGCTTAAAACGCCGTTGTTGGCGATAAATTCACCAAAAAATGGGCCGCTGCCAGAGAATTCACATTCTGGTCAATACGGGCAATTAGACTGCTGAGACGGTGAAAACTGCAAAGTTATTTCATCTCGGCGTCACTAGGCTACTGAAAACGGAATTTCTGTCTGCGGTTGCCCTTTTCGGCAGACTTTTTGCTATCATCGTCACCGGAATACATTTTTGTCACGTCACGATCCGTATCGTTCTGAGCCGATTGACAATGATGGATCCAATATTTCTGATGGAATGTCGAGAAGCGTTTCTCATTCCCAGAAACCCCTACGGAGAGAAAAGTGAACCCCTCGCTAGCTACAGAAATCGAGAGAGCCACAGGCAAGTCGATTAAATCATTGCAAGCTATGCCGATCGCAGAACGTCGCCGAGTCATTGAGAGCGAACGCGGAAAGTGTATCGTGTTTACACGCAACTTCCCATTCATCGGACGCGGAAACGTGCTGGGCGACCAGACTCTGAGCCACGCTCAAGTAGATGATCAATTCCGAGAGGTTTTGGGGTGAGCTTCCCTGAGTGGAGAGGCGAAACCCCGACCACGATTGCAAAGTTGTTCGTTTTTTATCACGAGTACGTCAAGGTACTGTATGCATACGTGCAAACGGAGAATGCACTACCACAGGAGATGCTTTTCGAAATCAACGCAGCGTTCGACCATCTTTCTCGCATCTGGATCTACAAGGAGGAAGAATCAGCGGCGGTGTCAAAAGCATATAGCCATCTCAAGCGAAGTTGTCTCGACGTTTTCAAGCTTCGAGTGAAGCAGGCGAGAAGTCAGTACGACGAGCTTCTAGCGATTGACACCAGCGGCATTGACAATGGCAAGTTCGACCAGCAGCTTCATAAACTCTGGGCCGAGATCAAGACGAAAGCTACGACAGCGAGAAGAGAGGAGGGAAAGCCTGGTGACGACGCTTTGCATGCGTTCGACATATGGCAAGATGTGATGGTGCTTTGCATTAAGCTACAGACGCAGTTTTTTGGGCACTTACGGCTTCCGTGGGCAAAACGCAACGCCTCGCGTATCATTTGGCGCGATCGGTTCACGCGTTGGGCCGAGTCATCCGCATTAACTCTGACGATTTACTGGTTCGTCCGCCCGGAACAGGTCAACCCCAGTTTCGTTTTGATGGTTGTCATTTTGTG
>JBDNIG010000308.1:0-20448 GCA_041688415.1 Rhodopirellula sp. | reverse complement strand
GCTCCGCCCGTCGCGAGAATTTCTTTTTAGTAAGGTAAAATCGAACTGGGTGAGGCGCGAGCGAGGCGGTGTGCAATTCCTCGCTCACCCGGCCTGTGATTTAGTGAGCCGAGACGCGTAAACGTCCGGGCTGGCGGTGTTGCCCGGTGCCTTACGGCACGCGGCTCACGATTGCGTCGTCAAAGTGGATTGAATCAACGAGCCGTCACGCGTCTCACCTAGAACCCTCGTTGGAGTCCTGGGGTGATGTCGAGGTCGAGGGAGGCGAAGTCGCCGCGGTCGATTTGTTTCCAGGCGATGGCGCCCATTACGGCGTTGTCGGTGCAGAGTTCGGGTGGGGCGATCACGACATCGAATCCGTCCTGCTCAGCCGCTGCGGCGAGTTCGCGCCGCAGTCGCAGATTGGCGGCCACGCCGCCGCCGACCAAGAGCCGCCGCACGCCACGGCGGGCGATCGCTTTTCGGCTCTTGGCAACCAGCACGTCGACCACGGCGGCTTCGAACGAGGCACACACGTTGGCTTTGGTTTCGTCGCTCAGTTCCAAGGTTGAGAAGTCCTGTCGGCCGGGGCCGACGATGGCGTACCGCACGGCTGTTTTCAGACCGCTGAAACTAAAATCATCCGAACCATCGTGTTGCTTCGATCGGGGGAACGCGAACGCGCGATCGTTGCCGCGGGCGGCCCAGCGAGCGACTTCGACGCCGCCGGGGAACCCGAGTGATAACATCGCAGCGACTTTATCGAACGCTTCGCCGGCGGCGTCGTCGATCGTGCCGCCGAGGTATTCGAGATTGACCGGGTCATGGCAGAGGTACAGCGTCGTGTGCCCGCCGCTGACGATCAAACCCACCGCCGGATAAACGCTGGCGTCGGAGCGGCTGAGCTGGCATGCATACAGGTGGGCGTGCAGGTGATTGATCGCGACAAGCGGTTTCTGCCAGGCAAGGGCCAGCGATTTGGCCGCGACGACGCCGACGAGCAACGAGCCCGCCAACCCGGGCCGGTCGGCGACAGCGATCGCGTGCAAGTCACGACCGCGGATGCCGGCATCAGAGAGTGCGGTGTCGATCACCGGCAAGATTCGTTGGAGGTGTGCCCGCGCGGCAATCTCCGGCACGACCCCGCCAAAGCGTTCGTGCAGTTTTTCTTGGGTGGCGATGCACTCGCCGAGCACGCGGCCGCTGCGGCTGACTACGGCGGCGGCCGTCTCGTCACAGGTTGACTCGATCGCCAACAGAACATCGTCACCGCTATCGGCCAACTTAAAACTCCACCGTATTCATGACGTTATAGGTTGGTCCGCGTTTTTCGAGAAAACTGCCGATCACCTGCACGCAGTCCACGGTCATCTCGCCGAGCGGATCATTTTCGTGTTGACTCCAACGATCGATCGCCTGCTGGGACAACCGCCGGCTGCCACTGCGCGCCCTCCCGAGCGTCAAATGGGGGACGTAGTCGCGAGGTTCTCGTTTGAACCCCACGTCGGCAAACCGATCCTCCAATTGGGCAACGATTTTCGCCAGGGTATCGGTCGGATCCTCGATCGCCACGCTCAGAATTCGTGCCCGTTCTTTGTCGGGCAGAAAACCGGCACCAACGAAATGGAGTACGAACGGGTCTAGCGGTTCGCAAACCGCCTCTACGATATCGCAGACCTGGGGTATTTCTACGTTATCGACTTCACCGAGAAATTTGAGTGTCAGATGCAAATTGTCTTCGGGAACCCACTTAATACCCATCGCAGAAACGGGCGTTTCCGGTGACACTGTTGAGCGATTTTCCGCTGGATTCTTTTCCGTTGGGCGACTCAGTTTTTCCGCCCCATCTTTCATTTCGCGGGTCCACTGCGACGCACCGCGTGCGAGCGGTGGAGGCAGCGGGATGGCGAGAAAGGTTCGAATGGTTTTCATGATGGATAGTTGTACGACAAACCACGCGGTTGCCCAAGCGCCGGGCAACGTAGCAGACGGATCTGCCGTGGCGAATGATCCAGTCGGGGGTGGGACGGCACACCGACGGTGGCTCGCGGAGTTTCCCATTCCCGCCTTTGAGCAGCACCGGATTCTGCGGGGCGGTCATTTACAAACGCTGATCGGTGCTCGGATGGGTCATGCCGATCACCCCAGTGAGGCGGCCCATCGTCGTCACCAGATCACACTGGCCGATGGCGACGCGCTCGTCATCCACGAAGACGAGCCGACGAACTGGACGCCATCCAACGGATCAGTGCTGTTGTTGCATGGCATCTGTGGCTGTCATGCGGCGGGATACATGGTGCGATTTCAGCGGCGTCTCAACGATCGGCGCATTCGCACCTTTCGGCTGGACATGCGTGGATGTGGCGATTCGGCTCCGCTGTGCCGAACGATCACGCACGCGGGCCGGAGCGAAGATGTGATGGCCGCGTTCGAGTTCGTCGCCTCTGTGGTTGACGATGCTGCCAGTCCGATTGGTGCTCTCGGCGTGTCACTCGGCGCGAATCAACTGCTGCTCGCCGCTGGGCGGATCGGCAACGGAACTCATGCGGGCCCCACGGCCTGGAACCGCGTGGGTCCGCTCCTGGCGATCGCACCCCCGATGGACTTGCAACTGTGCAGTGATGCGATGGAATCGGCCAAACTGCGGTTTTACAACTGGTATTTCATCAAACATCTGCTTCGCCGGGCATCGCCGCAGCTCCGTGCTCGCGACGACTATCAAGCGATGCTGCGGCTACCCAAACCAAAAACGCTGCGGCAATTCGACCGCCAGTTCACTGCGCCGTTGGCGGGTTTTGACAACGAGCGAGATTATTATCGAGCATGCTCGGCGATATCGGTCGTCGACGACATCGCGGTGCCAACGTTGATCGTCACGTCGGCGGACGATCCGCTCGTGCCGGTACAATCATTTACGAACTTGGACGATCGACTCGGTGGGCGTTCTAACAAAATGCCTGCCCCCCTAGTAAATGCCGTGCGAGTCCATATCTCACCAGCGGGCGGCCACCACGGATTCATGCAACGAGACCGCACGGGCTGGACGGACGATCTGGTGAGTGAATTTTTTGGTGGTGCGTTTGCCGGCTCACCCTCGTAAGTGCCTCGCCCTCCCAATCAAGTCGTGTATAACTGTCGGGCCCAGTCGATCGCGTTGCGGCTGATGTTATTTCGGTGGAAACGTCCCAATCGACGGGCCGTCGAGAGCGCCGAGCGATACTGATATCCAATCCCCAAGAAAAAGTTTTTCCGTTTGACCGCGACTGCGCCTCCACGACGACCTGCCGCGATGGCGTTCATTCTATTGACATTGCTAATCGACATTCTGGCGATAGGGATCATCATTCCGGTATTGCCCGAACTGGTCAAAGCCTTCGTCGGTGGCAACGAATCAGCGGCGGGATGGTATGTCGGGATTATCGCGGCCACTTATTCGTTGATGCAGTTTTTCTGTGCGCCGGTATTGGGCGCATTGTCGGATCGATTCGGTCGACGACCCATCATCTTGGGATCGCTGTTCGGGCTGGGTGTTGATTTCATCATCACCGGTCTGGCCACGTCGGTCGGTTGGCTGTTTGTGGGCCGGTTCATTGCCGGCATGATGGGGGCGAGTTTTTCGACGAGCAACGCATACATCGCCGACATTTCCAATGACGAGAATCGGGCGCGCAATTTCGGTTTGGTGGGAATGATGTTCGGCTTGGGTTTCATCATCGGCCCGGCACTGGGCGGGTTACTGGGAGGCATCTCGCTACGCCTGCCATTTTTCGTGGCCGCCGGATTGTCGCTCGTCAATTGGCTTTACGGCTATTTCATTCTGCCGGAGTCATTGCCTCCGGAAGAACGCAGCGCGACGATCACGCTGAGCAGCATGAACCCATTTGGCACGATCACTCGGTTGCGGGCCTACCCGATGGTGCTCGGATTGGCCGCAGCGTTTGTGTTCAGTTCACTGGCCCAGCGTGGTTTGGAGAACGTGTGGGTTTTGTCGATGGGGTTTCGCTTCGGATGGGGCGAAGTCGCCAACGGTTTGGCGCTCTCGCTGGTCGGCGTCATGGCCGTGATCGTGCAGGGTGGTCTGGTGCGCCCGGTCATTCGCCGTTTTGGAGAACGCCGCACGCTGATGATGGCGATCAGTGTTTCGAGCGTCTCGTTCCTATGCTATGGGCTGGCCACGGAGGGTTGGATGATCCCCTGCATCATCGTGTTCGGCTCGCTCAGCGGCCTTTCGGGACCGGCGATCCAGAGTCTCGTGACGAGCAGAGTCGATGCTCGCGAACAGGGCCGCGTGCAAGGGGCCCTGACCTCGCTACTCAGTCTCACGAACATTTTGGCACCGTTGATCTTCACCGCCGGTTTGTTTCGGCACTTCACTCATGACGATATCGCGATTCGGTACAACGGCGAACCGTTTGCCGGAGCACCTTTCGTGTTCGGCTCGTTTCTGTTGCTCGTCGCTCTGGGGGTCCTTTATCGAGTCTTCCAGAAGTATCCCAGTCTCGCCAGCGTGGAGTCGGCATCGTCAGCTGAATCGGTGCCCGACTCCGACCCCACGCCACTGACCGAGACGGCGGACTAAGCGGCACGTGATGATGAGAATTTTAGTAACGGGATGCAGTGGTTTTTTGGGCGGTGAGATTGTCCGTCAATTGCTTGACCGCGGTGATGAAGTCGTCGGGCTATCACGGCGCGAAACGCCCCAGTTCGTGCGGCGCGGTATGCAGCACCATCGTGGTGATTTGACGGACCTCGATTACGTGCATCGCACGGTTGCCGAGGTGGACGCCGTGATCCACACCGCCGCCGTCGCCGGTGTGTGGGGTCCGTGGAAGTTCTTCTTTGACAACAATGTCATCGCCACCCGAAACGTGCTCGCCGCATGCAAAAACTCCGGCGTAACGAAGTGCATCTACACGAGCAGCCCCAGTGTGACGTTCACCGGAGGACATCAGAGCGGCATCGATGAATCAGTGGCGTATCCCAGTCGCTGGTTGTGTCACTACCCGCACACCAAAGCGATCGCCGAGCAAGAAGTGATTGCCGCGGATACTCCCGGAGCCTTGCGGACACTTTCCCTGCGACCACATTTGATTTGGGGCCAGGGTGATCCACACCTGTTGCCGCGACTGCTTGATCGCGCTCGATCGGGAAAGCTCCGGATTATTGGCGATGGTCAGAATCGGATCGACACGGTCCACGTCAGCAACGCGGCGCTGGCGCACGTGTGTGCTCTCGACGCGTTGCAGTCCGCGCCGCAGTCGGCTGCGGGACGATCCTACTTCATCACGCAAGACGAGCCGGTCTTGTGTTGGCCGTGGATCGCCCGACTGTGCGAGACCAGCGGTGCGCCGCCACCGACGCGTCACATTTCGTATCGAGCGGCTTACTCGATCGGGGTGGCCTGCGAGGCGGTTTACAAAACTCTGCGCATGCGTCAGGAGCCGCCCATGACACGCTTCGTCGCGGCGCAGCTCGCCAAGGATCACTACTTCGACATCACGGCCGCCAAGGAGCGACTCGGATATGCGCCACGGGTGAGCATGGACGAGGGTTTGGCGGCACTGAAATAGCGGCCAAGGCCGCGGCAAAGTGCCTGGCCGAGGCCACCGGGACTTCGATTTTATAACTGAAGACTTTCATGACCGCTGACGTGATATTATCCAGTCTCCCCTCTCCATCGCGGAGGTCGTGCGGCTTTTAAGTTGTGGCAGTGTGACGATCTACCTCTCCCAGCGAAGCTGGGGGAGGTCGAGCGACGCCGTTCAGGCGTTCGCGAGGGAGGGGGGTCTAAACAGCGACGGTTGCCATGCGGTTTGCCGTGCACAACGCTCAGCACCGAGCCCCCTCCCGAACGGCGGCTAAAGGCCGCGTTCGACCTCCCCCAAAGCAAGGCTGTGGTGGAGGTAAGTCTATCTTGAGAAGACCCGTTTGAGTTCGTCGAGGCCTGTCAGACCGCGGGCGACCGCCATCACGGCTTCGGATTGCATCGAGCGGTGGCCCTCGGATTTTGCGATCGCCGCGAGTTGACCGGCGTCGTTGGTCTTGGCCAGGGTGGCCCGCAACTGCGGTCCTGGTCGGAGCATCTCGAAGACACCCACGCGGCCGTAATATCCTCGTCCGCCACAGACCTCGCAGGGCGTGATCGGATCGGGACGACCGTTCTCATCGACTTGCTGTTCGATCGGTGGTGGCACGAAGGGCAGGTACAGCACGGACACCCGGCCGGCGGGGATACCGAGCTGGGCGAGCAATTTCGGCGGCGGTTCGAAAGCGACTTTGCAGTTGTCACACAGCCGCCTGACCAAGCGTTGGTGCAGCACGCAGCCGATCATTTTGACGATCATCGATCGACAGTCCGAATAGCGTCCGGTGAACGTCAGCAGCGCGCCGAGTGCACTGTCCGCAGCGGTGCGATAAATCAGTTGCCGATCTTCCTCCTGCACTTTCTCCAAAACCGTCTCGAGCGAATCGGGATCGGGCGGATTGGGGAACATCAGCACGTCGGGCTCACGCAGCACCATCCGCTGGACGACTTCGAATTCGGTTTTGCCGGTATCACCGCCGAACAGGTTCGGCGTGACGTTGATGATATCAGGCTCCGGTGCTTCGGCCGGTTCGAACGACTGAAAGTCGCGGATGAAGCGATCGGCCGAGCTGATCGCGACGGACCACAGCGTGCTGACGCCTTCGCCTTTCTTGGCGGCGATCATGACGATATTGCCGTTCGAATTGAGCTGTTCTTTAAAGTGCTCGATCATCGTATCGCGCATGCCGAGGTCGGCGAGTTTCTCAAACGGCACCTTTTCGGCTACGAGCCGGCAGATCACGCGCTCGCCGGTCGACACGCCTTGCGACTGGACCTTCAGATCGTACTTTTCCTTACCAATTTTCAGCCCCACCTCTCCTTTTTGAGCCCCACGTCGGTCGGCGGGGTTCATCTGGCAGAGCTGTTTGATGGCGTACAGCATCGCATCGCCGGTCTCACGATCGATCGGCGGCAATTGCTCCCAAGTTCCGTCGACTTGGTACCGCATCGCACAGGCGTTCTGAGAAAAATCCATGAGGATGTGGGTCGCTCGCGACTCGATCGCGTGAGCGAGCTGGCCACCGGCGACCAGATACCCTGCGCCTTGTCGCGTGGTGACCAACAGTGCTTGGGCGTCGTTTCGCGACTCGATTTTGGGAACAAAGTCCACGGGAGCCACGGTTTGCCACAATTGAAGTTCGTCGGGTTCTTTTGCCACTTAAATAATCCCTGGTGCTTTGACGTCGATGCCCTTGAGCGACATCTTCAGTGAGTCTTTATTTGGAGCGACCGCGAATGCGGTGGGCCGATCGATGAGATCATCATCGATCATCTGTTTCAAGCTCATGGTGAAATCCTGCATACCGTCTTCGGCACCGATCCGGATCGCATCGGGCAGTTTGTTATCTTGTCCTTCGAGCACGAGTTTACGGATCATCGGCGTGAATGTCATTACCTCGCATGTCGGCACGCGGGACACGCCTGGTTTGATGCTGCGGAGCAACTTCTGCGCGACGATGCCCTTCATGTTGAATGCGATCGCACTGCGAATGGCCCGGTGCATGTCTTGGGGGAACAAGTCGAGGATCCGACCGATGCAAGTCGATGCGCTGGCGGCGTGAATCGTTCCGAACACCAGGTGACCAGTTTCGGCAGCGTGGATGGCGGTCATGAACGTCTCCTCATCGCGAAGCTCGCCGACCAGGATGATGTCGGGGTCTTCCCGCACGGCGTGTTTCATGCCGACGCTAAAGTTGATCACGTCCTGGCCGACCTCGCGTTGATTGATCAGTGCCTTGTCCTCGGTAAAGATAAACTCAATCGGGTCTTCGAGGGTCAGAATGTGTTTGCGATAGATGCTGTTGATGTAATTGAGCATCGAACCGATCGTGGTACTCTTGCCCGAGCCCGTCACCCCGGCGAGCAACACCATGCCTTGGTCGAAGTGGCAGAGGTTCTCGATCGAGTCGGGTAGGAACAGACCACGAAAATCGGGGATGAAGTTGCTGATCCGCCGTGCCACCAAACCGATGTTGCCGAGCGATTTGAACATATTGACTCGGAACCGCCAGCGCGTGCCGTCGACTTCACACTGGTAAGAAAAGTCAGCCCCGCCCTCCTCTTCGAAAATGATCAGGTTGCGTTCGTCCATCATCGGCAGCAGCAGGCGAACCATCTCTTCGGCTTCGATCGGGCCGCGGTTGAGTGGTTTGAGCTCGCCGCCGACACGGACCAGCGGCGGCTGGCCAACCTTCATGTGCACGTCCGACCCTTCGAGTTTGACCAACGCTCGGAAAATCTTGTCGACTTCGAGATCTTTCTTTTCCTGGAGCAGGGAACTTTTCAGTCGCGAAGCGACCGCATCGGCCGACATATCGCGACCCGAAGCGGGGGCTGCTTTGGCAGGTTTACCGTGTGACATGTTCGTAAAAAATTCAGGAGGAGAGAAAACGAAAAGTGCTGATGAGCGATTCTTAGCTCATCTTACTAGCCAGCACGATCAGACGGTAGAAACCGAGACTGAACCCAAGGATTACACCAAAAATCGCGAGATAGGGCGTGGCATTGCCCAACCAATGATCGACCGCGTACCCCGCACCGCCGAGAATGAGCGAAAAACTTGCCAGTTCGAAACCGGCCGACGCAAGTCTTAAAAGTGTCTGTCGCTCGGTAGCCGACTGGGAAGGTTTGCCATCGCGATTCGAGGGGGGTGTCTTGGCCAGTGGCCGCTCAACCGCCGCAGGGTCGTGGCGTGCACTTCTATCGGGTGGAGGAGGGGGTGTTGATCCCATCATTCAGACCATTTTATCGAGGTGGTAAGTCGGCAACGTTTGATCATGGCTGGGCAACCTTGCCGAAAACTCGGTCTCGTAAGCTCGCGCGCCGCATCTTTTTTGACTGAATTGAACAATTTAACCAGCCAGCCCTAGAACCATAGGTGGTCCGTTGCCATAATACTTGGGCAGAAAATTCCCCCTTTACGAGATGTTTCTGGGGGTGATCTCGGTTTTTGACCGAATGCCCCAACCCTGAGTCGCTCTGCACACCCTTTTTGCACGCCCCCTGAGCTAATCTTCAGGTTGCATTGACGAGGAATTCTCCATGATTACCAACGCTGACTTGAGCTCGCAAACACGCCGTGAACTGGCCGAAATGGCCAGAAACTATGGAGTCGCCGGCTGGCACTCGATGCGAAAAGACGATTTAGTCAGCGAGATCAAAAAAATCCAACGCCGCCTCCGTCGCCAAAGTGCCGCCAAGAAAGCGAGTGACGTGTCGGCGACCGCCCGCCGCACACCCAGCAAATCCACGGGCAAGCAAAAATCGGGCAGCCCCCCCGTCAAGCGAACAGCGAGCAAGAGCACTGCCACGGTCACTTCCAAAGCGATTTCGGCGAAGAAGTCATCCGGAAACAAGCCGGCAGCGCTAACAGCGAGCAAATCTTCGGCGACGTCGTCACCCGCTCGCACGACCAACTCCCCATCGCGAAAATCGGTGACCGCGAAATCTTCGGGTACAACCGGACGCAGCAAGTCTCGTAAAACCACCTCCCGCAACGATGCCCCGCTACCGGAACTGGACGAACCCAAAGTCTCGGCGAAAACGCAGCGGATTCGCGCCGAAATGCGGCGCCGACGCGAGTTGATGCAAAAACACAAAGATCTCTCGACTAACACGCTCGTCGGTGGTTCGGTCGTGACGGGCGGTTCCGAACGTCACCGTACCACCGCACCGCATCGTGACCGCGTCGTTTTACTCGTGCGAGATTCGTTTTGGCTGCAGGCGAGTTGGGAAGTCACTCAATCGAGCGTGCAACGCGCCCAATCGGCCTTGGCAGAACAGTGGCACTCAGCGGTTCCGACCCTGCGCCTGCTTTCGGTGGGCGACGTTTCGAGCAATCGCGCCGAAACCGTATCGCGGGATATTTCGGTTCACGGCGGCGTCAGTACCTGGTACCTCGATGTCCAAGACCCGCCGTCGCGCTACCGGGTCGCACTTGGATATCTCGCTGGCAATGGCGAATTTCATTGTCTCTGCCGCAGCAACGTCGTGGAGACGCCGGTGCCCGGTGATTGCGAACGACTCGACGAACACTGGCAAGACATCGCCGAAGACTACGAACGAATCTACGCCCTCAGCGGAGGATTCGAATCAGGCAGCGGTGAGCTGCGAGAAGCATTCGAAGATCGTTTGCAACGACGGATGCCGCACTCGGTCGAATCGGGCAGCATGACCGGAAATCCCTCACTGTTGCGTCAATCGAAATTGCGATTGGATGTCCAAGCGGAACTGATTGTGTTTGGAAAAACCGATCCCACCGCGTCAGTCAGCATTTCGGGACATCCGGTGAAACTGCAGAAAGACGGTGCCTTCACCGTGCGGTTGGATTTCCCGGATAAACGCCAGGTTCTCCCGATCACCGCCGAGACCCGCGATGGCCTACGGCAACGTACCACCGTGTTCGCGGTCGAACGAAATACCAAGGCCATGGATACCGTGGAATTGACGGAGACCAATTAGATTCTTGGTTTGAGATAGAATGCCGGCGTGAAAAACCATCCGACGTTCCGATCGCTCCAATTTCGCTTGCTCGCACCGATGGTCGCCGCGGCGCTGCTCGCGGCCGCGTTGGTGGCCGTTGCGTCCTACGGTTTGGGGGCACGCTGGGCCACCGACGAGCTGCAAACACGCTTTCATGCCATTGAACAATCACTCGCCAGCTCGAGCTTCCCGCTCAACACGCGGGTGCTCGATTCATTGGCTGAGTTGACTCAAACGGAACTCGTCAGCATCAATGCGGCGGGTGCGGTGATGTACTGCACCACCGCCCTGAACGATGAAACGCAGGGGTCGTTTCGATCGAGCGATGACGGTCGAACGTTCCGCGTATTGACGTTTCCAATCAAGAATAAAACCTCACGCCAGGATCGTGTGGCCAGTATTAGCGTGTTATTCGACGAAAGCCAGATTGAGGCGAGCCGCCGTCGCGCCGCGATCCTGCCGCTGGCAACAGGTCTATCGACGATTCTGGCGTTGACCAGCATCATGCTGCTGTTGTCATCACGTTTGATCAGCCGGGTGGGCAAACTGCAGCAACGTGTGGAATTGGTCGCCGGCGGCGATTTTCAGTCCACCGTCTCCGATGACATCGATGACGAGATCGGCAGGCTCGGGGGCGCCGTCGATTCGATGGCCTCGCAGTTGAGCCAATTATGGAGTCAGATCAATCGTCAACAGAGCGAGAAGTTGCTGCATCAAATCGCCGGCGGGATGGCCCATCAGCTTCGTAACAGTTTGACCGGTGCTCGGATGGCTGTGGAAATGCATGCTCAGCACTGTGACGCGGCCGACGATGAGGGCATCGGCGTTGCGATTGCCCAAATGGAAGTCGCGGAAGACTACGTTCGCCGGTTGCTATTGGTTGCGTCGGGGCGGCAAGACGAGGATCATGCCGCCGAGGTACAATCTTGCTTCGACGACGTTCGCAGCAGCCTATCGCCGATCGCGCGGCATCTGCACGTCGACGTGCAGTGGATTGTCGATGGTTCTCCCGCCGTGGATGCTGTCGATTCTGGCCACGCGGTCGTTGGTCTCGTTCCCGACGGTCCTACCTGGATCGCCGCCGCCACCAACCTGATTCACAACGCCGTGCAGGCGAGTGATGACGTACGTGTCGAACTCAGTCGAGTTCGCGATGACCGTGTACGCTTGAGTGTGTCCGACAACGGGGCGGGCGTGCCCGAGACAATCGTTGCGGAATTATTCGAACCGTTTGTGACGTCCAAACCGGAAGGCATGGGGCTGGGTTTGTCGGTCGTCCGGCGGGCCGCCGAGCGACTCGGCGGCGAAGTACGCTGGCGCCGCGAAAATGATCGGACCTGCTTTGAACTGGATGCCAAACTCGCATGACAACACGCCAAACCGTACTCGTCGTCGATGACGAGCCGACGATCTGCTGGGCACTGGAAAAAATGCTCTCCGGTGAAGGCCATCGTGTTATCACGGCGTCGAGCGCCGAAGAAGGACTGCAATTGGCAGCCGAACATCAGCTCGCGATGGTGATCCTGGATGTTCGTTTGCCGAAGATCGATGGCATCACGGCGCTGCCGAAATTTCTCGAGGTCACCGGCAATGCCCCCGTCGTCATCATTACCGCGTTTGGCGATTTGGAAACTGCTGTCGCGGCCGTCAAGAACGGTGCCAGCGACTATTTGACCAAACCCTTCAAGCTCGAGGACGCGCTGCGGACGTGCCGGACGGCCTTGCAAAAATCGGCGCAGCGTTCGGCACCGACGGCGACCCAACCGATGTCGCTCGACCGATCCGTGCTGGTGGGCACGTCGCCCGCGATGCAACAAGTGTTTCGGCAAATCGCCTTGGTAGCCGATAGCGATCTGTCCGTGTTGATCACCGGAGAAACCGGTACCGGTAAAGAACTCGTGGCCGCCGCGATCGCCCGGCATAGCAATCGATCCAACGCCGCCTACATCCCGATCGCACCGGTGGCACTGAATCCGGAACTCATCGAGAGTGAATTGTTCGGACACGTCAAAGGTGCATTCACGGGCGCTAGTGAAGATCGAGCGGGTTTATTTGAGCGCGCCGAAGGCGGCACCGTGCTGTTGGATGAAATCGGCGACTTGGCGCTCGGCACGCAAGCCAAGTTATTGAGGGTATTGGAACAAGGCCAATACAGCCGGGTTGGCGACGTCAAACCGCGGACCGCCGACGTCCGCATTCTAGCGGCCACCAACAGTGACTTGCACGATGCGGTAGCGTCTGGCGATTTTCGCGAGGACTTGTTTCACCGGCTGACGGGAGTGCAGATCCACCTACCGCCGCTGCGTGAACGCCTCGCTGACATCGCACCGCTTTGTCAGCACTTCCTCGCCGCCATGGAATACGCGGACGTCGAGATCGATGAGCAATTGCTAACCGAGTTACAACAACGACCCTGGCATGGCAACGTGCGTGAACTCAAAAACTCGGTGACTAACGCGGCGGTCGTGGCCCGCGGACGCCGGCTCATCATCAACGACTTCCCCGCTCCGAAGCCGGGCCGCGATAGCGAGTCTCGATCGCCGGATCTCACACTCGGGCGGGTCGTCGAAACGTGGACGAAAGCGACCCTCGCCGACCAACCCAACACGGAGACACTGCACGCTGACTTATTGACCGCCGTGGAACCCGCATTCCTACGCGTCGTTCTGCAGCATACCGGCGGGAACCGCGCGAAAGCAGCGGAGATGTTAGGCATCCACCGCGGCACGTTGCGCGACCGCCTGCGCGCCTACCGGATCGACGAAGTGTGAGTCGTTGTCGTTGCCTACGTGGAGAGGCTGGGTTGATCTTTCGGCTCCGCCGATTTCACTTCTGCCTCATCGCTTGGAATCGTGACGGATACCACCGCCGCTCCGATGCTATCGCCGAACACATTCACGGCGGTGCGAAATCGGTCGAGCAGCCAATCGACCGAGAGGATCAACCCGATATATTCCAGCGGCAATCCGACCGCACTGAGCACGATCAGCATCGTCACGAGTCCAGCCTCGGGGATACCTGCCGCACCGATCGCCGCGAGCGTCGCCGTCACGGCCACGATGATTTGTTGAGACATCGACAGATCTCGCCCAATCACCTGGGCGATGAAGATCGCCGCGGCCGCTTCGTACAGTGCCGTGCCGTCCATGTTGATCGTGGCACCGAGCGGGATCACAAACTCGGACGATCGTTTGGAGATGCCGGCGGACTCGGCACACTCCAGCGTGACGGGCAGCGTGGCCGATGAACTCGCCGTCGAAAATGCCGTCAATAGCGCTTGGCTCATCGCGGCGGCGAAGCGATACGGGTTCTCACGGCGAACAATCCAAAAGATCAGCGGTAAAATGATCAACGCGTGAATCGCCAGTCCGATTAGCACGGCGGCAAAGTACCAACCTATCTGTCCGATCTCCTGCAAAAACTTCCCGTCCGCTTGCGCTTTGCCGAATCTCGCCGCGACCAGGCAAAAGATACCGATGGGCGCAATCTTCATCAGGACCATGACGAACGCTAACAACGCGTCGTTGGCTTCGCTGATGAGCGTCGTGATCGTGCGCGTCCGACTCGGCATCGTCGTTAACAACGCACCAAAACAGATCGTGAACACGATGATCGGCAGCAACTGCATTTCAGCGGCAGACTTGAATAAATTGTCCGTGACCAGCATCAAGGCTAAGTTTTCTAAGATTTTGCCCGTGCTCGGTATGTCATCTTCGATCGCTGGCAAGTCGTGGAACACGCCCGCCACTTCCGCTTCCGTCAATCCACTTTCCTCCGCAAGTGTTCTACGGAGAACCTGCTTGGGATTTTCGACACCTTTGCTGAACTCTTGCAAACGGGCTTTGTCCACCGTGCCGACACCGGGACGCAGCACATTGACCACGACCAAACCGACGATCACTGCCAGCACCGTCGTGCAGAAGTAGTAGCCCACCGCAGCCGCACCCGGTTTGCCGAGACGGCGGACATCACCCAACCCGAGAATGCCGCACATCACGGAGGTAAACACCAGTGGCACGACGATCATCTTGAGCGACCGTAAAAACAACGCCCCACCGATATCAAAGTGCATCGCGAATTTCGGCTGCAGCAACGCAACCGCAATCGCCGCAACAATCGCGCCCGCGATCCAGTACGTCAGGGCGTTACTATGTTTGGGAGCATGCGGGTCGTTAGTCATCGTTCGGTTCTTTCACAAAACATTTGTTTGGCTAACAAAAGGCCACGGAGAGCTGTTCTGGCGAATCTGACGAAGGGGGCCAGCAGGATCCCCCGCAACCCCCGAGATTTTACAGTTCGCCCCGCTAGGAGAGTGCTTTGAGCGTGGCGAGGAGCTTGAGGTCAGACTTGTATTGCGTGACCGCACGATCGTGAGAGCCGGTGGTCTTGGTGAGAATCAGCGCGTGGGTGTTGCCGCTGCGATCAAGACCCGTCTGAACGTCTAGTTGCTCCGATACGATAGTATGCTCCACGTGATTGCGCAAGTCTTTCCGCGCCACGATGCGGGTGGTCGATGCACCCGGATCGCTTAAAAATGCGGAAAGTTGATTGCATAATCCGCACTGGCAACCAGTCACTTCGGGGCTGGCGAGATCAGCCGGCGGTTGAGGCTCCAAGTCCGTTGCTGAACCCAGTTGTTGAGCCAAGCCGTCGATCCACGTCGACATTAACGGTGAAACCCGGTTCAATTTTTTGCGACTCCATTGATGTAACTCCACCGCAGCGGGGACGCTGAGCTTACGCAGGTCAAACGTCGATGGCGAAGAAACTGCGATTTTGAATAACCTTTCGGCTGCTGCGACATCGTCGATCGACAACGCCGCCTTGCAAAGGTCGACCCAGATCGGAGCTGGTTTCGCGGAACGTGACCAGCGATCACGCTCGGCACCCTGGACGTTCTTCTGGAATTGGTCGATCGCGGCGTCCAGGAACTTCGCCAGATCCGACTCGGTCAAGCCACCGTGATCCTTGCGTTGACACAGGTGCGCCAACCAAAACGCGTCCCTCGCGACGAGGCCTTCGCCAAAGACGATCCCGTGCTGATTGGGCTGTCGATCGGTTCGCAGAAGTCGCAGCAGGATCGGCGTCATCACGTCGGCTCCGATTCGCTGGCACGCCGCCTGAATGAATGAGGCCAGTTGAAAGAAGTGATCTCGCTGATGCACCGTCATTAAAAACCGCTCGATCAATGCTGGGTCATCAAATCGAATCAATTCGTCGGCGAACTTTTTCAAGGCTCTCGCTTCTGGATCGCCGTCAGTGCGTGCATTGTGCAGTTGTGAGGGCCAGCGATCGATGATCGCTTCGGCAGTGCGTTGACATTCCCAACAGGCTTCTTCGAGTTCCTCGTCGGGCGTATCGAAGAGCTGCTCGCGCATCGCCAACAAATGATTGATCGCGAAGCCGATGCCCATATCGAGAAACACTTCGAGCGAATTGGCGTGTGGCCACAGAACGATTGCCGACTTGTGGTACCAACGGTCCAGCGTGTTGCCAGCGTTCCCCGTGTAGCCTTCGTAGTCCTGTGACGTCGGCACCCAATCTTCGATGGGGATGGTCGAAACGAACTGAGATGCATCGCACGCCAGGTACGGAAGATCGACAAGCTCGCCGTGTTCATTTTTCCAGCCGTCGATAAAAATTTCGTCCTCGTAGACTTCTCCGATGTACAAATCGTCATGGTCGATTGCTCGGCTGTAATCACGGTATCTTCCGTATCCATGGGAGTCGTCCTCAGCGTGTTGACACAAGTGCCGCGAGACTTGTCCGAAATGCAACGCGTAGTCGCAGTCGAACGCCGCTTGGGCGAGCGCGTGATGCAGCTTGCTGTCGGCGCCCTTGAGCAAATCGGGGCTCAACCCGTCTTGCGTATATTGATGTTCGAGAGCGACGACCATGGGATCCGATGGTCGTCGCGCGGTCCACTCGCGCAGGGCACGATTGATAGGAGGAGCAGCCTTGGATTTCGTTTGTTTCGTGGATTCACTTTTTGGTTGGAGGATCAGATTGTATGCCAAGCAAACTCGCACGCCGCTGCGGATCTTGCGGACCTCGTGCTCGCAATCGGCAAAGAAAGCAGCGTACTGAATCGCTTGATCGCTCGCGTTTTTACCGAAATTGAAATCGGTTTCCTGGCCGCTGTGACGGACGATCAATTCGCCGCCAGCGAATGCATTGGGCAAGACGACGATCATCGTCGCGACCATCCCGCGTCGTTTTTCACTATCTCGGTGCGGCGCGAAAAACCCTCCCTTTGGGTAGATCAACAGCTTGTACAGTTCAACCTGCAACCGATCGTTGTCCAGACCCAACGCATCGGCCGATGTGATCGCGGCCGAATCGATCGCGGCTTGCAGGTCGTCCGACAAGCCCACGTGTTGCCCGTCGATTTCGAGGGTGTCGCGCACGCTCGTGTCTACCAGCGTCTTGGTTCGTTGTCCGTACGGTGCCTGCTGGGACGCGTCGACGAGCTTGCGAAAAGTCGCCGGGCGCAGCGGTAGTTTGATCGGCGTGGTTTCATCAATCGACAGTTTCAGGTCCGATGCGGTTACCTCCCCCTGACAGCAATATGCTGATTGGGAATCGCAACCGGGTACCGCGTCGGTGATCAATTTTGCAAGATTTGCTTGAGACATTTCGGTCCATCTCCTGTCATTCAATTTGTGGAACCGCGACGGGCGTCGCGCACGATCATGATAGCGGCAATTCGGGAGCATGGTGAGGGAGTTGTGGGATCGACCGGTTCATCACCTGCCCCGTTGTTTGGCGTCCGGCGACAGGATCTAATCAGAGCCTCGGTAAAGCATTCGCATGGAATTTACGGGAGGTTAGCAATGACGACGATACAGACGAAACGGAAAACGAAGGCCGCTGGAAGTGGTGGGACAATCGAAAAGTCGAAACGCGAGGGATCGACGAACGGCAAGCCGTCCAAACCGAAAGTCAATCGATTTCACCAACGTCTCGGGACGCTGACCTATTCCCAAGCCTGCAAGCTGCTCGGCGACGAGGGGGCAAACCTGATCCAGCGCGGCGGGCGGACGTTCGAGATCCAGTCCGATCGTGACGTGTTCCTCGGCGGCGATCTGTTTCGCGTCCGGGTTGAGGATGCTGACGTCGATGGCGATGTGGCGATCGCATCGTTCACTCTGTCGTCGGATCGCAAAAAGCAGCTCGCTTTGAATTGCGATCGCTGCGATGTGCCCTGCGAACATTTGGGTGCGGCGATGGAATACTTGCTCGATGCCAAGAGCGTTCTCGGCCTGGCGATGCCGCCCGATTCCGACGTGCCACTGGAACACCTAACGCCCGACGAGCTGCGGCACCGGATGTTGGCCGACCGTGAAAAACGTGCGTCCGAGGAAAAGATGACCGTGCGGTCGGTCAACTCCGAGAAACCGTGGACCGATTACGTCGTCACCAGCTCCGGCAGCGGGCGGACGTACCGCGTGGCGGTGCGCAGCCTCGATGGCGAGGACTCGTTTTGCACCTGTCCCGATTTTCGCACCAACCGGCTGAGCACTTGCAAGCACGTCATGCACGTGCGGGCGAAGATTCAGAAGCGATTTTCGGCGGCAAAGCTGCGCTCTCTCTACCGTCGCAAACGATTGTCGCTGGGACTGCGTTACGGCGATTTTGCGGGCGACCGGGCGACGGGGCTGATGTTCTTTCTGCCCGATGAATCGACCAAGGCGGGCGGCGATGAAAAAATGCACGAACTGGTCGGCGAGTTTTCCGAAAGTCCATCCGGGGACGCCGCCGACGTGATGACTCGCGTGCAGGCCCTGGAGACGGCGGGCTACGACGTCACGATCTTTCCGGATGCCGAAGCGTTCTTGCAGCGACGGTTGACGCAAAATCGATTGAAGCAGCAATGCGATGAGATTCGCGAGAATGTCGAAAATCATCCGTTCCGGACCGAGTTGCTCGATGCGGAATTATTACCCTATCAGCTCGACGGTATCGCGTTCTCCGTCGGCGCCGGCCGCGCGATCCTGGCCGACGACATGGGGCTCGGTAAAACCATCCAGGGCATTGGCGCGGCGGAATTGTTAGCCCGCCTCGCGGAGATTCGCCGCGTGCTGATCGTCTGCCCGGCTTCGCTGAAAAGTCAGTGGCGTGCCGAGATTGCGAAATTCTCCGGTCGCTCGACTCAGATCGTGATCGGCAGCGGTGAAGAACGAATCGAGCAGTATCAAAGCGACGCGTTCTTCACGATCTGCAATTACGAACAGGTGCTGCGAGATCTGTCGGCGATCGAAAACGTCCCCTGGGATTTGATCATTTTGGATGAAGGCCAGCGGATCAAGAATTATGAATCCAAAACCAGCAACGTGATCCGGCAACTCGAGAGCCCGTTCCGACTGGTGCTGTCGGGAACGCCCTTGGAAAACCGGCTCGGCGAGTTGTTTACGGTGGCGCGGTTTGTCGATGATGATTTGCTCGGTCCGGCTTACCGCTTTTTTCACAATCACCACGTCGTCGACGAACGCGGCAAGACGTTGGCGTATCGTAACTTGGATGCACTGCGGGAAACGATGGCCCCGATCCTGCTGCGGCGAACCCGCGCGGAGGTCGCGCGGCAGTTACCCGAGCGGACCGATCAAGTGATTCGCTGCGAGGCTACGGCGGAACAACTGGAAATCCACGACAACGCGGTTCGCACGGTGGCCCAGATTGCGGCGAAGAGGTTCATGACCGAAATGGACCGGCTGCGGATGCAGAAGTGTTTGTTATTAGCGCGGATGGCTTGTGACAGCACGTACCTGTGCGATCAAGAAGCGGCGGAGTACAGCAGCAAGTTGGAACGGATCACCGAGGTGATGACGGAATTATTCGCCGACCCGACTCGCAAGATCGTGTTGTTCAGCGAGTGGCGGCGAATGCTCAACCGAATCGAATCGCGGTTGGACGACATGGGCTGCGAATACGTGCGACTCGACGGCAACGTGCCGCAGAAGAAGCGAGCCGCAATCGTTGCCCGGTTCCAGAACGATCCGGAGTGCCGCGTGATCAGCATGACCAACGCCGGTTCGACTGGATTGAACCTGCAGTCGGCCAACACGGTGGTGAACGTCGACTTGCCGTGGAACCCCGCGGTGCTCGAACAACGCATCGCCCGGGCGTACCGCATGGGTCAGAAGCAACCGGTGCATGTTTACAAATTCGTGACCACGAACGCAGAATACCCGACGATCGAAGAAGGCTTGCTGACGACGCTGGCGGCGAAGCAGGATCTGGCGGACGCATCGATTAACATCGGCAGCGACGTCAATGAAGTCGCGATGCAGAGCGGGATGGAGGATTTGAAGCGGCGATTGGAGATCATCTTGCCGCCGAAGTTGGCCGCGCCGGTCGACGAGAGCCAACAACGCCGCGTCGAAGCCGAAGCGGAGCGCTTGGCGGGCGAAAAACGTCGTGAGCAAGTCGCCCAGGCTGGCGGCCAATTGTTGTCGGCGGCACTGTCCTTGGCCGGTGGTTTGGTCGGCAACACCGCCGCGGAACCTGATCAGGCGAAAGTGGACGCATTGACCAACAAACTGAGCGAATCGATCGAGCGGGACGAGCAGGGCCGACCCCAACTGAAGATCAGTCTACCCAGCGACGAGGCGCTGCGTGACCTGGCAACAACGCTGGCGCGACTGCTGGGATAAAGCTGGACCGCTAAATCTTTGGGGTTGACTCAACGTTTCATACTTGGATTTTTGTTCCGAACGATAAAAACACCATCCAGTCTCCCCTCTCCACCGCTTCGGGGGTCGCGCGGCTTTTAAGTACTGTCGCAGCAATGGTTTACTTCACCCTCCCGAGCGAAGCTTGGGAGGGTCGGAATTCGAGCTTTCAGCGAGAATTCCGGGGAGGGCCGAGCGCGCAAGTTGGGTTGGTGGTTCGCTTGCTCGGTC
>JBDNIG010000307.1:0-4286 GCA_041688415.1 Rhodopirellula sp. | reverse complement strand
CGGCTTGGCGACAGGCATCGAGCAAACCCTCTTCGAGGCCGCGTTGGACCTCAGCATCGGCCTGAGTCGACATAGAAATTGACTCGCCCGGCCGTGCAATCATCGGCAGGTCGTACTGCATTCGACTTTTCATTTTCAGCGCTTCAAACAATTCCACCGGTCGCCGCTGACGACGATAGTGGGCGATTACTTCGTCAATCCGGGCGGCGGGATCGCGGGCCAAACGGGCACGCATGTTTGGATCGAGCTTGGGCGCAGTTGACGTGGCGGCGGGCGATGCTGCGGTCATGATAGATTGGGTGGATGGAGGTTCTGGTGGTTACTGAATTCACCCATCGTACACAAAGTCGGATTTCGACCGAAGTGATGACCATCGAAACAATCAGCAAACGCATTGGACATCTCATCCCCAAAGGTATACAATATGGGTCGTAGGCTGCTCCCAGCGGTCGCCTATCCCGCCTTGCATGCACGCATCGCTACCGAATAGACCGCCACTGACGGTCGAACCGCCACTGACGGTTGATTGCGGAGTTTTGCTTGTCCTACCCATGAATCTGTGCCCGCTCCCGCGGGACGATGATCGAATCGGTTGCCGCGAAGTCGCCCGCCGATTCTTCGGTTCCTCACTGTTTTAACTTCGGAAACTCACAATTCTTCGTCCGTTTGGTCGCCTGGAAGCGGCAATTTGGCTCGCCGATCTGAGCGTTTCCTCATCCCACAACTTGCAACTAGGAGAATCCCCCCGCGATGAAAACTCAATCCACAATCCGGCGTGCCGTCATGCTGAGCCTCACGGGCAGCTTTGCCGCAATCGCCATGGTGAGCACTGCGACCGCCCAGGACGCGACGCTGAAAATGCGGTTTGTCTACGATGGCACCCCACCGCCGGCCAGCAACATCGTGCCCAACAAAGACCAGGACTACTGCGGAAAGCACGACATCCCCAACGAAAAATTGATCGTCAATCCGAAGGATAAGGGGATCAAGAACGTAATTGTTCACGTGTACACCCGATCGAGTGGCAAGTATTTGCCCAAGACCAATCACACGCCGGAGACCCACGTTCTGGCGAACGACGAGTGCCGCTTCCAGCCGCACATCGTGCTGGCTCAGACGGGCGACACATTGGAAATCACCAACCCTGATCCGATCGGGCACAACGCCAACCTGAATTTCTTTCGCAACACCGCGCAAAACCTGATGATCCCATCGGGCCAGAAAAAAGACATCGAGCTGAAGGACGCCGAGCCCGCGCCGATTCCAGTCGATTGCAACATTCACCCGTGGATGCGTGCCTACGTCGTTGTTCTAGACAATCCGTTTGCGGATGTTAGCAACGACAGTGGCGAAATTGAAATCAAGGGCCTGCCCGCCGGTAAAGAGATCGAGTTCGCCGTTCGATTCGAAGGCGGCAAGCTCGACAAAGTCAAAGTCGACGGCAAGAAAACCGATTGGAGACGCCAGCGGTTTGATATCGATTTGAAATCCGGTGTCAATGACATGGGCGACATTCTCGTCCCCTCCGACGCCGTTTCGGCCGACTGATATATGTAGCCGGATCGTGCCGTCGATCCGAGCTTTGAAAACGACAGGCGATTGATCCGAATGGATCGGTCGTCTGACGTTAACTCCCCATCACTAAGCACATCTGATCAAGTCCTTCCGTTTAACCGTGGGCATCGCCCCGCGCGGTGTTCGCGAAACGCGGCCCGTTGGGCACGCAGCTATACAAGTTATGCCGAAATGATTTCCCCTGATGTGCTTAACTGAGTTGATGTTTTTTACCCGCGAAGTTGGAACGAAAGAATCGGCACACGATGAGAACCCTACCGCCCCTCCGACGCGCGACATCGGTTGTCCTGATCGGTGGCGTTGCGGCAATCGTGTGGGTGAGTACCGCCGCGGCGCAAGACGCGACGCTCAAAATGCGATTCGTATACGACGGCACGCCTTCGGAGGTCAGCAACATCATTCCGACCAAGGATCTCGACTACTGCGGAAAGCACGAAATTCCCAACGAGAAACTGATTGTCAATCCGAAAAATAAAGGGATCAAGAACGTCGTTGTTCACGTAGAAAGCCGATCCAGTGGCAAGGATTTGCCCAAGACATCGCATGCTCCGCGAACTCACGTGCTGGCTGCTGCTGACTGCCGGTTCCAGCCACACATTGTGCTTGCCCAGACCGGTGACAAGCTAAAAATCACCAATCCCGACCCCATTGGACACAACGCGAACCTAAATTTCATTCGCAACTCGGCGTCGGGCATCATGATCCCTTTTCGCCATGATCAGGAGATTGTTCTGAAGAAAGCAGAGCCTTCACCGATTCCAGTCGACTGCAACATTCACCCGTGGATGCGAGCGTACGTCGTCATTCTGGATCATCCGTTTGCTGACGTCAGCGATGACAGCGGCGTGATTGAGATCAACGGCCTGCCGGCTGGTAAAGAAATTGAGTTCGCCGTTCGCTTCGAAAGCGGCAAACTCAACAAAGTCAAGGTCGACGGCAAGGCAACCGACTGGAAGCGTCAGCGTTTTGAAGTCGACTTGAAATCCGGTGTCAACGACATGGGCGATATCCTCGTTCCTGCAGACGCCGTTTCGGCTGACTGAGATTGTAGCCGGATCGCTCCGCCGATCCGAAATGATAGAAATTGCTCGCAATCGACGGAACACTCCGTCGTTGCGAGTGTTTAATAGACAGGCGATCGATCCATTGGACCGGTCGTCTAAACTCAACCGAAGCGATTTGCGTCGGTTGACTCCCACCTCCCACCTCCCACCTCCCACACCCCGCCTTATGATCGTTGTCGAGCCTTCACGTTGTGACGCTCATCGCTTCGCACTGCCCACGTGGGTGATGCGTTGTTGCACGATATTCGTCATCGCACTCTTGGCCTTGCCGCAATCCGCCGCGTTGGCGAAGGATGTCAGTGAGGTCAGTGCGCAGTCTCCCACCGAGATCGCGGCGGACGAGTGGACGAAAACCGGGTGGCCGCTGATGCAGACGTACTGCGTGGATTGCCACAACGAAGATTACGCCGAAGCCGAGGTGAATCTGTCGCTCCTGGAAACGCTCGAGGGCGTTCAAGCCAATAGCGAATTGGCGATTCACGCCGTTAGCATGATCGAGTTCGCATCGATGCCGCCCGATGATGCGGAGGTGCCCGAAGAGGATGAACGAAGCCAACTCGGCGACCAGCTCGACGCGTTGGTTTTTTATGCTGCCTGTGACCTGCGGCCACGACCCGGTCACACGACGGCGCGTCGGCTCAATCGCGCTGAATACAACAACGCGATTCGCGATCTGTTTGGTATCGATTTCCAGCCCGCAGATTCATTTCCGTCCGATGAAGTCGGCGGTGGATTTGACAACAACGCCGACGTCCTGTCGTTATCGACGATGTTGATGGACAAATATTTGACGGCCGCCGAAGACGTCACGTCGAAGATCATCGCGGACCCCGCGACGCTGCCTCACGTTGATGAGACGTTTGCGGGCGACACCCTGTTTATCTTTGGTGAAACGAAAACTGGCTCGTTCGGTCAACGCTACATCACGGCCGATGGGATGGCTTGGATCGACGTCGAGATCCCCGTCCGCGGAGAATATTCGATCGATGTCATGGCATCGCCGCAGAAAGAATCGCTGAGTGGTGTGGTCTCAACGATGCACTCCGCTGACGGCACCCTGAAGGCGATCTTTGAACATGAGCGACACAAGGATAGCGGTGGTGATGATCACGAGTCGATTCGCATGACGCTCGATCCCGGCACGCACCGGTTCTTTTTCCGCACCGCGCTAACGCCCGCGAGCGAGCGAGACAAACTCAAAGATGACCCCGACTGGCAGATCGGTAAATCGGTTTACGAGCCCATTGCGAACATCGACGAGGCGGAACTCGAAAAGACACGCCTCAAGAAAGGCACCACACTGCGTCACGACGGTTCCATTGACTTTGAAAAATTCCCGATGCGTTACAACCGCTTCGTGGTCAAGGGCCCGAGTTCCGGGACGCGTGAAGATTTGCCGCCCGGCCAACGAAAGCTACTGGGCCGAATCCCGGAGCAACGCGGTAACCAATATCGTAAAGTCGCGGGCCCGGCGAAGGATTGTTTGCGGTCACTGCTCCGCCACGCATTCCGCCGTGAAATCGGTGACGAGGACTTGGCACCGTACGTCGACCTCGTCGAGCGAATGTGTCAACGAGGCGACTCGTATTACGATGCGATGCAAGTCGCGATTTCCTCTGTCCTGGTATCCCCGCGGCTCCTGTTCCG
>JBDNIG010000306.1:0-2912 GCA_041688415.1 Rhodopirellula sp. | reverse complement strand
GTGCACTGCAAAATCATTGGAGGCAGGAGTCGATGCCTAAGAAAAATCCAACATGCTGTAGAAACACAAAGAAAGGCTGCGTGGTATGGTTGCGACGTGGGCAAGACGCTTGACACGATGGCGGAATGCTCCGTTGCCATGTCAGAGAATAGACGCCTACCTTCACCGGGACGCCAGTCTCGTTCAGCGGTGCCGACACGGTCGATGTATTTGGCGATTTGATTCACACACCTATGACATGCGGCAATCGCAGGAGGACCAGGCGACCGTGCCGATCTTCTACGAACCGCGTCAAGTGAAGCTGCACCTGAACTCAAAGGACGTCGACGCCGAGCTGGGCGAGATTGTCAGCACGACCGATACTGGCATCGACAATCTGGAACGACGCAAATCGCAATGGGCGGCCCTGGCGAAGGCGGCCGGATCGAAGGGTCGGATGGAAGAACTCGCAGCCGACTTGTTGGAACATTTCCTGGACCGCTGCAAAACGCTCGACGGTAAGGCGATGACAGTTTGCATGACGCGGGAGAATTGCGTGCGGTTGTACGAAGCGTTGTCCGCTGATCCGAACTGCCCCGAGATGAAGATCATCATGACGGGCAACTTGTCGAAAGACCCGCCGGCATGGAGCGAAGCGGGACACATCACGACCAAGAAACAACGCGACTCAATCAAGACGCGTATGGTCGATCCCGACGACCCACTGAAGATCGTGATTGTGTGCGACATGTGGCTGACCGGACCGGACATCCCGTGTCTGCATACGCTGTACATCGACAAGCCGATGAAGGGTCACAACATGATTCAAGCGATCTCGCGTGTGAACCGCATCTTCAGCGACAAACCGCACGGCTTGATTGTCGATTACATCGGCATCGGTGACGACCTGCGTGATGCGACGAACACCTACACGGCTGGCGGCGGACGTGGCGAACCGGCCCCCGATGTTTCGACCGAAGCGGTGCCGGTGTTCATGGATTGCTTGGCTGTCGTTCGCGGGATGTTGCCCGATGGAATCGACTATGGCGATTGGCGAACTCTCAGCGGCATCGAGCTGGAAGACCGCTTCGCACTGATCTTCGGAACCTTGACCGATGACGACGAGCGACGCGACGGCTACCTCTCGCAGGTCGAACAAGGCAAGTACGACCCACCAACCGCCGAAAGCGCCGCCCGCATCGCCGAACTCTTCAGCGAAGACCCCGACGAGTGGATTGGTTACGCAGGTCGCGTGCCGGAAGACATCCAAGACGTTGTTCGTAAAGCCTCCCCACAGATGCTTGGACTCATCCGCTCGATTTCCAGACTGAGCAATCGTCAAGTTCTGGATTTAAAAGCTGACGTAAAACGCCTCGCACATAAGAATTGAGATGCAGCCTACGCTCGATCTTCCGTCATTGGCCACAGTGAGTTGCGTTCCTGCGAGTTGATAACGATGTTTTCGTCCGCATTTGCCATGGACATGTTGTAGCGGTCGAGTTGCGTCAGTTTGTCGATGCCGACGCCGATTAACCCTTCCGATCTCGGGCCAATCATACCTAGGTCAATGTGAACGTTTCGGTCTCCATGCTGCATCGTGCTCCGTCCTCCGCTCTGAGCTTTTGTCCAGAGCATCTTGTTCAGATCGCGAACAATGTAGACGATAAACTGGTAAACGTAGTCTTTATTTGGTGGCCGGTAGATCACTTGAATGGGGACACTGGCGTAATCATCAGGAAGGATCTCGTGGAAGTCGCCCGACTGCTTCTTGTAAACATCGATGTCGCCAGCGAACGGCCAGTACCCGTCTTGCTCTTTCAATGTGCCGGCATGGACGTACCCACCTCGCTTGATAGAAAGTGCAACTAGCCACGACCGGTAGTGCGTATCGAGCAAATACTGCAATTTGAAAACCGTTTCGTAGACGTCGTAATCGGCTGTCAAAAATGTGATCGGCGTTCCAGTTGTTAGAGCCAGCATGAAACCCAGAATCACATGAGTTTCATCGTTAGCTGGAGCTGGATAGCCGTCGATGGATTCATCTCGCCCCTTCTTCGCGATTTGCATCGCTCGTAATCCGAAGTTACGTTCGATACGAGACAGTACGTTGGCTGGTTCATATTTCAGTCCGTCATAGGCCAGGTCGTCGGCTCTTGGTAACGCAAGAAACCGACGTAGCCAAAGTAGACGTGTGTAGTAGTAGGCCCACGCTTGATCCACTTCGTCGAAACCGTCAATGCCAAGTAGCGACGCCCAAGTTTTGGACGCGAGACCAGATCGGATGTGAGCCGCGAGGGTCTGATTTCGATATGGTTTGTCTAGCCATTGTCGTAACTCGTGAAAAATTGGTCCCGTCAGAATGCAACAGCCTCTTGGGCCTGCGGCAAGTGTGTCCCACAGCGAAAGAAGCGATGGCTGAATCGCGATGTTTGCATCAGGCAAGATACGAAACCCTTGCCGCAGACAGTCCGAGACAATGGAATTGATCTCAGCGACGGTTGCCGGCCCTTCATGGGCTTCCATGGTCTGCCGTCGATGGTCACCAATGGACCTCAACGCATTTTGATCGCGAAAAGCACCGTCGTTGATGTGTGCATTTGTGTGGTTGTGCTTCATTTGCTGTCTCTTGCCGAAATGCCAAAACAGTGAGGCGATTGCCAATTGTGACATCTGATAGCAGAAAGCGGTTCGCAAAATTTCAGCTGCCACCCGTGTTAAACGCACTCGCGGGCGAAACAGAGACTCAGAGAATTCTCTGGTCGAGACACCGCGAGACCGGACCCGACGGCCGGGATCGGATCGGGGCTGGCGTTCTCGGGTAGAGAACCAAGAGCGCGGGTGGCGGCGGGGTGGCCGGCCAGTGTGCCGCGAAACGCCTGCGGGCCAATGCTGGCAGCAGGCGTTAAGTGGTCAGTCTGAAAACTACAAAATTT
>JBDNIG010000305.1:0-3269 GCA_041688415.1 Rhodopirellula sp. | reverse complement strand
TCGGGTTTGCTTTCCGAGTTCGGAGGCCCGATATTTCAAGTTGGCCTGTGCGAGCTGCCAACGTCGAGCGTCAGCCTTGCAATCGTCACCGCAGTAGCGATCCATGTAATGAGTAGGCGAGAAAGAACGATCGCACCCCTTGAGCAGACACTTTCGGGGAGAAAGTCGGAGTGGTGTCCCTTGCGATTGGGACCACGAGCGATGATTCTGAAGTTGGGCCAAGGGGAGCGTTTACTCCCAGAAGGTCAAGTCGCACCGTTGGAGTGGCAACTCCCCGGTGAGGCGATTTTAGAAACGCCGCACCAGCCACAGCCAGCGATCGACGACAGCCTCTCAGCATAATTCGAGAACGCCCGCCCACCGCCATCAGCCCCTAGCAGCCAGCCTCAGCCAAACCGCAAAAGTGGCTAAATCTGAAACCGCTGTCGACACCGGAGTTACCGTGTGAGGTGGTCTTCAGCGAGGCGGAATGGAAGTCCGTATGGAAAATTGTCGAGAAGAGTGACCCACGGCAATTCCCGGCGAGCCAGGAATTGCTGCATGAATTGCGACGTCATCGGGTATTGCCCACACGTGTAACTTTTCTTCGGATATCGAGAAATGACAAAAGAGCAGAATCGCAGGTATCTCGGGACGTGGATCGGGGAGTTCATTCAGGTCTGAATTAACTTTTGTCCAAAATCCGGCAGATACCCGAGAGTTCCTATTGACCACCAGCCCTCCCTGCCATTTGTACCGTGAACCCTTCTGCCGAAAGAGTTCAGCACCATCTGAGATCAATCTTTGGGAGATGACTTCCTTCATGACTCTCGCGGTGTTCTGCTGTAGCCGCTCGTCCAAATCTGACGCGATAAAAGTGGCGTTCGGTAACCCCATCGCGTTGAGTGCGAGGTTCGATAGTTGTACTGAATTCATCGGTGCTTCTCTGTCAGGAAATCCGAGGCTTGCCATGATCTCAGGTGTTGTCGCAAGTCACAACTTGGGTCAATGCGTGTCTCGCGACCAAGCGACTGATAATGCTGTTTCACCATTGTCGGTGTGAATGATACGGATAAAGTGGGCGCAACAGTCTCCACCGGGAGCGTGAAGTCGACTTCGCATTGCGAGGACGTGAAAGCCGCGACTCATTTGGTATAGTAGTGAGATAGAGCGAATGAGATCGTAGTGACGTTTTTACTCCACCATCGGCCAGAGCGTTGCGCCGATCAGCGTCACAATAAAACCAGCGAATCCCATCACCGTCAGCGTGGCAGAAAAACTCTTCAACGTTTCCTTAGGCGTCATGCCGCTCAACCGGCCAATCACCCAAAATCCGCTATCGTTCATCCAGGGCAATGGTTTTGATCCGCACCCGATCGCCAAAAAGAGATAGACGGGATGAAAGGGCAACGTCATGGTCGTTGCCATCGGGCCGACGATCGCAACGGAGGTGATCATTGCAACCGTCGCCGAACCCTGCACAAATCGGATCATGACGGTGACAAAAAACGCAACGCCCAAAACCATCACCCCCGATCCTTGGGCGGGCATCTCGTCCACCAAAACGTCCGCAATCCCCGTTTCTCGGATGACTTCTCCGAGTGCCCCGCCGCCCGCCGTGATCAAGATAATCGAGCCGGCCTCCGATAGGGCTGTCTGGACATGGTGGGCCAGCGGCACGCCGTCGCGTCGCGGCGACCACGCAAGTAGTATCAATGCGACTGCCGCTGACAGCGTCAAAGCAATATTCTTGTCCGACACAAACTGGATCGCTGCCTCGGTCCATGTCGAACCGACGGCCGAAGCATCCGCCAGAGATGAACCGCCGAGAGCCTGCCAATTCGCGCCGCTGGCTAACAACGCTAACGGCAATAAAACGGGCAATAGCGACAACCAAAGTGGTGGCAACGGTTTTGACGAGCGGGCATCGTCCGGTGAATCTTCGGCTGAGAACGATGGGATCGTGTTGGGATCCAAAGCCGGCACCACGCTCCAGCGACGATTGATCGCCAACGCATACACGTAGCCGACAATTGCACATATCACGCCAACGACCAGTCCCGCCTTCAACGCGACGCCGAGATCAATGTTCAACTCGCTCGCAACGAGCAGCGGACCTGGCGTCGGCGGCACCAATGAATGTGCCATGGTGGCTCCCACGACCACTGACATGACGTACAACAGATAGTTTTTTCCCGTCCGCCGGTAGAGTGCTTTGGCCAGCGGGATGAGCAGATAGAAAACCGTGTCAAAGAACACAGGGATGGCCAGCACGAAGCCGCTGAGGACGAACCCGATTGACGTACGGGAATCCCCCACGAACGAACAGGCCGCATCAATGATTCGCTGGGCACCACCACTCACGAGCAAACAGTGACCAATGATCGCAGCCATCGCGATCAGAATCCCAATTTTGCGGCAAGTGTCCCCAAATCCACCCGCAACGCGAGCGCCCACGCTGCGACCTGCAAACTCGGAAATCTGGTTCCAATCGCGGCTGGCGACCAGTTGATCGCCTGGTTCCAACGCGGGCGAACCTGGATCTGCAATCGCCATCCCCGCGCCCTGCGAGTCCAGCCCCAGCCGCAGAACGCCGACGGGTTTGATTTTCTCGGTTGCCGCGTTTTCCACGTCCGGCCGTGCGCCAATGACTTTGTACGATCCCGGTGCCAGCCGCTTTTTGCGGATAGCTTGACTCGTTATCGAGCCCGCATTCAAATCGCCAGCATCCACGACGATGGCAGCCTGCCGGATTTCATGGCGCATCAGTGTCGCTGGCGAAGTCAGTAGCGCGATTGCAAAAGCCGCGGCAATCAGCGATAAAAACGCGTGCCAACGAAAAAACACGATTCCCGTCAAAACGACGATCATGCCAATGAAGAGAATCAGGAGCGGGGGCATCAATTCAATCGCGCAATCATTGTGCTGAGAACATCGTACTGATAAACATCGTACTGAAAAAAAAATTATCCATGCCAGTGCCCACTCCGTCGTCGCCCGATCCCACCAAACTACGCAGCCACCGTTGGTTCGGGCCTGACGACCTGCGCTCATTCGGGCATCGTTCACGACTCAAAGGAATGGGCCTGGCCGATGACGACTACATGGGGAAACCAGTCATTGGGATTCTCAACACGTGGAGTGATCTTAACACATGCCACTCGCACCTGCGGCAACGCGCCGAAGAAATAAAACGAGGTGTCTGGCAAGCCGGCGGATTTCCCGTCGAAGTCCCGATGATGTCATTGGGCGAAATGTTGATGAAGCCCTCGACGATGCTGTATCGCAAC
>JBDNIG010000304.1:0-3258 GCA_041688415.1 Rhodopirellula sp. | reverse complement strand
ATTTCAGCACTTCCTATGGTTCGCGGGCGTCTCGCCCGCATTTTGTGCGAATGCGGGCGAGACGCCCGCGAACCGTGAATGCCAATTCACACGAATCCCAGTGATTAGGCGGGGCATTGTTTTTTTAAAAGACGAAGAAGGATCCGTTGTCAGCGACGTTGAACATTGGACGCCGGTAGCGACTCGATGCGGTTGAGCAGCCGGGTCGGTAGACCATGCTAATCCCGATATTCCAACCTTCGGCTTGATATTTGGGAACGGTGGAGTCGCCGGTCGGAGCGAAGTAGGTCGAGCCCACATTCATGGAAAGTCCGCCCTTGAGTGGCACATCCATGTCGCTGCCGAGGATGAAGTGGTCATTGTCGGTACCGCCGAGGTACGACGTCCACTGGCCCGTCGATCCAAAACCATAACGATAGAATGCACGGAACTGGTCACTGGCCCCGACGGTTCGCGTTCCATTGAATACCGTTCCGGCTTGAGTGGTAACCATCGTGGGCACCGTGTCATCGTTGAGCCCGGCCATCCAGTGGAACCCGAAGTTGTGCCGTGGCGACAATTTCCAGCTCAGCTCCCCACGGAGCTGCAAGAGATCCGCGTGGTAGTACCAGTCATCGTTGAGATAATCCAACACGGCCCCGAACTGCAGCCCATAGTCGACGCGGCGAAATAAACCGCCGGTGATGAAAATTTGGTTACGGTGTTGGTCAGTGAAACTCTGTCCTTCGAGGTTGCTTTGGGTGGCGCGGAGTCCGAACTGCGCCGACAGATCCGCACCGAATACGTTGTTGAGATCGCGACCTTCATTGAACCCTTCATGGAATCCAAAGCTGCCACTGTTGGCACGCGCTCCCGCTCCCGCGGCGGGGACATTCATCGGATTGAGAAATGCGTGGGTTCCGTAGAAGAACTCGAAGCGACTCCAGTCCACTCGCAGGATAGGCAGGAAAAGTGGAAAGCTGGTAGGCCGGCAAGCGGAGTCGCCGGCGAAGCCGTCACAGGCGCCGATTCCGGAACTGCAAGCGTCACAGCCGCACGCATCGCCCAACGATTCGATGCCACAAGCCGGTTCCAAACCATAACTCGGCTCCAAACCACAACTCACCTCCAAACCGCAATTGGGATCCAGACCACCGTTGAGTTCCAAACCACAGTTGGGTTCGATGAGGTACCCGCCTTCGGTGCCGCATGTCGGTCCGAAGCCGACGCACTCATTGCAATCGCAAACTGGACCGTGGGCACCATAGTCCTCAAAGAATCCAACCTGTCGAATTTGCTCGCCCACTCGCCGCTGGGGTGCGGCTGCGGAGTTCGCGGTGACGCTCTGCCGTCGTGAGTTCGACCGCCTCACCAGTTGCGGCGGTCGCGCGGAGACAGCGGACGCATCCGCATCAACCCGAGCAGCAGACCGTTTGACGGGCGGTGCCGCGTTCGACAATCGCGAGCGACCATCGGCAGCCGTCGCTGCGGCAGTGCACGTCATTCCCAAAATGACTATCGCGATCAAGAGCGTCGGGGTGCGATGTGCCCGCATGAAAGTCGGCAAGGTTTCGGTGACAAGCATGAAAAGATTCCAAGGTCGCAGGCGGTGGCCAGTGGCCAACAGCGTGCTGTGGTAGTTTCGACGTCTTTTCGTATCGGATCGTCACAGTCCCACTCATTAGAAAATTCAACGCAATCGTTACAAACTATCCGATCCAAACAGTTTGATTGTGTTTCACGGCGTACCGACCATCCCTAGTCGGCACAGCCGCACAATGAGCGTGAATCTTGGTGAGGTTGGCCGGTTCCTTCCGAAAAGACTGAAAACGAGCTAGCAGGCCGTTGATTTCATGACCCGATGCGTGAGCGTGATTGCCACGACCGGCCGTCAAGCAAACGAGAACCTATTTTTGGAAAATCGTGAGACAGGGATGTCAACGAATCACATGAGCCCCTACCGACGCTTCGGCCTGTCTTTTTTTATCGCGATTCTCGGCTCGGGCGTGGCGTGTTGGTACGCCTCGCCACATGCCGCTCAGGCACTCGGTGTGCCTCTGGCGTGGGCGGGAGTCACCTCTGACGCAGACGAACTCGAATCCGTCACGTTTGACGGCAGCGACCTTGCCAATTCGGTTCAATCGCCCGACCGCGTTCCTACGGAGCCGACTGACTTCATCAAAACGACCGCTCGACTCGAACGTCCCATCGCCGCACCGCAGTCCGCGTCAATGACGTACACGTTCGACGATGTCACGCGGTGGGCATCGGATCATTCGCCCGCCGCGAATTTGATCGAATCGGAATCGGTCGCGGTGACGCGTGGCATCAATACCAACGATCCGGACGGGTGCTGTGCGGCTCGGTTGGTGCAGAATGTCATGCGTGAAGTCGCCTTGGCACGCCGCAGTGACAGCGTCCTGCAAGCCGCCGTCGCCTATCACAAACTCGTTGCCGCAACGCAAGCGGTGAAAATGGCGGATGACGCGATTGCCGCGCAAGATAAATTAATCGCACTCGCTACCGAAGCGGAACGCTTGGGGCTGCCTGACGCCAACCCACTCAAACTTCGGCAAACGAGATTAGATCTCCTCGATTTGAAAACGGAACAGTCGTTCGGTGCGTTGAAACTTCGCCAAGAACTGTCGCGTTTAACCGGCCGTAGCGAATCGGAAGTAGCAACGGCGACCATGAGTGACGCACTCCCCGTGCAAGCACCCTCGATTGTCGCGGGCGATGCCGTGGCTACCGCGTTGGCCCAGCGTCACGACCTGCGGGCAATTCAGGTTCTCTGTCGAGATCTCAACCGCTGCAATCTCGACGCGGCGAGACTATTGATGGGCACGCTCAGCCCCGGCGTCGGCTTGTCATTGGCGACGGCTGCGACTGGGATGCTCAAGTGTTTCAAGGAAGACACTACCGAGAACGATCTGAACGCGAGACGCTGCCAATGCCAGGAACTTCAGGATTCACTCCAAGCAGTCATCCGCAATGAAACATTGCAGGCCGTGCTCGACGTGCGAAGTGCCGGCGCGAGATTGAAACTCGTCGATGAGCAACTGCAACTCGCCTCCGAGCGACTCGACGAGACGCGGGGCAAGATCCACATCGACGAAGCCACACCGGGCAGTGATCTCGTCGTTGAACTGGAGATTTACCAACTGCGCGGTGACCGATTGGCCCGGCAAAAAGATCTCGCGGTCGCGATCGACAATCTCAATCACGCCCAAGGTAACGGCGCCGAATAGCCTCGATGGTTTGGCCTACGGGGCGTCGATT
>JBDNIG010000303.1:0-8373 GCA_041688415.1 Rhodopirellula sp. | reverse complement strand
GGCATTTCGCAGGAGAAACTTCCGCTGTATCTGGCGTTCTTCGAATTCGTTCACAACGCACGCAAACGCGGCACGGCGATCTTTGAAACACTCGTCAAAACGCTACTCAAATCATCAACCCGGAACCGGGGATGAGCCAACCTGTTTATTGCCCGTGCGCGACAAACGCCCCAACAATGCCGACGTTTCCGCTGGATCATGCGTTCCAAGATACAGCGTAGGACCGCAGCCGTATCCTTCCTTGGGACTGCGTGGACGCCGGAAGTCAAAGGTAGCGGTGATTTCGAAGTCGCCGCGAATGCGAAACACGGGACTGACCGCGATCGTTGGCAGCTTCCTTCCCGAAGGCAACAACATTTGCAGGCCGTCCTTACCAGGCAGCATCAATCGAAACGCGCCCGGAGACAATGTTGTTAGGTTCGTATTGTCAAAATTGCCTCTCCGAAAATCGATCCGATATTCGCTCGGCAGCTCCGCGCCGCGAGCGATTCCGCACATCAACGCGATCAGGATGAAAGTTCTCACTCCAGTCCACCTGCAACATCGCCGCCGGCGATCGTACCCAAGCCACGCCATAGATCCGCATCCACGGTTTCGGCAACAAACCGCAGTGAACCGTCGGCCAGCGCCACGTTCACCCCGCCATTGTGACGACTCGATGCGGTCAGGATGACACCGTCCCAGGTGAAGCCGTTTTTGCAACTGATCTGATTCGGTGGCAGCACATGATTGTATCGTGTCCAATTCATATTGCCTGCCAGCCACGTTTGCCCCGACTCCACGTCCTGATTGTAGGCCGCTGCGGCGATGGGTGTCAGGTTGTCACAGGCGGTTCGAAAGTTCGCCTCCGTCCATATTCCGGTTAGGTCGTAAAGGTCAGACCGTTCGTCGAAGACTTGTTTATCCCAAGTTCCTTTCGCCCGTTCGCTGACCATGGCTGTTTGCGATAGTCCGTCGGATACCTGCGCAAAGCGAACCGGTTTAGCCTGACCGAACATGCCATTGCCTGTCCGCCCTGACCAGTTACCACCATTGCACATCCGGTAATTATTGTGTCCCCACAGACTTCCCAGTCGATCCAAATCCGAGGGACAGAGGTAAACGTCAATTCGTGATTTCGCGGGTTCGCCGTTGACCACATTGTCTCCGTTGGCAGCGATCACGGTCGGATTGCCTGTAGCCGCATTCACAAACGGATGAAAGGGAGCGATATTGAAATCAATTCGATCGTGAATTGGCCTCAGTTCCAGAAAGGGAAGGATCATCGCCTGAGCGGCATATCGTCGATCATCAAGAGTGCCCAAAGAAGAGATGACCCCGTCATTGTCTGGACCGACACCGTACGGCAAAACCGAAAACGAGCCATGGTAACTGTGCAGCGCAAGTCCGATTTGTTTTAAGTTGTTCGAACACTTCATACGTCGCATCGCTTCCCGCGCCGCCTGCACCGCAGGCAGCAGCATCGCAACGAGCAGCCCGATCAGCGCAATGACGACAAGCAGTTCGATCAGGGTAAACCCAGCTTGGCGGTGGCGACGATATTGCATTTTATTCCTTCACCGCAATCACGAGGATTGATGTTGCCAGCAGTTGGGATAACCGTCGTATCACCATGGAACAGCTGACGACTCGATAGGGCCGTTTCACCGGTGAATTCGATGGACTCGGTCGTGACTTCGCCTCGACGATATCGACTTTGACGATCTCGGGAGTGATGAGAGTGCACGGTAGGGTGAGACCATTGACCCGTCGGCGACCGGTTTGCTCGCTCGGGACAATGGTCCCCACCACGATCTGTCGCCACCTTCGGGGCTTTGCGAACATCGTTTTCCTGATTCCTGGAGCGGACGCCTCAGGCTAGATGCTGTCGTCGCTCCGCGACTTTCAAACAGGCATTTCAACGACCGCTCACCGCCCGGTCGGTTTCGGCGGGCTGGGGCCATTTTCGCTGGAGAAAAATGTCTTGGTGATGATGGGGACAAAAATTCCGGCGATGATGAATGCGATCTGCACCGCGAAGAAGATCGCGAGCAGTTGCAGGATGCCTTCGGTGAAACCGTAGCTGTGCAGCCCGATGCCGAGTTCATTGGTACCGAACCAACTCCAGGCTGTGACGATGTTGCCGCCGATCGCGAGTAAGGCGAACCCCCTCGCTTTGACCATCCCGTCCCAGCGTGCGTGTAACATCAACGCGTTCCAAATCACGATTAGCAGGGCACCGTTCTCTTTCGGATCCCACCCCCAGAAGCGGCCCCAGGAGTCGTCCGCCCACAGACCACCGAGCACGGTGCCAACAAAGCTGAACAGGATCCCGAAACACGTGGCACCGTAAATGACTCGGTACAAATCTCGCTTGGCACGATCGCTCGCACCGATCCATTGGGAGATCAAGTACGTGATGCCAAGCATTCCCGCAACCAATGTGGCGACATATCCAAGTGCCACGGTGATCACGTGGGTCGACAACCAGAACTGGGTATCGAGCACGGCTTGCAGTACCCCCATCGTTTCGGCGGAACCAACGATGGTCAGGTAACCGGCAACCTGCAGCGTGGTGAAGCCTGCAAACGCGGCCAGCAGGTTGCCCGTGCCGTAGCGGAAGATCCGTTCGATCACCAACCCAAACAAGGCTGCCGCCCACCCGACGAAGATCGCCGAGGAGTAAAGGTTGATCACCGGTGCGCGGCCGGTGATGTAGATCCGCGAGCCGATCACGATCGTGTGCACGACGAAGGCCACCGCAACGGTTCCCCACACCGCGGTGTTGAGTCGTGGGGAGCCGATTGCCATCGCGATCAGGCCGAGTACGAAGGCGGCGAGATAGATCATGATCGCGACCGAAGTCGGATCCGCTCCACCAAGCCAACGTTCGAGTGCCACCGCGGGCTGGTCATAGCCGATGATCGGGTACGACTGCACCGCAGCGAGATGTTCGTCTACGGCGGCGTTGAAGTCCGCGGGATCGTCGTTACCGTAGGCCCGAATCATCTCGCTGAACGAAAGAATTCCCGCGGGAGCCAGTTCCTCACTGAGCCCATTTTTGGCCATGTCAAAGAACGCTGGACCGAACGCTTTCCATCGGGGTTGATTCACCGTCGACTCCGATTGCTCAGGCGATGGCGGAATGAGCGTGGGCGCATTCATGTTCGAAAGGCTCTCCATGCGATCCTGCAGTCTTCGCAGGGCGAACAGCTGGCGAGTCTGCTCGCTTGTCCCCTCCGGAAAAAATCCCTCCGGAATCGCGTCCGGGATTGGCAGCCGAAACGCTGCGGCGGCGAGTGTGTACTGACGCGTTCGCAAATCCAATTCGATCAGCTTCTTTTCCTTGAAATCCCGATCTCGCTGCTCTTTACTACCGGCTTCTTTCACTAACTCGGTGAACCGATTGAGCCGTTCGGGGTTTTCGCCAATATCATTGAGCGAATACAGTTTGCTTTCGTGGCGATCCAGGCCGAGTTCGGAAAGCACTTCACTCGCATCGATACGAAACATCGGCAAGCGGCGAACTTCTTCGCGGTCCGCCGCGACTTCCATCAACCACTGCACCGCTGACATCTTGCGTGTATCGACACGGTCCTGGAGTTTTGCCGGCGTTCCCTTGATTGGCAGCGAGTCCTTATTCGTCATCGCGATGAGCGTTTGCCGTGCGTAGGCATCCAGCGGCATCACCCGGCCACCGTACTGAACGGGGATCTTGCCAGCTTCGACGAAGTCAAACGCAGTGTCTCGCTCGGTCGGTCGACGCAGGTTCTGCAACGAAGAGGCAGGCAGCAACAGGAAAACGGCAAACAAAACGACGGCGGAAATCCAGAGGGCAACCGGCCAGTTCGAAGGTCCGTTATCGGACCTGGGAGAGACCGGTTCAACGTGAGTTGCACCGGAGCGGGTTTCGGATACGTTTCCCGACAGCTCTTCTTCGCTAAATCGGCCGAACGGATCGGGCTGCAGCGGCGCGTCGACGAGGTTATTGGTTTCACGGCGGCGACGGGCGATGAACCGCGTCAGCGTGCCCCAAAAGTGCGCCAACATGCCCAGCGCCGTGATACTGCAGGCAACGTACGGAATCAACCAACCCGAGTTACGCACGACTTGGAGACCCGTCATCTCTTTGCCGCCGGGCAACGCTGAGTAGCTCGATTGATAGAACGTTTCGCCGCGATAACGCAACGGGTTGTTCATCCACACGCGTTCTTTCCGATCTTCGCCAGTCTCGTTGTCGACGATACGAATGAACGAGGAGTAGTCTCGCGGCGTGTCCGAGTTGCTCCAATTAATGCGTTGAACGTCATCGAGTTGCACCCAGTATGGTTTAACCTCGCGGTGCATCCGCAAACCGACCTCGTAGGTGGCGTCATCGACGGTGACCGAATCCAAGGCGTCTTTACTCGTACCATCGGACATCAACATGGCTTGATCGTTGAGCATCATCGAGACGAAGTACGTTCCCAGTGAGGCGTCGCTTTTGGGATCGAGCAGTTCGATGTAGGCCGCTGGGATGTTCGTTTCCATCTTGGCACCGCCCGACTTAACGCGTTCGACCGCAGCGTACTCCAAACCGAGACCCTTGGTTGCCGGATTGGAGTCATCGGGTTTGGCGAGTTTCGAGTTTTCAAAGAATTGATTCACCCGTATTTTCAGCGGCAAGGCTGGGTCGTCGAGAACGACATTATCTTTTGCCGCAGCTTCCAACCTCGACGCGGGGATTGCCGTGACGGTTTGCACGCCGTCTTCGGTGCGAATCAATTGCAGTTCGATTTCATCGAGATTGACGAATGTGTTGGTTGATTGCCCCTCGATCAAACTCAATCGTTGTTCGGTTTGACGATCACCAAAGGCGAACTGGCCCACCATCAATAGTCCGACACCCAAGTGCAACAGGACGTTGCCGCCTTGTTTTCCGCAGGCGATTTGGCAACCGATCAACATGACCAGACCGGCACCGAGCCCCTTGGCCAATTGCCAGACAATTCGCAGGCCCGGATCGCTGATGCGGAAACCCGTTGCGATCGATGCGATCACGGCGACGGCGAGGACGGCTGCGGCGACATAACCGAGCCGCTGAACGACGATCGAACGGCTGCTCGATGCGGCCACGCCACAGGCGACCGCGGCGATCGCCAGCACCCCCATCATCAAAGACCAAAGGCGTTCATACCCGAGCCACGCCGGAGGTGTGCCTTGCAAGCCGTCGTCGCTGTGCCCCAAGAAAACGACGACGCCGGCGATCCCGATGCCGATTGCTAAAAACGTGAGCCCTGCTGCCAAGCGTCCGCCGCTGGCCTTCACACGAAAGCGTGTGATTTTGGCTGCGATCAGGTTCACCATCAACAGCAACCCGATCAACGCACCGCCCGGGTAGGGGACGACGCCTGGGATCGGGGTTTCATGGCGAAAGAACGCTTGCGGGAAGAAATCGTCGATGTGTAGTGGCGCGACCCAAGACAGAAAATATCGCTGTTTGACCTCCTGCATGTTCATCTGGTCTTGCGCCAACGTCCCGACCAAAACGAGGACCAACGACAAGGCGAACAACACCACGGTCATTTTCAGGGACCCGAGTGCGGCCAACACACCGTGAGTGATGAAATGTCGGGCGTGCGGCAGCGATTTCGATTCGGCCGCGTCGGTGGTGTAGGGTGAGCTAGCAGAAGCCATGGGAGGGACCGAGGGCTAAAAGGCGGGGGAAGTGTTGGCAGGGAACCGTGAAGAGCGGTTGTCGATTGAGTGAGCCGAGACGCGAAAGCGGCCGGGTGAGTGGCGTTGCCCGGTGCCTTACGGCACTCGGCTCAGGATTGCGTAAAAGGGGAGGGCTTCGAGGAAGGACTTCATCTGTTCGGATTGTTGCTGGATTGTTTCAACTGGGCCCGTCATCTTGATGAACATGGCAAAATCGTCGCTCAGCGGCACAACCGTGCCGTCGATCGCGGTGGCATCGTCGGAGCTGTTGGCGTCTGACTCGTCGTTGGGTGGCAGCAACACAAACCGCTGGGCCGACCGCCCACTAATTTCCAATTTCTCAGCATCTTCAAACGCGGCGTCCACGTCTTCGTCGGGAACTGCGGATTTGCGAATTTGGCCCATCCAGCGAGCAACATTGTTGCGGAGGTTACCGCCCGCGCTGATGACCGTTACTTCGGCGGTCGCGTCTTCGGGTCCGACACTGAACGCGGCCAATCGCATGGAACTCATCCTACCATCTCGCCACCCCTCAGGACGATCAAATTTCAATTTTGAGGCAGGATCGCCTGCGGCCTGATCGCCGGACTCCGTCGAGGCCGCGTCCGCCGGTCCGTTTGCATCGCCCGCCGGTTTCGGCTCTTGCAGCGATTTTGATTTCGCCGCGATGGCCTCACGGGTCGTTTGGGGAAGGCCCGCATGTGGGTCCGCTGGCATCTCGTCAGTCGCAGACTCGGCAGCGGCTCCGGCAAAGGGAGCATTTCCCATCATTGGCGCGCCCATCATCGGTGCTCCCGATCCAGACGGACGCCCCGTGACATCGACCCAGATTGCCGCGTCCGGTGATGCGTCCGAATTGTCGTTTGAGTCGTTCGTATCCGCCTGCTGCCAATCGAGTTTTTCCGCCCCGGCCCACGCTTCCCGCTCGGGTTCGAGCCCCACCTGGCCTCGCCAGCGGTTGACGTTGCTCGTCACGAGTGCGTCCCAATCGTCGCTGCGAGAAAGTTGGGAAATGCTCAGGTCGAGCTGTTCGGTGGGCGTGTTGATGTCGATCGAGGCAAACCGCATTCGACGATCGCCACCTCGTTTCCATTCCGGCGGCAATTCCCCAATCACGGGTTCGCCATCTTCAAATTTAATTTGCTCAACGAACTGGCGGAACTCGTCGGCAGCCGTATCGACTGCTGACTTGCGCCCCATCAGCTTAAAAAACCAAGCCTGTTTGGCTTGCGGCAGGATTGCGGCAACCATTCGCGTGTCCTCCGTCGCCAGCGCCGCCGGCACCGTGGTTGGAATCCGATAGGTGACAATCGGTGCCTCGTCGGAGCATCCCCCCAGCAGCAACATCACGCCGGCCAGCGCGAAAGCGATGAAAGAGGGGACAAAAATTGAGCCGACTGGAACGGAAAACGTGGACAATTGAGCAGCAGGAGGGTGGGGGGTGGGGGAGTGGCGTAGGCTTCCAGCCCGTGGTCGAGTGATCCGTCGAGTGATCCGTCGAGTAATCCGTCGAGTAATCCGTCGAGTAATCCGCAGGCTGGAAGCCTATGCCACGGGCCAAGATCATCGGGTCAGGATACCAAATCTGGTGGCGAAGCCGAACCGCTCTTGCAGTGCGTTTCTACATTCCCAACGCGACCACGGTTGGTTTTGTTCGCACCAGCGAGCGCGAGGGCTCGTGTATCATAGTCGACGAACCGTTTTGCCAGTTGGGAATCACGTTAGCGCCGTCCGCCACCTTGAAGAAAGATACGTCACGATGAACTTACGCCTGCTTTTGATTTCGATTCTGTCGGTTCCCCACTGCGGCACGTTTGCTCAAACGAACGACGACTACAACGAAAATCAGTTCCCACCGCGGCCCACGCCGGCGTGGGTGGATATGGTGGACCAAGGATCCAATGACTTGCGGTTAGCCGGTATCCGCACCCCCGCGGGCATCAAGGTGGAGATCGTGGCGGAAGAACCCACCGTGATCGATCCGGTCGGCATGACGTTTTCAGACGACGCCACGCCACACGTTTTGCAGTGGACGATGGCGTCGGAATCACGTCCTGAGACCTACGAAGTGACGTTTCGAAACGGCGAGACTGCGACGATCAACCGCATGTGGAAAAACACGCGTGACGAGCTGAAAACGCTCCAGGATCGTGACGGCGACGGTGTTTTCGACACAACCGAGGTGTTGATGGACGACCTGGAAATTCCATCGAGTGTTTTATTGCACGACGGATGGACCTACCTTTCGTCACTCGGTCACGTCGTGCGGCGGAAACAGTCGATTGCTGGCGGAGCGTACGACCTGGGCGAGGAAGTTGTGCGGGGGTTATGCGGTTTTCACCATCACCAGGCATCCGGTATGACGATCGCATCGGACGGATCGATGTTTATCACCTCGGGAGATGACGACAATCGGGCCGAAGGCTCGGATGGATCGCGGGCCACGGTGCTACGAACCGGAGCGATTTTTCGCTGCAACAGTGATGGATCCCAGGTTCATGAGTTTGCCCGCGGATTTCGCAATCCGTATCGCGACGTGGCCTTCGACCCCTACGGCAACATGTTCCACGTCGACAACGATCAGGAAGACGGATCGAAGTTCCAAGGCGTGCGATTGATGCACGTGCTCGAAGGTGCTGACTATGGCTGGAGGTTGTTTGCCGGTGCGGTGTGCTGCCGGACGGACTTTGTTCGCGG
>JBDNIG010000302.1:0-5183 GCA_041688415.1 Rhodopirellula sp. | reverse complement strand
GTCGACTTTGCAGCAGACGCAGCGTGCAAAATCCCGAAAAACGCGCCAAACACGGAGAATTAGATGCGCTCACCCTGCCCCTCCCGTTGCCGGAGATCTTCGCAACCACTTTGTCGGAAATGCCTTGCGTCATTTGTTTTCCACTGCGTTTGTCGGAAAAACTACCCTGTTTTTCCGACAAAAGCAAGCTGTTCGACCCGTTAGTATTCAGTACCGCCTTTGTTCAAAAAATGATCCAAATTTCTCGGCGACGAGACTGCTCCGTTTTGTGAATCCGCAGATGCGCCGAGTACTTCGTGGCGTCGTCAATCTGTCCAGCCTTCGGGAAGGCGGATTCCATCCCCGTGATTTGAGCCGCTGAATATTTGAGTGTGACCGCAGTTTGAACAGACGTAAATAAGGTGAGCTTGCGTTCCTGCACCACTTATGCCGAAGTTCCGTCCTGCGGTAGGGCTGCCGTCAACCTCGACTTTGTATGTCCCAACTGCGCAGACTGAGCATCGCCGGCTAATCTTGCGAGATAAGACCTGTGCATTCGATTCCAGCTTGACGATTGTTCCGTCGATCTCGTGCAGAAGGTCCCTTGCATCTTTCAGACAGTCCTGCTCATCTTCAACAATCGTTTTCGCGAGCAGTTGGTTGATCAACAGCATCTGTCTATTCCCAGGGAATAGTTCTGTCAAGTTGAACTTCGATCGGTTGAAGTACCATAGTTGCAACTTTGGTTTGCCAGAGATTAGTGAATAGAGGATTTTGCCGAGGGAAAACACATCAAACGCGGGCGTCACTTCGTCATAGCGAATGGATTGTGCCCAACCCGGCATCCAATCCCTACTCCCTACATTGTCGTAAGTTTGCGAAAGTCGATTGTCTTCATCAGAAGCAATGACGAGGCCGAAGTCGCCTATGATCGGTTGCCCTTCATTGTCCAGGAAAATATTTTCTGGCTTCAAATCTCGGTGCACGTAGCCAATGTCGTGAATTGCAGCGACCGCATCCACCACAATCCGCATAAATCGGAGGGCTTCAAGTGGTTTTCCCGAGAAGCGATGCGATTGGCTGCCAATTGTTCCCCGTGCATAGAACGGCGAAACGAAAACAAACTTCTCAATGTCGACATCGAGGACCTTCAATACGTTCGGATGTTCGATTTTTTTTAATGCACCGACTTCATTCTGAAAACGATTAAGAGCACTGCCTGCGTCTCTAGCATGTTCGGGTTTGTGAAGTTCCTTCATTGCCCCTGAAGGTTGTTCAATATCGTTTATTTGATGCTGGACATCCCTAATCGATGCGATCAAGGACTGGATTGCCGCTTTTGGTTTTTTTTTCGTGGTGGTGACTGAGCCCTCGACGGAACCAAGCTCTTTTGAGTCGACGGAAAACTGGGAAGCGGCCATTAGATCGTTCTGGATCTGTCGAAATTTCACTGCCAAAAGCTCTGCTTTACTCTCCTCCAGTTCGATCTCTTTTTCGACCAGCCATACTTTCCCTTGTCCCCCCAACCCAAGTTCTTTTACCTTTTTCCAGTCTTCGATCATGCGATGCTCCTGAAGCGTGCGAGTCAACAAATTCGATAGTAATACAAAAGTCGCTTAGGCTGCCGCCAGTTCATCCGCAATCATTTCGGCCTGCTTCAGCACCGTTTCGGTGGCAAGAAGCTGCATGTCGGGTGGGTAGCCGTATTGGCGGAGGAGGCGTTTGACGATGACTTTCAATTTGGCTTTGACGCTTTCTTTGATCGTCCAATCGATGCTGGCGTTCTCACGGACACGTTTCGTCAGGACGATAGCGAGTTCGCGGAGCTTGTCTTGCTGCATCAGTTCACGGGCGGAGTCGTTGTTGGCAACGGCGGTGTAGAAGGCGTATTCGAACTCGGTCAAGCCCATCTGCTTGGCTTCATCGTCGGAAGCGACGATCTGCTTGCTGACTTTGATCAGTTCGTCCATGACTTCGGCAGCGGTCAGGATTTTGTTCTGGTATCGCTTGATCGCGGTTTCCAGCATTTCCAGAAGTGCCTTGCTTTGGACGAGGTTTCGTTTCGCTCGGGCTTTCAGTTCGTCGTTGAGTAACTTGCGCAGGACTTCGAGCGCGACGTTGGGGTGTTCATGATCTTTTAGTTCTTCGAGGAATTCTTCGGAGAGGACAGATATTTCTGGTTTCTTGATGCCGGCTGCGTCGAAGACGTCGATGACTTGATCCGATACCAACGCTTCGTCGATGACTTGACGGATGGTGGTTTCAAGTTCGACGTCGCTTGTGCCTTCGCCACTCGGCTCGAATTTCACCAGGCGGGCTTTGACGGCTTGGAAGAACCCGACCTCGTCCTTGGCTCCCATCGCTTGTTCGTGCGGTACGGCGATCGAGAACGCTTTGGATAATTGCGTGACCGCGTCGATGTAGCGTTTCTTGCCGTCGGGTAAGCCGAGTATATGGTTTTCGGCGGCGAGAATGGTGTGGAGTTTGGTTGATGTGTCGGCGTCGAAGTAGTTTTCGTAAGCGAAGCCGTGGTACATCGCCGAGACTACTTCGATCTTTTCGAGCATGATTTCGACGGCCTGCTCTTGGACAAGCGTCGGGTCGCCTTTCCCGCCCGCGTCGGAATAGAACGACAGGGCTTCCTTCAAGTCGGCGGCGATGCCGAGATAGTCAACGACGAGACCGCCGGTTTTGTCTTTGTGGACGCGGTTCACTCGGGCAATGGATTGCATCAAATTGTGACCCTTCATCGGTTTGTCGATGTAGAGTGTGTGCATCGACGGGGCGTCGAAGCCGGTTAGCCACATGTCGCGAACGATGACCAGTTCTAGCGGATCGTCATCGTCCTTCATCCGATCCGCCAGGGCTTTGCGTTGTTCTTTGTTGGTGTGGTGTTTGGCAAGCAACGGGCCATCGCTCGATGCTGCCGTCATCACAACTTTGATTTTGCCTTTGTCCAAATCGTCGTGGTGCCAATCGGGACGCAGCTTGATAATCTCAGCGTACAGCTCGGCAGCGATCCGTCGGGACATGCTGACGATCATCCCCTTGCCTTGCTGAACTGATTGCCGCGTCTCGAAGTGATCGACAATGTCACCGGCGATGTTTCGGATGCGTTTTTCGCTGCCGATCAGTGCTTCCATCTGCGTCCACTTGGCTTTCGCCTTCTGCGTATCACTCAGGTTTGCTGGTGAGCCGACGGCGCTAGCCGCGGGTTCTTCGTTGGCCAGCTGCCTGATACCCGCGGCTAGCGCCGTCGGCTCACTGCTGCTTTCCAACCAATCGTCGAGTTGCTGGATCAGTTTTTTGCCTTCATCGGAAAGTGCCACCTTCGCAAGCCGGCTTTCGTAGTAGATCCGCACCGTCGCGCCATCTTCAACCGCTTGGGCGATGTCGTAGATATCGACGTAGTGGCCGAACACGGCTGGCGTGTTCACGTCGGTCGCTTCAATCGGCGTTCCGGTGAAACCGAGATAGGTGGCATTCGGTAAGCCGTCGCGAAGATACTTGGCAAACCCGTAGGCAATGCGTTTACCGATGACGTTTCCAGCATCGTCTTTGACATCAACCGTCTTCGCCTGGAAACCATACTGGGTGCGATGGGCTTCGTCAGCGATCACAACGATGTTCTCGCGATCGGAAAGGAGTTCGTAAACGTTGCCCTGCTGGCCGCCCACGCTATCGGGCTGAAACTTCTGGATCGTCGAGAACACGACGCCGCCGGCGGAGACGCGGAGCAGGTCTTTTAGCTGGTCTCGAGTCTCGGATTGCACCGGATCTTGGCGAAGCAACTGTTTGGCCGATGCGAAGGTATCGAAGAGTTGGTCATCGAGGTCGTTTCGATCGGTGATGACCAGGATGGTGGGATTGTCCATCGCGAGCACGATCTTGCCCGTGTAAAACACCATCGACAATGATTTTCCGCTGCCTTGGGTGTGCCAAACGACACCGGCTTTGCGATCCCCACGCGGTTGTTTTGCAACACCCGGAAGTCCGTACGATTCCGGCGTTTCGGCAACGTTTTCCAACATGGCTCCCCTCGCCCCGCTTCGGGGAGAGGGGGCTTGCACGGAGGTGAGGGGCTTACGTTGTAAATCAGCGGCGCGGAGCGTAGATTCAACAGCCGCATTGACGGCGTAGTATTGGTGATAGGCCGCGAGCTTCTTCACCGTCGTGATGCTCACCTGTTTAGTTTTGGGATCTTCCCGACGTCCTTTCTCAAAGACGATGAAATGGCGGATCAGATCAAGAAACGTGATCGGATTAAGCATCCCGGAAATCAGCGTTTCGAGTTGTCCGGTCAGAGGCGACGCCTCATTCTTTCCATCCGCCGTTTTCCAAGCCATGAAGCGGGTGTAGCCCGCAGAAATCGATCCAGCTTTGGCATCCAGTCCGTCCGACACGATACAAATCGCGTTGGTCGTGAACAGGCTAGGGACGGTGACTTTGTAGGTTTCAATCTGCTTGAACGCACTGCGGATCGTCGCGTTCTCGTCGCCTGCGTTCTTCAGTTCGATAACGGCAAGTGGTAGGCCATTGACGAACAAAATCAGGTCGGGGCGTTTATTGTGATGATTTTCGATGACCGTGAACTGATTGACAACCAGAAAGTCATTGTTGGCCGGATTGTCGAAATCGATCAACCAAACCCGCTCACCGCGTTCGTCACCGCCCTTGTGAGTGGTGACGGACACGCCTTCGGTCAACAGACGATGGAACGCTTCATTGTCGACCAACAGTTCGGGCGACCGAATCCGCAATGCGTCCTTGACTGCCGAATCAAGCAGCGACGCGGGCAAATCGGGATTGATTCGGGCCACTGCGTCCCGCAATCGGCTCTCCAAAATCACATCTCCGTAGCCCGTTCGCTCGGGAGCATCGCCGTCGTGGGCGATCACGCTACCGTGCAGATAGGTGTAACCAAGCGATTCCAATCTCTCGATCGCGAGGGTTTCAATAGCTGATTCGGTGATTTTTGATGCTGTCATGAAGTGATAATTCCCGTTGTCTCGCGTCGTTCGCCAATTTCAGTAGCGTCAGAAACGCGAGAAATTGCCCTGATACTCTCCAAGATAGGCAGGTCTCACCCTAACTTTCGCGTCTTTTTGCCGTGTCCTGCCGTGTTCTGCCGTGTCCTGCCGTGTCCTGCCGTGTTCTGCCGTGTCCTGCCGTGTCCTGCCGTGTTCTGCCGTGTCCTGCCGTGT
>JBDNIG010000301.1:0-4755 GCA_041688415.1 Rhodopirellula sp. | reverse complement strand
GAAATTGGTATCAAAAAACGACTTCCGACATCATTTCGACAGCCGAGAAACCCGGATGACTCAGTTCTTCGCCATACCAAGGAACCGAAAAAACCTGAAAAACAGGCCATCTCGCCGATTTCCGGACAGACACTAGCTAAACGGGTCCGCTTTGATCCCCATTCGTAAGCTAACCGGATTCTTTCTCCCGCCTCCTTGCACCGAAGCTTCTCCACGAATCATTTCACTCAAAATGATCTCTGGGACAGCCCAACGAACCGAATCAAAACCGTCTTCTCGGGCGAGCGAAGAAACCAGTCGACCATCGGCAGCGTCTGCCAACAGTTTTAACGCGCGATACAAATTCGACTTTCCCGAACCGTTCGCACCCGTGACGACATTGAGCGTTCCCAGCGTCAATATCAGCGAACGAATGGATCGATAGCAGCCAATCGCGAGTCGATCAATCACAGCTGGTTCTCCAGTGGCAACGAACGCGTCGCAACGAAATCGTGCCACTGCATTCCGTCGGGCAGTTTCGCTGATGCAGCAAACTCCAAATGCAAGATACGACGATGCCGCTGTGTTCCAGGCTTGGACGCGCCAATTGAGTGGCTGATCAACGGACGCATCGCCAGCACATCGCCGGCCTTGGCGTGGACGTCAACTGCCGCATTCAAACCGTCACCCTCGTTGTTCGATAAAAGGTGCGATCCAGGAATCACACGCAACGGACCGTTCTCCTCGGTGACTTCATCGAGGTGAATCCGCAACGTCAGCATCTGTTTCAAGACATCATCGCAGGCGATCACATGAGGCACACCTGCCTTCGTGGTCGGCCGCGAGAACGACGTCGATGCAATCGAGTTGTCTTTCACCGCGATGGAAGTGTCCTTGTGCCAAGCCAACGCCCAAGTCCGATCCGGCGGCTTGTCGAAGAATAATGCTCGCACCAGGCCGAATTGATCGCCGAGTTGTTCGCGAAGAAAACTCATTAGCGAATCGCACAGCCAAACAGTTTTAACTTCGGGAATCGACTCGATCAGATTCCGTGCCGCGTAAACATGCCCACGACTCGATCGAGCCAGCACGCTATCGGAATTACCTTCAAACGTGACGCGGCAAACGGCTAACAGTCGCTCGACCGTTGCTTCGGTCACTGCTTGTTTCAACAAGCAAAATCCATCTCGCTCAAGACTCCGTTCATTCATACTTCATTCTCCCGCGAAACCACCAAACATCCGGCCAAACAAAAAGCCGCACCGACGATCTCCAAGCAAGCAAAACCCACGTGAATCATCGAAAATCCATCGACAACCAATCCAACACATCTCCCCGCCGCCGAACCGACCAGCGGTAACCCGCCAATCAACAACGCAGCAAACAGATCGTCGCGCCGCCACAACACGATCATCGCCACCGCGATCGCCATTTCGACACCACCGTAGAACGCACGCACTTCCGTCAACATTTGTGGCGTTGATGCTTCCACACCAAACGCCGGCATCAACGCGTCTGGATTCAAGCCGAGCCACACAGCAAACCCGGCCCAAGTAGCGGCTGTGATGAAGATGGCAATCGTGGGCAAGCGATTATTCATCGCCGCATTGTCTCACAACCCACGCACGTACGTCGACGGGTTTGGCAAACAGCAGATGGGGTTCGCCCTGAAACGCAAAACCAAAAGGCTCACCCATGGTGTTGGTTCGTTTGGTGTAGGCGGCCGGGGCGAGCGACCAAGGGGTTGGTCGATCTCGCCGCGATAGATACGCCCTCGCCGATTGGCACTATAAAGACAATGACGGCACAACCCCACCCAAGCTTTGCCGTCGCGTGTGTCCAGTGTCACTCCTGCAGGAAGCAGGGACGCGACCGCATCCGGTTCGACCGACCAATGAGCGAACAGTAAATCCGACCAAGTCATTCGCATGACCCACAGTTGCTTTGATAGTGGCCAAGCCCGATCTGATTTTGGCTGCTCAGTTCTTGCGTCCATACAGATCCCTCAATGCTGGTTCGAGTTCAGCGAAATGAAACTCAAACCCTTCGTCCATCAGTCGCTTCGGAATCACGTAACGACCATAGAGCACTAGTTCTGGATCGGTCCGCATGAACAATGGAGCCCCAATTCGGACCATCCATTCAAACGCTGGCAAGCCGATCGGCATCCCGATCACTTTGCGAAGCGTCCGCATGAAATCGGCTTGTGATTTCGGGTTCGGCGACGACACGATGTAAGCCCCCGACATCGTGTCGTCGACGATTGCTCGAGCAAAAATGGCGTTGATGTCGTCCTCATGAATCCAAGACATGCCTTGCGTACCGCTGGCCACCTTACCGCCGAGTCCCAGCTTCGCGATCAGCCCTAACGTGCCCAACGCCCCGCCGCCGGCCCCGCGATCACGCCCGACAACAAAGCTGGTTCTCATGACGACGCCACGTTGCGAGTTTATGTGATCATGGGGCAATTTGCTTTCAGCGAACGCGGCCTCCCAAGCCCGAGCGACCGTCGGAGCAAGCCCGATTCCTTCGGCCGAGCTTTCCGTGCAAACGGCCGATGGCGGATCACCATAAATATGAGCTGTACTCATCTGCACCCAAACCGGAGGTGGCGAAGTGACAGCACGCATCGCTTCACCGAGCACCCGCGTCGACTCGACCCGCGACCGCAGAATCTCATCCTTGTTGTCCGGCGTCTTGATGCAGTTCACCGTCCGGCCTGCCAAATTCACGACCGCATCGCATCCATCGAGCGCTGCCGACCAATCCCCGAGCGTCCGTCCGTCCCAAACCGAGTGCTTCCATGGTCCGGCAACTTTCGGCACTGAACGCGATAGAATTGTCACCTCCGCACCGCCGCCGGCGAACGCTTCCGCCATCGACAGCCCCAAAAAACCGCTGCCTCCCGCGATCACGATCCGTTTGTCTGTCAGTTGCTTTTCCACTGGATTTTCCACGTTTTGTTGTTTGTCATTGAAACATGTTCTAACCGCAAAACGAGCCACCTCGTGACAGCCCCGAACCGCGAATGCTCAAATTCTCTCCAAAAGATACAATCAGTAACTCCATTCGGACCGAGCGACCATCCACCTGATGCGAGCCGGCATTATCGAAGCCAACCTGGTTACGCTGAACGAAAACGCCAAGCTCACTTATCTCGATGCCCTCATCGCCCAAAAGCAAACCGGTCCCGAGAGGGGAATGCTCAACACTCCCGAGCTAGCATTCCACGAAGCCGAATACGAACGGCTCACCAAGGAACTCGAATCGGCCCACGAGCAATCAAACCTAGCCAAAATACCGTCCGCCCGCCCCGCGCTCAACGATCTTCTTGTTCGACTTCCGCTGCGATCCGAAGTGATCGAACAAAAGGAATAAAATGAGCCACACGAGGACATTCATCTTCTCTCTTTCGCACGCGCACCGTCTAAAACGTGTTGGTGCAACAGATACCCGAAGCCAGCGTTTTCGAGTCGTAAAATGAGTTCGCTCTTGCGGTAACCGAGCGCGGCGGCACATTGCTCCAAGTTCCAGTCGTGCGGTGCAAGTTGGCTCAACAAATACGCGCGACGCGTTTGCGCCGACGACATCCTGTAAGTCTTCAGATACTGGAGCGATCCATCGTCGGCGTAGATCGCTTCCCCAATATGATTCTCAGTTCCTGGATCGAGATCGGTGATAAAACGTTCAAGACTAAACGGCTTGAATCGGTACACTCGTTCGCTGTGGTACGATTGCTCGAACAGACCAGGCGAGATCATCTCGTTCATTTCCGCCCACCGAGCTCGCAAATGATTCACTTCGCGACGCAGGTCCACAGTGCTATCGACCGACTCGATATCAATCGGATCGGGATGCATCATGTTCTCGGTCACATAGAAACCGTATTGCCAGATCAGTTCGCCATAGAAGTCCGTGATCAAGGTGTGATGGAGGGCCGAGTAATCATCCGGATGGGGCACGACGAACGCGGATGACAACGCGCCGGAAACGAAAATGAGCATGCCGACCTGGTTCTCGTGAATCTCGAACAGACGCAGTGCGTCTTGGAGTCCGGAGATCTGGTCACCAGGCACCGCCGTTTCGTTGCGTGGCGAGAGACCCTTTCGCATAACGGCCGCAGAATACTCAGTCCATGCGATGTCGGGACCGCCGAAGTGCAACGCCAGCAAACCTTCCATTGCGACATGCAAGGGAAGGAATCGCAGTTGACTCTTGCCCTCCCGACGAACCATCTTGCGAAGTCCGCGGGCGGTGATGTATTGCCCAAAGGACTTCCCATCTTTCGTCTTCGTCCCCTGCGCCATTTGCGACCCGAAAACCGCTCCGCCGTCGGTCGTCCAGTTGGCAACCAATCCGTGCGGCACATAACTGGTGTAGACAGTCTTTGGATCGACCTCGACAAAAGCAAAGTCCTCCGCATAGGCCCGCCGCGACAAACGCAAATCACCCCGGTTTTCAGGCCGCGTGAGTGGCACCAAACGAACCCCGCCGAGTACCTGAGGCGGAGCCATGGTGAGGCCGTCCAAATTCAAGCCGGTCATTGTTCTTTGCCGATCACTCATCACCACGTCCAGTCAATTCTTCCGCCAAACTTCCGAGATAGGCTTCAAGCTGCGTTTGCGAAGCTTCTCCGGATGCAAACTTCGCAAACCCCATCGACGCACCAAGATCTTCGGCATCGCGAAGACCAATCGTGGTCAAAGAACCGCCCAGCGGCTTCGGTGAAAAGTGGTCTGGGTGTGCCGGGATAAAACCGGTTTTGGATAGAGAATG
>JBDNIG010000300.1:0-45961 GCA_041688415.1 Rhodopirellula sp. | reverse complement strand
TGGCGACGTCGGCGTGCTGCTCGCCGTAGATCTTGATCCTGATGGCGAGGCTCTTTTCGTAATACTCGCGGGCCTGCTGATATTCGCCGAAGCTTGAGAGCAGCGTGCCGAGGTTTTTGTAGCTGTTGGCGACCTCGGCGTGCTGCTCGCCGTAGATCTTGATCCTGATGGCGAGGCTCTTCCCGCAATACTCGCGGGCCTGCTGATATTCGCCGAGATCCGACAGGAGCACGCCGAGGTTGTTGTAGCTGGTGGCGACGTCGGCGTGCTGCTCGCCGTAGATCTTGATCAAGATGGCGAGGCGCTTCTCGTAATACTCGCGAGCCTGCTGATGTTCGCCGAGATCCGACAGGAGCACGCCGAGACTGCTGTAGCTGTTGGCGACGTCGGCGTGCTGCTCGCCGTAGATCTTGATCCTGATGGCGAGGCTCTTTTCGTAATACTCGCGTGCCTGCTGATGTTCGCCGAGCTCCGAGAGGAGCGAGCCCAGGTCGTGGTAGCTGTCGGCGACGTCGGCGTGCTGCTCGCCGAATAACCCATGACGCATGGCCAGGGCCTGTTGATTCCAAACACGGCAGGTCTCCCATTCGTGTAAGGTGAAAGCCGCGTTTGCAGCCGCACTGATGAGATCAGCCATCGCCTCGCTTGCGGGTAGCGTCTCTGCGGCTGACTGTACGACCGCCCCCAGGAAGTCACGTTGCAGCAGGAAGAGGTTTTCACCGGCAAGGTACTCACCGGCCTGGATCGCGGCCTCGATGTCGCCTTCGCTGGGGCATGCCATCAGTTCGGCGGCGATGGTCTCCGCCTCGCGTGTCTCCTCGACTAGGCGACCCACGAGCTCACCCGCCATGGAGGCCGCGGAGGGTGGGACAGCATTGATGAAGTCCCAGAGGTACTCTCTCCCCTCTTCGGCTACTCTCCGTGTAAGCGCCACCTCCACGATGCTCTTGGCCAAGCAGTGCTCTTTCAGTTCGTTCAGGGCAGCTACCAGGCCTTCGGGTCGGTCAGCCTTGCCGTCCAGAACCAGGACTGCGCCGGCCGCCTGCTCGAAAAAACGATCCATCGTGAAGGAGACGTCTATGCTCGATGTCCGCATCAGTACTCCCTCGCGTAGCAGTCTGTTGAAGGGAGACGCAACGTCGTCTGTCCGGCGCACGGTCTCCGCGGTACGTGGATCATGGTAGAGCGAGTCTAGTTCCACCGCCTGCGATCCACGCTCCAACAGGATACGGGCAAGGTCGTAGAGAAAGCGGTTGTCGTCGCGGGTGCGCTCGCCAAGTTTCTTGAGCCACTGCTCGAAGATGTCTTGGTGAGACAGTCGCGCGGGCAGCTTCTCACCAATGAAGGATTCGAGGAAGATCCGCACGAGCAGCGGGTTCTTCAGCAGTTTGGTCACCGCTCGGCTCTTTTCGTACACCTGCTCATAGCGAAAGCGTTGAGGTTGCAAGAATCGCCGATGGTCGCTCTTCACCAGCGACTTCCACAACGCCGCGACCTCGTCGTTGGACCAGGGGCCGAGGCGCAGCTGCGGGATCTCGTCGTCTTTGGTCGTTGAGGATTCTGGCCCGGGCAGGAAGTGATCCGCGTACTCTTTGGCTGCTGCCGCCCAGTCTGACTGTTCACAGCGCCAGCTCAGCACCAGCCTCAGATGGCGGGTCTCGCGAACCTCTTCGGCAACGGCCAGGATCGAGGCCAGTAACGCCTCTCGCTCGCCGTGCTCGTTCAGGCCGTCGAGAATAACGATGATCGGACGATCTTCGCTTGCGCCCCGCTCGGCGAGGCTCTTAGCGTCCACTTCGTCTGACAGACGCAGCGTGTCACGCAGCGCAGACATGAAATCGGTTGTTTTTACTTCCGTAGCTCGCAAGAGCACCACGCTCATGCCCTCCTTTGCCCACTCACTGGCCAGGTGGTGCAGGAGGCACGTCTTGCCGCCGCCCGCCTGTGAGGTTACCACCGCTAGCGGAAAGCTGCTGGCGGGATAGAAACGCAAGTGGCGTTCGGGGTCCTCACGGTTGACGTAGATGCCCTTCAGGACCTTGCGGCTAGCGTGCAGGAGCTCCTCGGTGTCGCAACGAACCCGCGTTGCTCGCCTGCCGATCTCCTCGACGGTCAGGTCTTTTGGCCCCAGTTCGGACAGCACGACTTCTTTCGCCTGCAGCAGATTTCGCCAGGGTCGCAACGTGCTCTCAATCTGGCGGTGGTGGCCACGAGGGCTGACATAGATCAGCCTTTTGCCCGTGTACTGGTCGTAGATGAGCAAGTCGTCCTCCGCAGAGGCATCGGCTCTGTATTCCCGGGGGACGATAAACAAAGGGAAGAGGGCCAGCGCCCGCTCACCTCCCGGGGAGAGCAGCGACAGGCCCGTGTCCACCTCCTCAGGCCAGTGTGTGTCCACACGTTTTGGCACTGCGCCCATCAAGCTCCAGACCTTGCCGTCCTCGTGTTTGAGCAGCGGATACTCCGCCATCCACGCCATCTCGTCAAGCAGCACATCAAGAACCCCTAGATAGAAATCCAGCTCTTTGCGTGACTCTTCTTCCGGCTGGTTCAAGCCATGCGCGAATTTATTGCGATAGGAGATCAGTGCCTGCACAAGACCGAGTTTGCTATTGGTCTCGATGAAATCGCCATCCAGGTCGTAGTACCCCTTCCCCGGAATGTCGACCAGGTCACTTTGCTTGCGTTTCGTCTCCGCGCTTTCGTAGGCCGTCTTCAACTCCGACACAAAGAACTTGTGCCCTGCACTCTCCAGTCGAGGCAGCGCGGCCTCCAGGAACTTGCTCCAGGCCGATACCAGCGGACGAGCCAAGTCGCGAAGAATAATGCCAGTCAGTTCCTCGTCAACGATGGGCGACTTGAGATACTCGGACTGAACCACCATCGCCTGAATTTTCAAGGTATTCGTGAACACGTCCACCAAGCACTTCGCCCGAGCCTCCACGTCCACTTTCCTTTGTAGGGTCTGCAAAGGGAATGCGATGGGGTAGGGATAGGATGCGATCACCCGCAGAGTAGTCTCGCTCAAATTCGAAGCGATGACGGAAAGTGGCTCACCACAGAAAAGACAGTTGTTTTCCGCGAGTCTTGCGTACGCATCGGGAATTGGCTTGCCGTAATTACCGCATGCGACGTTCCTGCAGGTGTAGTCGGTGGTGCTCATGCTTACGCTTCGTTGCCTCCAGATTGTTGGTCTTCGGATGGTATCTGCGAGTTCAAGATTGAAGTCGGCGGTCCGCTCTTCCTGCCTGATCGACTGGCGGCCTGGGTACGAGAACTTCCCAAAAACGACTGCGATGCATACAGAACGCATTGAGTATGCCTGAAGGAAGCACTCCAGGACATCCCAGAGGCGCAAGACGAGGACTACGCCTGGCATACATATCTCTGGGTAGATTCCCCCGAGAGAACTCAGGAAATCTATAAAATGCCTGACTTCTATGAAAACACCAGGGTGATCGCATCTAATTCTCCGTGTTTGACGCGTTTCCGGGCTTTTGCACGTCGAATCTGCTACACCGTCGGCTGCGTAATTCAGGAGTCGGTGGCGCGCGAAGCAAATTTCCGGTAAAAGAGCAGCCTGGAATTTAGGTTTGGAACGCGCGAACGAAGTCGCTGTAATGGGAACGCCGTAAGCGTACACCAGAACCAGTGTAGGCGCGAGTGTTAGGGTAGATATACTGGCCCATTGGTTAGCCGCTACAAATGCGGGGCTCTGTCGAACAATGATTCAATGGATCCCCAATCCCGGTCCTGCTCAACACGATCGAGTTCGTCTTTGTACCACTCACGAATTTCTCGAAATCCGTCGTTGGTGGCGTGTTTGCGAAATTGGATGATCGAATCGCTCAATGCATCACGATCTCCTTCAACGACTGCAATGGCGAACTCGCAATAGGCACCTAACACTCGTTTGACATTCGTCACATCCGTTTCCATCCCGTGTCCAAACGATCGCCGAGCGTTCTCGAAAAATTGAATTTTCGATTCTTTTGATCTTCCACGCTGTCTCGCGATGGCTTGGCAAGCAAAGCCGTGAACATGGTACGACTCGGGAATTGAGATAGCCTTTGCACAAAGGGAATCGTCCCATAGCTCGCCGGATTGACGCGAGCATTCTGCGGCTAGCCAAATCCGAAACGGATCTGATTCATCGCCACAAAAATTGAGGATGCGGCTCGCTTCCTCAAAACGATTTGACTTCAAGTACCCATGTGCCAGGTAGTTTTCAGTGACAGGAACATTGCCTGGGTCAGAGACGCCTTGAATCTCAAGTGATTGATGAAACAGTGGTTCCCATTGTGGGTCTCCAGTTGCGACCAGGCACCGTGCGAGCGTGTTTAGCAGCTTGGAACGAGTTTCCGGCAAGCAAATCTTTGGATCGCTTTTGAGTCTCTCCGCCCAGGGAGCCAGACATTCAATCGCGACGAAAAAACGGTGGGCATCGTACAGCGCGGCAGCGTGCCGATTGTCCGAATCGGCCTCGCGTTCGTAGCAAGAGACCAGCGGGCTGGCCATCACTTTCACACGCTGGTTGCGGGTCGCGATCGCTGCGTCAAAGTTTCCGCGGTGGCGGTGAAGATCCTCTTGGGCAAGCGAGATCTCCAGACGAATCTTGACCGGTGTCTCGTCACTGGTCCGTCGATTCAGTCTCGCCAGAAAGTCTGCGGCTTTTGCAAATTGGGTTTCGTCCGCCAGAAGTCGTTGCATTTGGCTCGCGATTGCGAATCCATGCTCGCTCTTCAGAGCAACCTTTTCGAGTAAAGAGTGCGTCAGTCCGGCTTCATTCAATCGATTCGCCAGTTCGGATAGGTCCTTCACCGGCCACACGTCATCGAACTTTTCGTCGAACGCTGACGCATCTTCGTCATTGGCGTGGCGTACCAAAAGACTTCCGTGTCCGAACTCACGGACGAAAGCACGCAGCTTTGCTGTCACCGATTTCGAGGCTTCGAGCAAACCGTCCTCTGTCGGCGACACGACGGCAGCCGCGGCACGGAGAAGTTGATTCTCATTTTTGACACTCGCGTCGAAGATTGCTAGCAAGCAAGCGATGTCCATCGAATCGCCTTCACACCGATCAGCCAACGAGTCGGAGATTTTGTATGCGAAGAGTTCAGGCAAGCCGTCGTCGAGTCCTGGTCCGTTGAGAACCCGAAACAATAAACTCTGGATGTGGACCTGGCGAAAAGGAAGGTCCACCGAAATGTCCCATGTTGGGTTCGATTTCACTTTCAACCGCGTCACATATCCCTCGCCATGATTGTCAACGACCAGACCGACGACGCCGATGCGTTCGCGCGACGCTTTCAGTGACGATGGATCCACGCGAATCATTTTCGGAATGTGATGAAGGACGATGCCGTCGCTTTGCAATTCCTGCAGCCGATCGAGTTGCCTTTGCTCCTGGTCGCGGCGTCCTCCTCGACCGCGTTTGAACTCTCGCTCACTCGCAAGAACTGGATTGCTGCGAATCTGATTAAGGCTCAAACGAATTGGTGTCGATGGCGACTGTTTTGACATTCTTCTCTCCCTTCTTTCACTATTTTTTTGTGAGCCGAGATGCGTAAGTGTCCGGGTGCGGCGGGCTACCCGAGGCCTTACGGCCAACGGCTCACGATACCGCAATATCAAACGAAGCTCCGACAATGACGAACGACACTCGTCCATCCACACTGGAAAGCGGTTGCGTCCAAGTAAATACGCGGTCAGCGCCCGCGACCCAATCTCCATCCTTGACGCTCAATCCCGCCGCACGCACCAATCGCGGCGGATGATCGCCGGGCGACCCCGGGAAGTAGACGAGGTCAAAGTCGTCCCCGTCTTTTTGTAACAAGAGCTGTCCCGGTAGCGAACTCTCCAAAGCAAGCGACGGCGGTGCGTCGGATTCGGGTTCCGACGTCCCGCTAGCATCAGCAGCATGGCTGGCTTCGTACTCGGCACGGCGCTCGGCAACGACCGACAACTCGGTGTACGACGTGTCGAAGACAGGCTGGAGCAACACCACCGGTTCCGCTTGCAATCGTGTTTCAATCTCTTGGCACACGGTACTGAGTACAGTGATCCAGTCTCGGTAGTCTTCATTTGCCTCCGCGACCATGCCATGCTCCGTCACCGGAACCTCGCCATGCACCATTTCGGAAAGTCGACTTTTTGCGTCTGCGACTGATTCCAAATCCAACCGGCCAACGTAACGATCCAAGTCGATGTCGTCTTGATGTGCCCAGAGGCCAACGTTGCCCCGCATCACGAGCGGAGCCATCGGGTTGGCTTCCGCGATTTCGACATCGCAAGTCCCGACCTGCGAAAACTCGTCGGCAGCCAAGAGAAACCAGATTTCCGGATCGTCCTTGTGACGCAGCACAGCGACCCAGCGCACGGGCAGATCGTCCGATTCGGAGAAGAGAAAACAGTCGCCAGAACTGATATCCGCAATTGTTCCGATGTCGGCAATCTTCGTGCGAGCGTCTGCCGCGGCCTGGCGAAGACCGTTTTGAAATGCCGGGTCGTCGAAAAAGTTTTTCATGATTCCGTTTCGTTCTCCGATGCTTCCTGCATCCAATCGTGGTGTTTTAATCGGGCGAAGTCTTCGTCCAGCGTCGATCTCGACATGCCTAACCTCTCCGCGAGCTTTCGGACGGATAGCTCACGAACGTCTTGCCCTTCTTCGATTAGCTCCGACACCGTCGCCAGAGACTTCAACACGCGAGCTCGTATTCGAGGCTTGGAGATGTTGTTTTCCGCGTGTTTGGTCAATTTGGCGATCCATGGCGCAAGCTCCTCACCCGCCAGATAACGCTGCTGGTTTTGAGTCGTCCGGGTTTCGGCGACAATTTCCAAAATACTTTTTCCGCCGTCGCCATCGTCCGTTTCGGTGGCGGAAACCATGCCGGGGCGTTTGCAGGCGTTGCCCAATAATTGCGCCAAATCGCCGAGCTTGTAGCCTGTCAGTCCCTGCGAAAAACGGTATTCCACAGTCGACTCAATCAATCGCCAACTAGCCGGACATTCACGGTGAACCGACTTGATGAAGTCGGAGTCGCCGAGGTGCTCAGAAAAATGGCTCTCCAGATTTCCCGCCGTTTCGGCAGTCTGCTGCCCAATCGCGAGAAGGATAGATTTCCCTCTCAAGCGTTCGCCGCACGAGCAATTGGCTTTCCCCGAGTCCACCAGCGACTCGGATGCATTGCGAACATTTCGGAAGACACGCCTGGCGATCGGGTTGCCCTTCTCCTGGCGATCGGACAAAAACTTGCCCACTTTCCAATGAACAGAACCTTCGCACGTGCCCGACTTTTCCAACTGCTCCCCCAGCTTCGTGAGCCGCTTCAGGATGCAACTCAAATAGACGTCTTGAACTAAGTCGTCCATCGCTTCGGAACGTTCCCAGGACTCACCGTCATAGTCGAGATACTTCGGCGGCAGGTTCCATTGCCCAATCTTTTTGAGGTGACGACGCACGACGCGGTGCAGGTGACTTAAAACACCTTGCGTGTTGTCGAATTTATCGACAAGCAGATCACGAACATGATCCGAGAAGACTGATTCATTCATGATGGTTTACTCCTCCTCGCCGAAAAGACGAACGAGTTCGGATTGCATCTCACGTAAGTCTGCTTGATCGAGCGTACCAATCAATCGTTCGCCGCGAAGCAACTGCACCTTGCGAGCGGGTCTTGAAATCGGCCTGATGGCGAACGCCGTTGTCTTGAGCAATCGGTTGGACGCATCGGGAACCACATAAACATGGGCGTTGGCATACCGAGCCGATCGCGGATCCGTTCCTTTGAGCATCGTGACCTGATAGCCACGTTTGTCATATCCAACGCATGCCCCCGGATGGTTTTCGCGACCCATCGCCTCGAATCCCCACCATTTGTCGGGAACTTGGAACAAATTCCCCGCTAATTCGCCATCTTCAATCATTGCACCCTCCGATTCATTCGCAGTCTTGTCGCCATAGAGCCGCCATTCTATCGAAGGCGAACACGTCGCAGAAGGTGAGCCATGGGCGATAAGGCACCGGGTATCGACACCCGGACGCTCACGCATCTCGGCTCACAATCCGATTTGATTTCTCGGACAGTTTCAAATCAGCACCGTTAGGCCAATTCAGACATAACCGCCATCCAACGATCTGAAAGTCCGAGCACATCTTGAACACCGCCGCTGGAACCATCATCGACCAAATCTCCGCAGCCATTGCCTCGATGGACGGTAGCACGCTACATCACGATCCTGACCCCGATGGACCAAGAGCCGGCGTTTTCAGGCCGCTTGAATCGCTAGTACTGCACTCCGAGACGTTGACAATGGTCGAGCAGCGATTCCCGGACGGGCTGTACCAGCATCAGCACGAAGCGATCAGCCACATTCTGGATAGCAAAAACACCGTCGTTGCGACGCGAACGTCTAGCGGCAAGTCGTTGATCTTCTCGCTGCCGGTCTTGGACACACTTTGTAGTGATGCCGACGCGACCTCGCTGTTTCTCTATCCGCAAAAGGCGCTGGCTAACGATCAGTTGCTGAAAATCCGGGAATTCGGTGCTGCCATCCCGACGATTGCGAAGCGGATAAAAGCTTGCCCGCACTTCATCAGCCGTTACGACGGGGCAACGCCCACCAACGTCCGCAGCCACGTTCGCGACGAAGCGCAAATCATTCTGACCAATCCCGACATGCTGCATTATTCGATGTTGCAATATCACGACCGGCACTGGGCACGCTTCTTTGGCAACCTTCGCCACATCGTGATCGACGAATGCCACGAGTACCGCGGTATCTTCGGAACCAACGTGGCTCACATCCTGCGGCGGCTTCGTCAGATCTGTCGCCTGCACGGTTCAGACCCGACGTTCGTCGCCACCAGTGCCACGATTCACGAGCCGCAAAAGCACATGGAACGATTGACGGGCGTCGACTTCGCTTGCGTGGGTTCCGGTCGCGACGGCAGCCGACAAGGCGTTCGCAAGTTCTGGATGGCCAGCGGAGACGAGCACTTTTACGACTACGGCCGGAAACTGGCGTTCAAGTTGGCCGAAGAGGGGCTGACCGTGCTGGCGTTTTGTCCCGGCCGCATGGCAGCCGAACGAATGATGGCCCGATTGTTGTCCAACCACGAAAACGAGCTTCCGTTTGTGCGTGTGTATCGTGCCGGTCTGTCGCCAACCGAACGAGAAGAGATCGAGAACGGATTGCGCGACAAGTCAGTGCGGTTGGTGTTTTCCACCAGCGCGTTGGAGCTGGGGATCGACATCGGTGAAGTCGACGCGGTGGTTTGTATCGGGCTTCCCAATAGCATGATGAGTCTTTGGCAGCGTGCCGGCCGAGCCGCGCGGGCCGGCAAAGACGACGGCGTTGTGTTGATCCCCGGCGATACGCCGATCGACACCTACTATTCCAATCATCCGGATGAGTTGTTCGCCAAAGAAAATGAGCCATTGGTGTTAAATACCGCGAACCGCCGCGTCGTTTGCCAGCACTACGCGTGTGCCACGGCCGAAGTTGGCGGTGACGAGGACAAACTCAATACGGAAGTGCTGGGCGAAGAGTCGAGTGCGGTACAAAAAGCTCGCGCCGACGGCCAACTCGATTTAGACGTGTTCTATCGAGCCGAACCCCACATGCAGGTGAATATCCGAAGTATCGGTGATGGCAATTACAAGCTGGTCGTTGGCCACGACGGCGATCCGATCGGCGAGATCGACGAGTTCCACTTGCTGCGAGAGGCCTACCGCAACGCAATCTACCGTCACGGAGGTCGTGCCTATCGAGTCCGTGATGTCATTCGCGGACGTCGCAAGGTCATTTTGGAACGCGAATACTCATGGAACGAGACGCGCGCGTTCATCAATAAGAAGATCCGTCTGAAGCGCCGGCATCGAGTCCTCGATCATGACAACGTCATGCTAGCGACAGTCAACATCGATGTGACTGAATTCCTGGTCAACGTGACCGAGAAGGATCGCAGCGGCAGAGTCGTCAACTCATGGAACGGGAACATGGGCATGCCGACGCACACTTTGCCAACCGAGGCCACATTGCTGCGTCTGCGCAAACCGCTGTGGGACCAATTGGTTCGTCGACTGGGTTTGCAAGATGCTCGCCTGGCGTTGCAATCGTGCGAGCGATTGCTTTGGGGGCTGTTCCCGACCGTCTCCGGCCCGTGTGACAAACAAGACTTTTCATCGGCCTCCGAAGTCGACTCCGACGGTACCGCATCAATCTATCTGTACGACATGGTTTACGACGGTGTGGGGTTAACCATGCTCGCTTGTAATCGAATGGCGGACCTGGTCGACAAAGCGACCGAACGACTGCAGCAATGCAGTTGCGACAGCGACGCCGGTTGTTTCCGCTGCATCGCTCATCCGCTGTCCAGCGAAACGGCCAGCAAAATCGCCACCATGCAGGTTCTCAATCGCTTGCGTGACGAACTCGCAGGATCGTGCAAGGTCACCGAGGCCGAAGACGATTCGCTTCTACACGACGCTCCGGCAACGAAGCCCTGCTCGGCATGCGAGTCACCAGTGAAGCCAAATGCTCGCTTCTGCAGCAACTGCGGCGAAAAACAATCGGGATAGTTCCGGACGATCGGTGCGGACCATCGTTACCCAGCATAAGTCTCTCGCCCACGCTTCGGGTTGCGATTTCCAAACCCGAAGCGTGAGCGAAGGACTAACCGGTCATCGCCAAGCATCATCGATAAACAAGGTAGCCAGCAAGACACCATGCAAACCAGCACCCCCGTCATGTTCGACACCTTGTACCCATCGCCCGTCATCCGCGGTGCCCGAATCGCGAGGTTGAGAGAAAAGTACCTTGGCCCCGTCGCCACGGACGCGGAGACGTGCCGCAGCTTGGGTGAAGACCAGGTCGGTTGGTTCGTAGGCGGAGTGCCCACATTCGACCGGATGGTCGAGCACGCCCGTCGCATCAACGACTCCCATGTTGGCGGTCGATGGGTCGTGGTACCAGCAACAAAATGCTTAGCGGAAATTGCCTACGAGCAATGGTTCGACGACGACGCTTCATGTGAGTCGAGCGGTATGAGCCGCCGGATACCATCGACGATGTGGCATGATAATATCGTCACATTCTGCGTTCCTGAGCGACTCAACGAGCTCAACAATGTGATCATCGAGCAATCAATTCCCGTTGCAGGTATCATCCTGCTGGATCCCAACTGCATCGTGCATCGTGGTCGAGGGTTCGACAAAGGCAACTCCCGTGTCGTACACGATCGACCACAGATCATTGTCAACTTCCGATCCAAGCTGAGCATCGGTTCCTGGAGTCCGCCCATGATCGTGATGTCACGACACAAAGCCGCCGCGGTGTCATCGGCGGACATCACCCGTGTTTACGGACTCGAAGCAATGCACTTCGTTGATGGCGCAACGCTGAGCTGTAGTGCGATCAAGAACTTATCCGAAAAAGAAAACGCAAAACTCGGACAGTATGCGACCGTGCTCGTTAGTCACTAGCAAGCAGGGTCGTCTGCGGCATCGAAACTCCAAACAAGGAAGCAAAGCCCCAACATGATTGGATTCATCTTCGCACTGTTCGTTGTCGGCGGAATGCGTTCATTCGCGTTTCGCGGCACCAACCCGAAAGCCTTCAAAGGCGACATCGGGTTGGTTGTTATCCTGACCATTGCATTCAACGTGATGTTCTAGGCCACGCTGCCCGGCGCGATTGCGAGCGGGCAATGAATTTACCTAGCTGACGCATTTTGCTCGTGAGTGCAAAACAAGAAGTGTCAGCAAAAAGATATCGTGTGACTAATTTGTCAGTAAACCCCAAGGAGCGAATAACCGATGGCAGAAAACAAATCCATTGTCGACCAGATCACGGCAGCTTTCCTCGAGAAGATGCACAGTTCCGACAAGACAGCCTGCATTGCGACAGAAGTGAGCCAACTGATTACACAGAACGAAAAACCGAAAGCTGGCGATTTTGTTGCCATCTACCAATCCAAGACATCCGAGAAAGCAATCAGCGAATGATTCAGATTCAACAAATTGAGATTGACCACGTCCGCGGAATCAAGCGTTTTAGTCGAACGCTCGATGGCAATTCGTTCGCGATTCAAGGCCCCAACGGCTCCGGGAAAAGTGGTGTCGTCGACGCTATTGAATTCGGACTGACGGGAAGATTCAGCCGACTCAGCGGGCTCGGCACCAAGTCCTTGACTGTGAAGGAGCATGGGAAACATGTCGGTGCTGATGCAGGGAACGTAACGCTGACGTTGTTCGTTCCCAGCCAGAATCGCGAGATCAAAGTGACTCGCTCAACCAAGAATCCGTCGAAGCCAAAAATCGAGCCTAACGACGATAAAGCCATCGCGATCATCTGTGAAATAGCCGGCCATCCGGAAATCGCACTCACACGCCGACAGATCATCCGGTTCATTCTCGCGGAATCGAAGGACCGTTCCAAGGAGCTCCAGGCTCTGTTGCGATTGGATCAGGTTCAGAAAACCTGCGATGAACTCCGGAAAGCTCGTAGCCAATGCGAACGAGAGCACAAGACCGATGAACAGGCAGCGGAAAATCACCTCGCAAAACTAGAATCCCATCTTGGTGTCAACGAGATCTCGGACAATACAACGCTTGTCATCATTAACAAACACCGATCAACGCTTGGTCTCGAACCGGCCCCAACCTTGGCCAGTCTCTCGAAGCCAATCACGACAGAAGCCGTCAACGCGAAGCAAGATGTCAATAAGCAGACGTCGCTGGCCAGCATCCAGTCCATTCGTGAACTCATTGCCGATTCGACAATCCGAGAGGCGTGCACACAGATTGTCGCTCAACTTGCCAACTTAGACGCCGATCCATCTTTGGCGATTGCATTGGCACGTCATCAGCTCATCGGATTTGGACTCGAAGCGCTCGACGCTGACGAATGCCCGCTCTGTGACAGAGAATGGGACCTGGAAACGCTCCGGCAGCATTTGTTGGCAAAGCAGGCTCAATGCGACGCAGCAAAGAAGGTGAACGACAAAATCGAGAATGCCGCTGATACGTTGTCCAATCAACTGATTGGGATCGGTGACGCCTTGCGAGGACTCGGCATCGTCGCAAAGAAGCTTTCACTGACCGAGCAGATTTCGGAGCTAAATGCGTCTTTCGAGAAAGTTTCCAACTGGGTACAAGACCTGAAATCTCAGGCAGGCATCGTTTCTGGCCGACAGTGGATTGCCAACGGGATGAAGCTGAACAGCATCTCAGCGGCCGTGGAAACACTTGCCGCAAAAGTGCAGGAACTACCCGAACAGTCCGCGACAGAACATTCACGCACGTTTCTTTATGAAACCATCCGACAGCTTCGTGAGTGCAACGAGGCCGAGGCGAAACAAACCAGGTCAGCCGAGACGTTCTCTTTGGCGAAGCACACCCACATCGCATACCAGGAAACGTCCGAAGTCGTATTGAACAAACTTTACGACCAAGTGAAATCCGATTTCGAGGATTCGTACCGAGTCATCAACGAAGATGACGAGAGCGACTTTGAGTCGGAGTTCAATGCGTCGGAGAACAGCCTCGAAATCAAGGCGAAATTCTACGGCCATGGCATCCATCCCCCGGCCGCCTACCACAGCGAAGGGCACCAGGATGGTATGGGTCTTTGTCTTTACCTCGCACTGATGAGGCAGGTGTTCGGCGGCGACTTGAAGCTGGTCATTTTGGACGACGTGGTGATGTCGATTGATAGCGGACATCGCAAGAAGTTGTGTGAGCTGCTTCGCACCAAATTCCCGCACACACAATTCATCATCACCACCCACGAGCGAACTTGGTTCAAGCAGATGCAAACCGCGAAATTGATCGAACCCAAATCCGCGATTCAGTTCAGTGGTTGGACTGTCGAAGGCGGTCCCCAGGTTGTCTCGGTCGTCGAAACCTGGGACGAGATCGAAGCGGCGCTGCAGAAGAATGACATCGGTCTGGCTGCGTGGCGACTTCGCAACTACCTCGAATGTGTCATGTCCGACCTCGCCGACGAAATCGGGGCGGACGTGGTCTACCGCGCCGACGGGGCACACACGATCGGCGAGTTGTTCCCGAAAGTATGCAAGCGTTTCCGAAAGCTGTTGAAGCAGTCCGCCAAAGCATCGGCTAGCTGGGGGAAGGACGATAAGAATCAGGAGACGCTGGATTTAGAAAAGCAGTTCGGCGAAATCCTGACGAAAATCGAACAGCAGGAAAGCTGGATGGTGAACTCCGCCGTCCATCACAACCAATGGCAAGACTTCACCAAAGGAGAATTTGCCCAAGTCGTCAAGGCATACCGTGAACTGCTCGATTGCCTGACTTGCAATGGATGCAAAACCACGGTCCGTCGCAACCGGTCGGTGAATTGCTCTGAAATCAGTTGTCTGTGCGGATGCCATCAATTCCGGCTCGTGGATGCCACACCGGCCCAGAAAGCCGAACGAAAAGCTGCCGCGCCAACGCCGCTTCGCCTGCACGCCGAATAAACCCGGACAGTTTGCTGGCCAGCCCGTTAGGCAACAGCGTGCAGCACATCGCAGTTCTTTCCCAACCCGGCGCGCAAGCGAGTGGCATTTCGCCAACCAACCCCTCGCTTACGCGGCGGTCTGAAATTAAAAGGAAAACATGAAAACCATTTACATTTTTGCAGTTTCGACTTTGTTCGTTTTCTTCTCCGGTTGCGGTGGAACAGACCTGCCGACCGGCGACGAGGCCCGCGGCCGGTTGTCAGAAATTGAGCGGACTCGTACCGAACAAAATCAACGGATTGCCAATCTTGACAATGACTTGACCAAAGCTCGCGAAGAGAATCGTCGCCTCCTAGCAGAATTGGCGGCTGCGGAAGGCGGCAAGGGTTTCGAATTGGAGGAAAAACAACGGATATTGGACAGCCGTCACGCCGCCTTGGAGACGCTGGGAGACCAAATCGGCGCCCGAGAAACCGCGATCATCGAACGTGAAGAAAAGATCGTTCAACAAGAAAATGAGTTCTACCGTAAGACGAACGACAAAATGACCGACCTCGGCGAAGCCCGTCATGTGAAATCGGAATACGAGAACATGCGAGTGGAAAAAGACAACGCTGTCGCCGCATCCGAATGGTGGTTGAAGTTCGTGTGGTGGGCCTCAATCGCCTTTTTCATGTCCGTGCTCGCAATCGGTGTGTTGATTTACCGCTCGATCTCGATGCACGCTATGCAGCGACGCGAGGTACAGCATCGACAACAAGTTGCCGACCTGTTGAGCACGTCGATCGCCGCCCGTCTTCCCGCGAGTGATGCCGCGGCGGTTGCCGATGCGTTCGACCGGCTTGTCAATCTTGAAGGCAAGCGAGGAGCGACAGACATCGCACCAGGGGCATGACCTCGACTCAGCGAGGAAGTTTTTCAACGCAGAGCATAAGGGAGGGATTCTCTACGTGGGCGCCATCACTCGCTCCCGCGTCGGGATCGGATCATCGGCATGCTTAACTTACCGATTTCGTTGACTTTCCCGTCTCGCTAAATCAGATTCCGGTGACAATCAATCAAGACATGAAAGGTTTGATTTGTCGTGAAGGCTTGAACCCTCGTTATTTGGCGTATCAGCTACGAGCTACCCAAGCGGCATTCTTTTCTATAATGGAGGAGGCGGGGCATGGCACGCTGTGTCTTCGGACCAATTTATGGAACAGCATCCGTATCCTTGTACCCAGCGAAGAAGAACAGGAGGCAATCTGTTGTGCTATCGACGAGAGAACTGCCACAATTGGCAAGTGCATTGGTGAGATCGACGAAGTACCGAGCACTTGAAAGAATACCGTACTACTCTAGTTTCCGCCGCAGTCACCGGCCAGATCGACGTCCGCGAAGAGGTGCAGCTCGATGTCTAAAGCAATCAACATCCCAACCCAATATTAGCAAGGGATTCTCTAAATGAATTCAAAGATCGCCATTTCCATCGTCCTGCTGTTGCTGTGCATCGGTATCATTTTCTGGTTCGTCTCACGGCCACCGCCGGAAATGCCGAGGGTGCCCGATCCACCTGAGCTGCCGGTCGAGATCATTCCTCAGAAGTCAGCGGCTGAACTGCGGGCCGAGCGGGATGCCTTCTTTACCGCTGATGTCGATCCGCACATTATCGAAGCGGACAAACTGAATCGGGAAGCGGCTGATCGCTGCGTCGCTCGGTTGAAGGAATCGTTCGACAGCTACCGAACGGGCATCGCACCGTTTTGCAGTGAGATCAATACATGGGGCACTCGCCTGGGCGTGATGCGTCGCATGCCGACCGATTGGTGGTACCAGGAAACGGATGTCAGCGAGTTCATTCAAGAGAAATTCGCACGGCACTTGTTCACGGACAGAAAGCTAGCACAAGACATCGAAGACGCGCTGCAACAATTTCGTGAAGACGTGGTAGCCAACCAGAACGCGATGGTGACGCAAGTCCGCGCGGCGATCACGACCAGGGATCTGCCCGACTTGCCTGAGATCGAATACGGCGACTTTGCCAAGGATATGGCGACGCGATTGAAGGCATACAGCACCGAGTCAGCCGAATGGTCAGTTGTCAATGGCATCGTAATCGAAGTGGCATCGGGGGCGGGCGGCTTCGTCGGTGAATACTTGCTCGCCCAATTGGTGATCAAGCTCAGCTCGATGGCGGCGGCCACGTCCACCGCTGTCGGCGGAGCGACCGCGGGCGGTGCGGCGGTTGGTGGCGGCACAGGAACGCTGGGCGGACCGATCGGGGCAGCCGCGGGCATCGCCGTGGGAGTCGTCATTGGTGGCATCATCGACTGGTGGATGTCCAATCGTTTCGAGGCACAGATGGCGGAAAAACTCAACGGCATGATCGATGAATTGACGGGCACCGTGATTGCGGGCGATGCAGACAATCCGGGATTGCGTGAAGGCTTGCTGGGAAGTTGCGAGCTGATGCAACGTGCGTACCAGTCGTCGTTACGTGCCAGTATCGTTGGTGGGGTGGAATCATGAGAACTCAAATCCCAACCCGACGGTATCGGGTTTCGAGTCCCATCGCGTTTATCGTTACCTGGACGGCTTTAATTCTTGTTGCTTCGCCGATCGTGCACGCCTCCGCCGGCGGGATGATGATCAAAGCGATCTCGCGTTACTTGGCCAAGGAATCGGGCGAGACGGTTACCGAGCAGGCCATCAAAACAATGACCAAGCAGGTCGGCGAAGAGTTGAGCGAGCGGACGGCTCAAAAGGTCGTCCGCGAAGGCGGCGAAAAGTCTTTGAAGGAGGTTGGCGAACTGGTTGCCAAAAACGGTCCGAATGTCATTCGCGCGCTCGATAACGCTCCCAATGCGTTGCCGGTCCTGAAGTTGCTGGATGAATTGCCGGCAGACGAAGTCGCTAGGGCAGCGGCACGGTTGGCGGCCGGGACCAGCGGTCGCGAACTGGCGACGCTGAGTACGAAAATGGGTACGTCAGTATTGAAAGCTGAGGTGAAACATCCGGGCGTGGGTGCTTCCTATGCGAGGGCACTTGGTAAGGACGGAGCCGACCTGAGTCTGAAGCTGACAAGCGAGCAGGCCATCGAGATAGGCAAGCACGTCAATGACATCGGCAAACTGCCCGCCGATCAACAGAAACAGTTACTAGAACTGATCTCCGGCAATGCGGATCGTTTTTCAAGCTTCGTCGGCCGGTTTGTCGAAACGAATCCTGGCAAGGTGCTGTTCACCGCTGCGGGAACAACGCTGGTCCTGACCAACGCCGAACGGATCCTGGGCGGCGATGAGGTTGTCCTCGACGTGGACGGAAACCCGACGGTGGTCACCAAACCCGGTCTGGTCGACCGGCTTGGAGACAAGGTTCAGAAGACGGTGGAGGAGCCCATTCGCCAGACCGCCAACACTCTCAATTGGTTGCTGTTACTAGTTGGATTGCTCGCTTTAGCTGCTATCGCTGCATTCGCTTACTTCAAGATCCGCGTCGTGTGGCGCGCCGATCGAGAGACGGAGCGCAAAGCGAACAGCGAGACTGAGGATTCCAACTCGAACACGTGAGACGTTGCCGCTCTTGACGAACAAGCGAAACTGCTGGCATAGCTGGGTGTGTCGATCGGGATTTGGTCCGACTGGGCAGCTTGTTTCTATCAGCACGTGCAGATCAGCAACGCTCGCGATCGACACGCCGCTACGTTTGTCGACGCAGAAGATTTTGCCAAATGAGGATCAGAGCAGAATCGTGAGTCTGCGCATGTGCTCTCTCGTACTCTCAAAATTGCCCCAACAGAGTTGTTTTCGGTCATGAAGACGATGATACCTCACTCTGCTTGGTGACTGGCGACTTGGGCAAACTGTTTGACGCACACTCGGAATGGCTTGCGGCGGACACAGAAAACCTCACAGCAAAATCGGCGAGTGCAGAAACTGTGTTTTTGAAAAAGCTGGCCGTGCCCGAACTGCGTAGCAAGTTGACACTGTCTGATATCTGATATCCTGCTTGTGTTGGAAAAGTGCGTTGTGAAACTAAGGCACCCGAGAAATGTGATTCAGTACTGCGTCGAAAGACCACGGAGTACCTTGAGCCCAACCAAAAAATTCTCCGCGATTCTCTTCAGCCGCAGCAGTCGAGACGACTGTTGTCGATTGAGAATATCGGTTGGTTTCGCAATCGGGCATCACACGTCGAACCAATCGGGGAAGCGGACGCGTGCGTGGGCCGGCTTGTGGCAAAGCAGATAGCTGATTTGCTTTTCGCACCTCAACTGGCGGCCTGGGGCTTTCAGGCCAGAATCCCCGTTTTGGTCGACGAGAGCTCGGATGAATGGCTACAAGAGTGAAAGTCAAACCCAAGAATCCGGACACTTCGCGACCATAGCCATTATCATCCACTGACACGCCTCTTTCCTTTGGAGCAACGTTTATCGTGACACCACAGCTCACCATCATCGCCGGCCGAGCGACGTTCGCCCTAGTTGGAATGTCGACTGCAGCGGCGGGCACGTCCGCTTTGATCTTGGCGACTGGCGGAGCTGCGCTGCTGATCGGTGGCAGCATCTACTTGGCCACCCGTGGCAACAAATCAGGGCTGCCACAATCGGTTCAGGGAGCGAGCGAGCACATCGAAGAATAGTCTCGGACAGTTTTCGCCCCCTTTCGTTATCACCACATGAAGGGTGAGTGAGAGATCCTCACGCGGACAAATCCCTCGCTCGTATCTTACGCGTTCGGGTTAGGAAAGAAAACATCATTTCAGGAGCAAGAGCCATCGCTAGACAAGTCAATTGCGTTTGCGGACGCCGCTTCCACATCGGACACGGCAAGTCCAACGTTCAGTGCCGCAGTTGCGGTCGCTGGTGGTCCGGTCGTGAGATATCCGGACTGGAAGCAGTCGTGACCGTTTTGTGCGGTGGCGAAATCGCGGGCGCGCGAAAGAAGAAGCGCCGGCGAAAAAGTTCCACGCGATCCCACAGGGGGCGTCAGACGAACCGCCGTCGCCCCCCTGCGTCGCCGCTGGGCAGCGTTCTTCGTTTCTTTTTGAGCTAGATGATATGGCACGGCCAAGACGAAACGATCGGTGTCCCTGTGGGTCAGGCAAGAAGTACAAGGCTTGCTGCAGGCAGCAAAGTACTGCAGTCGTATCGCATCACGAGTTCCGCAGAACCAGTCAGCTTGGGTTCAATTTGGACCAACCAACCCAGCAACTGGTCAGTCTATCACGTGCTGTCTACAACCTTGGATACTTTGCGGACGGCTATGATCTTTGTCGCGAGATTGCGAACCGGGGTGAAACCTCCAAAGTGCAGCGGGCTCTGTGGTTTCTCAACGCTGTCAATTACATGGGATACACGTGCGGACCCGAATCGCCGCTGTTCGATCCGAATCCGGCAGCTAATTTTCGGATTGAGGCTTTCGATGACGACGGCACTCCCTCCATTGCCTTTCATGGCGGGTCAGCAGGAATTAACTCACCGCAATCTGCCGCAGCGGTCTTTCGATCGCTGCTCTTCGAAGATGTCCGTTCGGAATACCCTGTTGAATCTCTCTTTCTTAGCCTGGCCGACGCGAAGGTGTCTAATCAACAAAAAACCATCGAAGTCGAGCAAATGAGAAAGCGACTCGCTGACAGTTTATGGATCGTGCCTAGTGACCATCCCACCGCGGCCCTGAACGTCGCACAGTGGTGCGTCGACCATCATACGCATCTTGAGTTCGCTCGTTCTTTGGTCAACTGTTGCTTGGGGTGGCGATATCCGCTCCGACGCATTGACGACCTGATTGTTTTGGCAAGACTTCTTAACTACTTCAAGGCTCCTCGCGTTTTTTGGACGAGCCTGCTGGGACGCTATGTTGACTTTGCATGCGACGACAGTCTCAATCAAGCAATGGTGCTGAGGGCGGGAATATCTTCAGCACTCGTCGAGCTCAGACGGGCAACAGTAAACGCGAAAGAGGGAACTTTTCATCGTTTCTGTGCTGATCACGGCCTGCCGAACCATGACGGACTCCTGCGTGTTCTGCTTGGTTCGCTAGATTTCGAGGTAGACGAGAACGCGAATCGCTTCATGGGAACAGATGATTACACGTCGAGATCCTATGACGAGTGGTTGACCGTTGAGGCCGTCCAAATGCGGCATCCGTGGTTCGCGATGTTAATGTCCCATGAACGCGACTTTGTCCGGAACGCGGACACTGCGTTCGCCGCCTGCGTCACACGCGATTTTTCATTTGGGTGCGCTCAGTGGTGGCGATGCGTGGAGAGTGTGTTGCGACGACGGCTGATTGCACCTTTGGGAGATTTGGTCGATGCGAATCCTGCTTGGGTCGCAGAAGATCAGATCTACGCAAGCCGACGCTCCGATGAGTGGGATTGGGAGAGCATTTTCGTGCGAATTCTTCCTGACGCTCGACGCCGTAAGCAACTCAGTTTGACGCAAATGTTAATCTTACTCGAGAAGTGTATCGCCGATTACGCGAAACAACGCCAGTCGAAGTCAACCGTACGCCGCAACTGCGTCGAGTATATTGGAAGCAAACTACCGGAGTTTCGGTGGGTCAAGGGAGAGCTTGATGAAGTTGCAGACTTTCGAAGTGCGATGACGCCTCGTGTCTTGAATGAAGAAACGATTGCGTCGTTCCGCAACGCAGCATCGCACGACCAACCAATGGATTACGAGCACGCCGTGGTCGGCCGTCTGCTGGCCATTCGCATTCTCGATTTCATGCACTATCCGCGTTACTGCACGCACGAAAATTTGGAACAACTCAAACTTGAATTAGCCGATATTAACGCGGTAGAAGAATCATGAACTACGATGTTTTTATTGACGAAAGCGGACTGTTTACCGAAACGTCAACGGACCCTGGTGATCGGATCGTTGAACACAAACGACGCAGGAAATTTCCTAGCCAGCTTGCTGGAGTGATTGCTCCGGAAGGTCAGCTTACGGCCGATGCCGCCTGGGAGTTGTTTGAGCCGGCGTGCGCAGAGGCTAATGTTACTGTTGGCGAGGAGTTCCACAGTACCAAGGTCAAGAAGCGGGGACACGGCATCTTTGACAAGCTTGTTGTGGCGACGTGTGAGAGTCTGGAACGAGCAAAGATCCAACCCTTTCTAATCGTCAACCGCGAGCGAGTTCGGTTTGGTGATCGCAAAGCGAACTACGTCAATATCTTGGGTGAGTTGCTCGTTCGTGTCTGCAAACAGATGGATCGCGAGGGTGGCCAGTCGTTGACGCTAAATGTCTTTCAGGCTGGCGTGAAAAATAGTGAGTTCGAGGAGGGCAGCTTGCCGTTCTGGGAGCACGACGACTTTAGGCCGACGTTGCAAACAGTTTTCCAGAGGGCTGGTATTGCCGCTGGATGGGCAAAGGAATCGGCCAAGTGGCAGTTGGGCACGTTCAAATTTCGTTCGGGCAAGAAAGATGAGCGGCTATGGCTGTGTGATCTGATCAGCAACGCCAGCCATGATAATTTCAAGACGGTCAGTGGAGGGGCCGCCAACGCACTCAAGCGTGTCTTGGCTGAATATGACTTTTCGCTGTCTTTCGATACGACTCTGGAACAAGTTCGCCAGCTCACCGATCGGCAGGCATACGCCGTGGCGATGGTGCAATTGGTTGAACAAGTGCTGTCTCCTTGGTCCAGTAAGGAGTCGCGTGCCGCCTACGCCAGCGAGTTTGATCGAGTAGCCGAGCAACTGATCGATTTGCCTCCGCTGGCCCGCGGACCGCAGATGCAAACGATCCTTGGATGGCTGCATCAAACCGCCGACGATCGCCAGAGACTTAACGATGCGACAGCAGCATGCAAATGGATCGAAGACCGGTTGGTGGAGAAACATGAAGCGGCGATGACCCAGAAGGACGCTACGCTTGCTTCGTGGCTGCGATTGGGAATTTCAACTGCTTGGCTTACCGCGTGCAATCACGGTGGTAATCTTGTCGAAGGCAAGCAGAGCTTTGATGCGATCGAGGCCGAGATTCCCAAGATTGCTGGGCGATGGGAATTCGCGTCGGATCTGATGCGCGCGATTGTCGTTCAAGCAGTTCATTTGAACGACTGTTTTGAACACAAACTTGTTTGCGAAAAAATGGATTTGGTTGCCGACTACTATCGGAATCTTGGCGGTCTATTCAGCGATGCTTACGGAGATGTTTTTCCAGACTCGATTCGCAGCAAGGTTTGCGGCGAAGCGTTGGGAACGAAGGTTCAATCGGAAACTTTCCTGCTGCTCGCTGGCGAGCGGACGGTTGATGCCGTGCGGGAAACAAGCGAACAGGCCATCGAGCAGTTCTCGGACGAGGACGACCGGCGGCGTCAGTTTCAGTATCGTAGCGAAGTGGAAGCAATCGCCGAGCAGTGGCAGACAGCCAGGGAATACGTTGCGAAAGGAATCGGCTCGTCGGCGGTGAATCACACTGGCCTGGCTGAGTACATTGCGAATCTTCCCGAAGACGAACAGGGGTTTCCGCTGCTGCACTGGACGCGCATCGGAGGGATGGCGGCGGTTGCTGGCGACGCCGATGAATTTCAAGACTTTGCTGCGGCTTGGCGGACGAGTCGTTTTGATCAGTCAAATTGGCTAGACGGTGAAATCGCCTTCTATCCGACGCACGGGATTCTTCGTCGGCTTGCATGCATCTATGCGGCCCTGGGTGACGACGCGAAAGTGATCGAGACTTTGCGTTCACTTCGATCCGTCGTAAAAGCTAATCCGACGACATTATTCGAGTTGATTGAAGTCGCTGCGGTTCTGCAAACTGCTGGGCTTGCTGGCCGCAGGGATCCAAGTCTGATGACGCGGATACTCAGTGGAACCAAGAACGATCCGGCGATAAGCGAATTGATCAAAAAGCTCGTCAAAGACGCGGCGGCATCACAGCCGAAGATTGCCGCATTGGCCAGCCAGTGGGTCGAATTGTTGGCTGGCACACCATCGCCAGCGCAACTTGTTGATGCCGCAAAGGTGGTCGCATATTGATCGCCTGGCCTCGGCCTCTGAAAACTACGCTATTTGCGACCGCTTGTTGGTTGCAGACGTCAATTGCATTGTCACGCAAAGGACTAAAATGTCCTCTGGCGGGGACGATGACTGCACCTAGCTTGCTCCCCACTCGCGATGGGTAGGCCTGTGTTAACGCAGGCTGAAGCGTGTGGCACATTTTTTGTCGAAGTTGAACTGGCGTATCGCGTTACGCCATCAGATTGATGCACCTGCGTAGGTTTCATCGTCCCCCGCCTTTAAATTCACACTTTCCGTTTTCCCTCGCGAGTGCGGCGGGTATCGATTCTTAGCGAGCCCCATGTCCAGCGACGAACAATGGCTTCTGACTGAAACACTCAACGGTTGGGATCAACTTTCTGAATCAGACCGCCTGGCCAAGGGTGATGAGACACGAGAACTGGTGCGGAGACAACTCGCAGATCTACCCAGCCAGCAGTTGTTGAGCTTGATCTATGGTTCTCAATCGTCCCTGGGATCACACCCGTTGATTTCAGAGCTGCGCGCAAATAATCCGCGACGGCGGGATCTTCTTCAAACCATCTACGAAAATAGATGGAGGGCGACCGAATCGACCTACGTTCGCTTGCCGTCAGCGGAAAAGCGCTTGCTGGTCAATTTACTCGTTGGACGCATGAAGAAGCGTCACCGTTGGTTTTCATCCCGTCTATTGCACGCGTATGCTTTTCGCCCACAAGGATTTAAGCCCTGGGATACGAGAGCAACCAGCCATTCGGAAGAACGAGGTCGGTGTGCGATCCGTTACATTCACCCGCTTTACTCCCGCGTCGAGATTACTCGTCGTCCGGGTAATCCAAGAATTTTGTACGTACCGACTCCGCCGCTCAAGCGTTTGCAACGAGAGATCTTAGAAATCTGTTTGAATCCGGCGATGACGATGATGCCCGAGAGCATCATGGGATGTCGAAAAAAAAGTACGTCGAAGTCATTTGGGATTTTTGCGAATGCTTCGGCACACCTTGGGCAACAATTTGTCGCCAAGTTCGACCTCAAGGATTTCTTCCCCTCCGTGCAGATTGCAGACATCGTCGAAACCCTGCAGCGTCTGAAAACGCCGATGGTCTCGCACTTGGATGAAAAACGCGGCACGCTGATCGAGATTCCTTGGACACACGATGCCGCTGTTTTGGTGGCTCGGTTAGTGACCCGATTTGGCCACTTGCCTCAGGGAGCGCCGACGTCACCGGCGATCGCAAACCTTGTTTTCACGCGTCTTGATCGAGAAATCGAGACATGTCTCGGGCCAAGCGTCGTTTACACGCGTTACGTCGATGATTTGACCTTCTCAATTTCACGACAAGTTGCGACGAAGCTAGGAATAACTACCTCGGCAAATTTCCTCGCAATGTTGCAGCCGATTGTCTGTAAGGTTCTGGAACCGACGACATTCTCGCTCAACGATCGCAAGACGCGAGTGAGTGACCTTCGCGGTGGCCACTCGGTTACCGGATTGTCTGTTGGAAAGTCACAAGTCAATTTGCCTCGCGATACGCGTAGGCGTTTGCGAGGCTTGATCCACCGTATCGAGCGTGACGGAGTCGTACCCGTCGCGCAGGCTCGCATCGGCGCGGAACGATTTGCGGAACTTTGCAAATGGACTTCGGCAATTTTTGGTGACACCGATCCGGCGCGAAAAACATCTCGTAGCGAAGCATCCATCGCCAGTTTTATCCGATCCCTCTGTCCCAAGCTCGTCACTGAGATACCCCAGCAGACATTCGCCGTTGGTACGAAACGTGTCGTCCGAGACTACCAACTGCATGAAGGCCGCGCCGCGATCAAAGATTGCCTGTTTCTTCTGCCATACCTATGGGCGGGCGAAATTTCAGCCCAGATTGAGGGAGGGCATTTGGAAATTCGACGAACCGTGGATGGCCTCCACGTGGCATCGCTGAGAGCAGAACGCAACATCGAGTTGATCGCTCTTTCGTCACGTGATTTTCATGCCACCCTGAACTTGTGGTCACACCTCCGCGGATGGTCTGCCGGACTACACACGCCCAGCGGCGACAGTTGCTTTGCCGACGTTTCGCATTTTCGCGAAATGATCGAGCGATGTCTCGAAGCCTTTCGCATTCAATTGCCGAAACCCTCGGGATCGGACGATGGAGACGTCGTCTTTCACTCTGAATCGGGAAGCAAGGCGGGTAGTTTCTCGCTCCATCCAAACATTACTAGACTGTCGGAGGCCGCACATCGAGTCTACTTAGTGTTGGAAGAAATGACTCGCGATATTCCTGGTTTTCCGCTGGCGCTTCTGAATGACCTCGGCCGCGATCTGGAATTTCCTGCGGAAGACAAAGACGCATTGCGTGACTGGTTCAACAAGGCGAACCAGTACTGGCGAATTCTCCCACGGTTTGAACTCGCATCGCTCAACCGGCAAACGGATCAAGTCCAAAGGCTGATTGAAGTGATGCATGAGCGATTAGACGGGCAGCGAACCCCCATTTATCAGGTTGAGAATGACTTATTGTCTCCAGCCTGTCACAAACACTCTGTCGAGTCGCTAAACACAGACGATTGTAACCATGTGCAGTTGCAGACGCTCAAAGAGATGTCCAAAGCACTCGAAGCGATGCGTCAGGAACAGCGTGCTTCCACCAGCCCAGTTTTCGGTGTACCCGCGGATGTCCGTTCGCGAGATGTTGCCACACGATTGCTTGACGCTTTTGACAAGTTAATCTTGTCACACGAATATGCGACATGGAAGGAGACGAACGAACCGGCTTTCAAAAAGATCGCTGCAACCAAACTTCGTCGCGCGAGAGCCGAATTGGCTGCTCCCGTCATCGCATCAACCACGGACCAGGTCTGGGAAGTGATTGCAAAGTTTGCGGTTGACCTGATTCGTTGGACCACGGACAGTTTGACGTTCAAAAAAGAGATATTCTCCGAAAACGTCAGACAGAACGTTGAGCGAATGGGTGCAAAGCTCAACCGAGAAGCAGCCCATCTCCAGGTCTACCAAGAGGTCGGAGATAAAAAAGAGGTCATCGAAGTTCTCTTTCTTCTCCGGAATCATGGGTCACATGGTGAAGACCCCAAACGAAAGCAGGATTGGCCCCGAATCGAGAGATATGTGGCTGCGTTGTTGGGCAAGCGACACGGGAAAAACTCGAAGCATAAAAATCGATTGCAATTGTCGGAATGTGAGGCCAGTGAAGTGAAACTCATAATCCTGCAACAACTCTGCGCTGCCATCGAGAAAATGAAACCGACGCGTTAACGGGTCTTGTTGCAATGCCCGGTTCGTCGCTTTCGCATTGGGCAGGGGATATTCGGGTTTGGAAATGGGTGCAGATCTATTCCGGACAGTTGTTGGGCACATCCGTTACTGGTTGATATGAACACATCATCTCAACCAAACGGTACGAAAACACTGAACGACACGCTCGCTTGCCCCAGTTGCAATTACAAGACCGAACTCACTTAACTGATGCGGACGCAGGTTGCATCGCAGATTCGCGGCGAGCTTGACGCTCAGGCCTCAGCACGTGAACGGAGGCTTGATAAGCAGCGGGACGATGTGGCTCGGCAGCAACGGCAGTTGAGCAAAGAACAGGAATCTGTCGTCGAGCAGGTTCGCAGTCAGGTTGAGCCGCGAAAAGCTGACATGCTAACCGAAGCGAAGAAGCGAGCCGAGCGCGCCGTTGCCGTCGAGATCGCCGACTGAGATGAGCAGCTAAAGGAACTTTCCAGATCGCTTGCAACCGCTCGGCAGCAGAAGTTGGAGCTGCGGAAGATGCAGCGACAGTTGCAGTCCGAAAAAGACAACTTGAAGCTGGAGGTCGAGCGTCAACTACACGCGGGGCGAAAGCAATTAATTTCAGAAGCGAAGGCTCAATCCGATCGGGAACACGAGCTAAAGCAAGCCGAAAAAGACAAGACAATCGCCGATATGACAGGCAAGCCCCGTGAGATGCAGCGAAAGATCGAGCAGGGTTCGCAGCAACTACAAGGCGAGGTGCAGGAACTCGCCTTCGAGCAAATGCTCTCGGACACATTTCCCGCGGATGACATCGTCCCGGTTGGCAAGGGTGTTTCGGGCGGCGACTGCGTTCAAGCTGCAATCAACGGGGCGGGCACCGCTTGTGGCCGCATTCATTGGGAATCGAAACGCACCAAAAACTGGGGTGGCGACTGGCTCGCAAAGGCACGTGACGATGCTCGGGCGGCGAGGGCCGACGTGGTTGTGATCGTTTCGGAGGCACTGCCCGATGGCATCCAAGGCTTCACGCTCGTCGAAGGCGTTTGGGTTTGCAGTTGGGCGTCGGGGAAGTCACTGGCGACGGCGCTGCGTCACGGTTTGCTTGAGGTGGGCAAAGTGAGAGTGGCACTGGAAGGACAACACGCCAAGCAAGAGATTGTCTACAATTACCTTGCCAGCAACGAATTCGCACATCGAGTTGGTGGGATTGCGGAAGCATTTATCACGATACCGATCGATTTAGAAAGCGAAAAGCGGGCTTTCAAAAAACAGTGGTCCAAGCGTGAAAAGCAAATCGAGCGGGCAATCACCAACACGGCCAGTCTCTACGGTGACCTCCAAGGCATCATCGGTGCATCCCTGCCCAAAATCGAAGGGCCGAAAACGATGCTGATTGAAGATCAGGATATGACTGCGGGACAAGAGTTCCGTTGATCTAACTGCCTCGACGCGTAAGCAAGGGGCACAAACCAACAGACACAACCTAATCCCTCGCCGAAGTATTCGAGTTAGTAAATCGTACACATGACAATGCTATACATCGACGCGAAGCGAGCAGAGCAATTCGATAAACGAGTTCGCCCGGTTTTCGAGTCCCGCGGTATTTCGGTTGACGATAGTAATCCGTTTTTATCCATTTGCCGTTGTTTTAATCGCGAAATCCAAATTTGGGAAGTGCGATTGGAAGTTCCGGCAGTGGGTAGCGTGCATCAGGTCGCCACGAAGCGGCGTCGCCCTGTTTACATCAACGATAGTCAGGCGCACTGGGATGACCGGAACTGGGACGACGACGGCGACGTCGCCCTCGAAGTTGAAAGTGTCTTTGGCCGAAATGTGTCCTGCAAGCAGATCGATGACCACTCCGACGCAACGCACTACCCACCCAACGAAATGCGATACCTCGCCTTATCAAGTGACACGGTGACGATTCTAGCGGTTCCATTGGAATCGCTCGATTGTTTTCTTGCAGTGGATGTATGGCCCAATGAGCTTGTTCCGCTTCCAATCGCAGCGCAACGTGTGGGCGAACAGGTCCGTGTACAGTTGTCGGCAATTGAGTTTGTTAATCTCTCCAACGAGGGAGAGCATTTTGCGACCAATTGCGTTGTGTGCGATGGTGATGGTGTTCTGACGTGTGATAACTGCAGCGGATCCGGTGATTACATCCCACGTCAGCAGTGTCCGAAATGCGGTGGCTCGGGCGAGTTCAAGCCAAGTCGACGATGCCCGAAATGTGGCGGATCTGGAAACTTTGTCGGCAAGTACGGTGATGTGATGGGATCATGCCGTGCGTGCGATGGGGCAGGTCATTGGTCCGCGAAGCCGTGCTTAAGTTGCGATGGCAAAGGATATCGGGAAGCGAAACCATGTCGTCCATGCGGTGGACATGGAGAAATAGAATGCTTTAAATGCCACGGTGAAACCGTTCAATGGGTCCGCTTTGATCGAGACCTCGATCGATTCACTACGGGATCCAAGGATGACCAAGGCAAAAAGATTGAAGTCGATGTCGAGCCGACGGATATTCAGCTTCATAACCCGGAAACGGGAGGATTGCGACCAACCGTCGGTGGAGCCAAAAGATTATTTAATTTTGTCCAACGAGCGTCTGAATCACGCTACGTCTTGGCTCCAAGTCAGTCGCGAGAAATTCGAGCGACGCAGCAATTAATCGGCGATGTCTCGCATTGCTTGAAAAAGGCACTTGAAGCCGTGGCTCCCAATCCCTATCGCGGTGACCCTATTCGGCTGTCGCTGGCCGGGGCAACAACTGGACGGAAGCGAAAAAAAGCGATATACGACTTTCGCGTCCTGGGACGGAACGGCCCTTGGCAAAAAGCAGGAGAATTCCCGTTCGCTGAATCGATGCCGCTGAGGATTTTTCATCAAGATGGCAAGACTCCTTTGGATCTGACGCTTCAAGCTGAGAAGGGAATTTCAGACAAATCGTCGGTTATCACTTTGATCGCCGTTGCGGGGAAGGGCAATGGCATGACGTTCACGCTCCAGTTTCCGATCGAGGTTGATGCCAGCGCATTCCCTGATGCGTTCTCAATTCTTCCTGATGTAATCCCGCCAGGCGAGAAACAGCAGATTCGCCACGTCAATCGATTTTCAGAGCCACGGAACCAAAACCATGCGGTGATTCCGGCAATGGTCGTGGAGGAAGGTATCGAATTTAAAGAAGACTTCGAGTACTTCGACCGTTCTATCGGATCGAACCGTCGACAAGCCGAAGCGGTGCAGATGGGGCTTTCCGACATTGGCCTGTCTCTGCTGAAGGGACCTCCGGGAACAGGTAAGACGACCGTCATCACAGAGATCGTCCGTCAGCGGATCAAGCTTGGACAACGAGTTTTGGTAACAAGCAAGAACCATCAGGCGGTCGTGAATGTGCTGGAAAAACTCGACGCCGTTGGTGGCATACGCATGGCAAGGCACGGATCATCAAAGGATCCGAGTGAAACGGAACGCCGCTACTTCTCCAGTGGCGTACGTACTCAAGTTCACGAGGAAGTGCACGCGAAGAGCGAAGCGACATTCGATGAACTCACCAATCGAATTCGTAATATTAGAGTATATATCCCAAGGGTGGTTGATGCGAGAAAAGCAGCTTCCGAGTTGTCCGAACATCGGGCCGAAGGTAGCAGAAAAGTTCGAGAGTCCGAACAGTACCGTAACTTAGGTGTTGAGGCGGCCAAATCCACATGTAGTCACGTTGAGCAACGAACGCGGCAAAAAATTGAATCCGCCAACGCTGACCTTGATCAAGTAAAGCAACTGGCGGACACCAACTTTAGCAGGTGGAACCGAGAGCTTGATGGACGATTCCGGCGGCGAGACTCGCTACAGCAGCGTCTGAGTAAGCGTTCGGATGGCGAATCTACAAAAAAAACGTCGTGGTTGCGATCAGTCGTTGAGCGAGTAACTCCGGACTCGCTTACATCGACGGCAGTTCTCAAGATCCGTTTCGATGAAACGATTTATCGGATTGGGCAGCTCGAACAATCCATTGCCTCTGAACGAGAATCTGTGCAGCGATTCACAGAGGATCGTGATACCCAAATCAATGCCGCAGAGCGAGAGCTGAAACGTGCCAAAAAACTGCTTATCGATACGACCGACGAATTGAATGGGAAATGTGATGCGGAGGTTGCCAATTACCGGCTTCGGTTGCGCGAGCAGGAGTCCAAACTGCTGCCTCCCCAACGAGATGCAGCAGATGCGGCTGAATTTTTCAGAGGTAAGTGCAGCGGCAATGAATTGGAAGAACACTGGAAGCAGATCGGCAAACGACTCGCCGTCGACGGTAAGTGCAGCGATGATGAATCGGAAGAATATTGGAAACTGATCGGCGAACGACTCGCGGTCGAAGGGGCCAAGACCACGAAGGAAATTGATTTCGTCGGCCGTTGGGTTCGAGATTTGGAGGCTGATTCGTCGAGCGTCGGACAGTGCTACTGGGACAACCTTCAGGTTTTCTTTTCAACGTGTGTCGGTATCGCCTCTTGGAAGGATATGGTCCAAGACGCGGAGCGTTTCGACTTTGCAGTGGTAGACGAGGCGGCCACTGTCACCACAGGTGAAACGATTATGCCGTTCATGTATGCGAAAGCGGGAATGCTGGTCGGTGATGAGATGCAATTACCTCCGCACGACCAGTTTAAACGCAAACTGTGCGACGACAAGTGCCGACCGATGCTTCTGGAACCAATCCCAGTCCGACAAATAGGGGTTTCAACTCGAAGCATTAACAAAGGATCTCAGTCAGATCAGAATCTTTCCTCCCCTGCGCATTTGGGTTGTGAAATGCGATCACGGTGCTGGCTCTCGACGAGTTTCTTTGAGTGGCTTTGGCGAAGTCGCCCTGGCATGAGCCGCGTCATGCTGAACAAGCAATTCAGGATGAATCCTCGGATCGCGTCTTTTGTCGGCGAAGTGTTTTACCCGGAGGGTCTTGAAAGCGGCGTTTCAGAAAACGATCGAACATTGCGGTTCGCGGAGTTCACGGAGCCGATGTGTCTGATTTCAACATCTGCCTACCAGGACCGGTTTGAGCACAGCCGGCAATCGAGCTACTTCAACGGCCTCGAAACACGCATGGTCCGGCGGGTGATCACGAAGGCCGAGCAGCAACTCGACCGCCCTGCCACCTTTGGAATCATCACGCCCTACGCTGAACAAGTCCGTCAATTGCAGACGGAGTTGAAAGGCGACATGCGTTCCTTCAAGAAAGTTCAGCTATCCAACGAGGACATCGCTTCGGTAAACAGCTTCCAGGGATCGCAAAGAGACGTGATCATCGTGAGCTTTGTTCGCAGCCCACAAGTTTGTCCAAGATGTAAAGGCGAGGGCAAGAAATCGAAACAGAAATGCACATTCCACAACTTCCCTGGCATTGATAGGTTCGATCCAAACCAACCTCAAGGCGAATGTCGAGGGCGAGGCTGGCTCGGTTCACGTCTCACATTCGTTCAAGATCTCCAACGGCTGAACGTAGCACTCTCGCGAGCAAAAAGTATGGTCATCTTGGTCGGTGACATCGGCGCTCTAACCGACGCGAAATTCTCGCCGGGGGACTCGGGGGGACGGGAAGTTCTCGAGCGGTTCGAGAAGTACGTTACAGACGTGGGTCTGGTGCTTCGAGTCTGGGAGACGGAAGGAGATCTGCAATAATGGGTATTCGTAACAAAGACGTGCGTCGGCGGGGTGGCGATCTCTATGACAGGTTGTCTGAGGCAGGGCAAACGCCACGAAAGATCATTCCCGTTCGGTTTCCCATCGCGGAGGAGACCTACGAGATTGTCCAATGTGTCAATGAACCGATGGGGATGGTTGAGCGGTACGTCCTCGAGGCGATCTGCGAGTTCGGTCCCTGCAGTGATGCTGACATTGAAGCCCTTCTTGGGCTTGATCGTCATCTGATCGGCGATGTGATCAGCGAGTTGGCGAAGGCCGGGGTTGATTTGCAACGACAAAGTGACCATGTCATTGCTGGCGAATCACTACAAAGTTGTGTCCGCAGGCAAACGCTGGAAAAGCGAATCAAGCATCGGAGAACCTTCGTGGTCAATCCGCTTACGGGCGATCTGTTGCCGATCACCCATGTCGATGATTCAACTCGGTGGCTTGCACCGTTCGTAACCGAGGATGAAGAGCAGGAGGCGAGCGATTGGCTCCGTGTCCGGCTTGGTGATCGTGCGACGAGCGGAAGGCGTTCTCTCGCCAGCTCATTGTCGTCGAATGATTCGGGAACGAGAGAGAGACTTGGCGTCCCAGAGGGCGCAATCGGATTTGGCGGCGACACTTGCTTCGATAGACAACTCTATTCGGTCGTTGCGTTCGCCGTGGTGACGCGGAACAACCAAGTCGAAGTCTACTCAGCCGTTGATCTTTCGACGTTGCTTTCGGATCGCGAGACGTCCGAACTGAACTATTGGAGCCGCGATTGTCACGGCGTTGAGCCCTGGGTGTTCGCCGAGCCAAAGACAATCAATGATATCGCTGAGACTTTCGCTCAGAATCTCGAAGGTGTTCAGTGTCGCGCCTACGCGGAAGACACCCTCGCCATTACCGTCCAGCAACTGGATCGGGTACTTCGCGTTGGAGGTCGAAAAGAGATTTCGGAGTCGGGGGCGATGTCGATGCTTCAAATGGACTTGGTCAACGGCTGGTCTTGGAGGAAAAATGACTTCAGTATTTATCGTGTGGTCGCGGGCGATGTGGAAACTGAATCTAGACTTGTCATTCTACGAGCCGTCGACGAGCTTCGGAAGATTCATCGCATGCACTACCGCAATCAATCAGATTCTTTCGCGTTGGCTCCGTGGTGGAACGAGTTTCAAACTGCATTCGCATCGAGATTCGTCGACGCAGCCGAGAATCGGAATCTCAAGCTTGATGATCTTTTGGTTGAAGCGGAGCGAGTCCCCGACATGCAGTTCTTGGAATGGCTTGAAGACGTCGAAATTGGTTCAGGGAGTTCAATCAGGTGACCTCTAGGGAAACAACACCGCTCGGGTCATGGAACTGCATCGCCCAAGACTCTCGGCCTCCATCCTCTCGCGGCTCTTTGTGGACCAACAACCCGAAGTGCGTTGACTTGACTGACCGCATTTTAGCGTTAATTGAATCGGCGCAAACGAACCTGTGGGTCGCCTCCCCAGTCATTGACGATCCCAGAATTGTTGAGGCATTGAAGCAGGCGAAATATCGCCGCGTGCGAGTCAGAGTCATCACGGACATCCGCAACAATCGTGGGCGTGGCCGGCTCTATCTGACGCAAGGTTTCGAGGTCAAATCGGAAGAAAAAACGAAACTGCAGGCACATCAAGCGTGTCTTCGCGAACTAACCCACGCATTGATTCCGTGCCGTAGCCCTACGCACTACCCACACTTAAAACTGGTCGTGGCTGACAATCAGAGCGGGATTCTTTCATCAGCCAACCTCACCGGAAATAGCCTTGGTGGGACTAGCAAAAGCTCGTTGGAAGCAGGTTTGGAATTTGATGACAAGTTTCGGATCGAGCAACTTTCACGCGTCCTTTCAACTCTTTGGAATTCGTGCCCCTTCCGAATGATTCTCAGCGAGGCTGATGTTTCCATCGAGCAGCGCGGCAGCGGTGAAAAGATCGCGGAGGTTGCGACAGACGCACAGGCAGTTGGTTTGCTCGTGAACTCGCCAGGAGAAGAATTCTTCTCACTGACAGACGCAATCATCAACGGAATTGGTGCTTCCGAGCGAGAGCTAACGTTCGCGACGATGTCGTTTTTTGAGACAAATCGGGTACCTAGGCTTGAAGAGGCTCTGTTGGCCGCGCTCAGCCGTGGCGTGTTGGTGACGACGTTGATTCGGCCTGAGCACTTTCGTGAAGCCGAAAAGCGAGGACAGTTTCCCGACGTATCCACCAAAATGCTCATTGAATCCGGTATGAAACTGCGGGGGATCACTGGGCTTCATGCCAAAGGATTGCTAGTTGATCGCAAGGAGGCATTGATCTTTTCGGCGAACATCAATTATTATTCGCTGGCGAGCGAGCTTGAGTCAAACCACGTGGAACTCGGCCTGAAGTTGTCTCCCAGCGACCACTCTTTTCATTGTTTTTGTCAGTTCATGAGCGAATTGAGTCAAGCAGCAAACCAACAGTTCGTTTTGGCGTAAAAGGGCGTGATAGTATGTCAAGTGACTTAGCACTATTCGGCGGGGAGCCCGTCCTGCGAGAACCGCTTCCGATATGGAGCTGGCCGCCTCGCTATCCGGGAATGGGTCAGCTTGTCAAAGACTATGTCGACACAGGACAACCTCTTTCGATTCAAGGACGTGACGGCGTCATCGCGGCGTGCGAGGACGAATTCAAGTGTAGGCTGAATCGTCGTCACGCGATCGCTTGCTCCTCGGGTACGATGGCGATCTACAGCGCATTTTTCGCGATTGGGATTCAACCCGGTGATGAGGTCATCTGCACCACCGTTACTTATCATGCGACGGCGACACCGGCGCTTCACCTTGGCGCCAAGATCGTACTCGTGGATGTCGAACCCGATACTGGGAATATCGATGTGGACGCCGTCGCCGCCGCGGTCTCACCCCGAACGCGTGCGGTCGCATCCAACGCGATGTGGGGGCATCCGGTTCAGCAAAAAGCATTGCGGGACTTATGCGACAAAAATGGCGTCGCTTGGATGGAAGATTTTAGCCATGCACATTTCGCGGCATTTGAAGGAAAGCCTGTTGGTAGTTGGGGTGACGTTGCATGTGCGAGTCTACAGGGGAACAAGTTCGTTTCCGGTGGTGAAGGCGGCTTGTTAGTAACTGATAACGACGAGATTCATGATCGAGCAGTTCTCCTCGGTCACAATCTAAAGCGGTCGATGACTTGCGTCGTTAACCCTGACTACGAGCCGATTGGCCGGAGCGGATTTGGCCTGAAACTGCGTTGTCATCCGCTTGCCGCGGCACTCATTCACGATCAATTGATTCACCATGTCGATCAGTGGATTGTGCAACGACGAGATTCGCTGAATCGGCTCAGCAATGAACTGTCAGCTTTACCCGGAATCCGACCACCAGTGATTCGCGATTACGTGACGAGCATGGGGGCGTGGTACGGCTACAAGCCGTGGGTGGACTGGGCGTTGCTCGGTGTCTCGCGGGAACGAGTTGTTCAAGCGTTGCGGGCTGAAAATCTTGATGTCGACATTCCTGGGTCACCGCCGCTACACGGCATGGCATTGTTCGACCCTGATCGCTTTCACCTCAGTGGATTCGAAAAGTTCGACAATTGGGATCGAGTGTTTCCCAACTCCGATTCGTATGCGGCGGGAATACTGAGTCTTCCGACCTTCACTGGACCTCAAGACGAAATTGGTCTCAACTCGATGGTTCAGGGATTTCATAAAATCTGGGCAAACTTGGATGCGCTTCGTCAATGAAAATTCGTAAACTGGAAAGCTATGATGCACCAGAAGTTCTCTCGCCTCTGTTTGCGAATTTTGGCCCAGAGCCGTTGCCGCCGACAGATCGACCAACGCTTTCCTGGGTCGCAGTAGCGGAGAATGGAATTTACGCTGCCACAGCCATCGTCAGACTTGACGACGATAATCGTTGGCATCTTTGGTACGTCGGAGTCTTGCCTGATTTTCAGCGACAAGGAGCGGGCGAGAAGCTTTTCACTGTTATCGAGGGTGCCGCCCGAGAAAGCGGATCAGCGGCAATACGGACTCGCACGTATTCGCGATGGACTGGCATGAGAAAGCTTCTTGCGAAACGAGGTTGGACTTTCGTTAACGCAACCCTCGGTGAGCACCATGATGGGGTCGAAGAGGAATGGTTGTTGCCGCTGCGCCGCGAGCCATTGCGGGTCGTGTTGGTTGGAGCGAATTCCAGTGGGCGTGGTGGAGAGCTCGCGGTCGCGATCAACGCGATGTCTCCGCTTGTGCGGTTAGTCGGCGTTTGTGATGTGGACCCGAATGTTCTCAGAACATGGGACGGCGTGCTGACAAGCACGAGTATTGACTACCTTCTAGATCATGTTGATGCCGACGCAGCCGTGTTGGCATTGCCACATTCGGCGTACCAGCACGTTCGTCCTGCCTGTCTTCGACGTGGACTTGGACTGTTCCATGAAAAGCCACTCGCGTGTTCGTTAAGTGAACTGCTTGAATTGCAGGATACGCTGACACACCGACCGACACCTTTGATTGTCGGGGTGCAACGTCGATCTCATCCCAGCTATGTTTTCTTAAAGCGCGCATTGCAAGACAATCCGCCACATTCCCTCGTGGTGCGGATGTCGTTGGGACGATCGAGTGAGGAGATCGCCCCAACTGCTGGTGCTCCTAGAACCTGGCGCAATGATTCTCGACTTGCCGGTGGAGGAGCGTTGATTGACATCGGTTACCACGCGATTGACCTCGTTCACTTTTTACTCGACGCACCGCTGACGACGATCTCATGCAATTTATGGGTTGGTAATCGACCAGCGACTGGGGGTGAGCTTGAAACTGCCGCGACGTTAATGGGTAGGGCGGGAAACACGTGGGTGAAGGTTGTCGTTGATCGCGCGGGGAGTAAATTAGAAAGCGTGGTGGCTGTTGGCGAGGCGGTGTGGAAAGCAGATCGCACAGAAGTATCGCGGGACGGGACGCTCCAGTTCTCCTGCCCAGGCAGTTGGGATATGGCGATGAGAGGGCAGATTGCTAGTTTCGTTGTTGCCTGCTCAACACCCCCGATACCCGTGAGTCTCTGGGATCATCTTGCTGAACTGCGAGTCATCGAGCAGGCAAGAACAATTGCTTGCGCCCAGGGCCTCGGCGAACTGGAGTCCACGATATGAATGACGAAGATGTTCTCCGAGCGTTGACGGCAATGCGGCTGTTTAGTGCCGGACGCAATCGAGAGGCGAACGAATTACTTCCATCCAGTTTGCTCGGATTGCGGGCTTTTTTCGCGATGCAAGCTGGCGAGGAAATTGAGCCACCCGAAGGCGTTCTAGGGGACTTAGTGCGAGGCTGGGCAAACTACTACAAGGCCAGCTATCCTGCCGCTTTTGAGGATTTTTCAAGAGTTGAATGTACTCAGATCCCATGGTTGAAAGCGTATGCTTGGCTCGGCAAAGGAAAGGTCTGCACTGATCTCGGGTTCTTCGCAGATGCGGCACAATGGTGTGGCGACGCATCGTGTCTTGCGCGTCAGTTCGAGCACGACGAATTGGTTGCCGCGGCGCAAGGTGCGCGGGGGGAAATCCTCCTGCGATCGGGACATCCTCGTTTGGCAGCAGAAGCTTTTTCGCTCGACATGGGCCTTCTACCGGCAAGCGATCGATTCCGTGGACGAGTGATGTGCTACCAAGCTCATGCGTATCGTCGGCTGGGTGCGTACTCTGCTGCAAAGCTTGCCTACAGAACAAGCGCACAACAACCCGGCGAGCAGACTGCACCCTACGCTAATGCAGGATTGGCGATGCTTGGTGCTGACACAGACGATGTTGGGTTGATCAACGAGGCGATTGGTTACGCCGAGTCTTTCTACAGGGACGATCGGGTGCATCCGTGCGTCGGATGGATGTACATCGCGAAAGCACGATTTGCGCAGCGGCACCGCGAAAATCCGATTGCTTGGCTTGCTCGTGCAAAGAAGTTTCTGCCAACAGGGTATGTTTTCGAGCATCACTGGCTCGCAAATTGGACAGCTGTTGCCAGCAACCAATTTGCGTCTGTCGCCATCGTGGATAGCGAGTTGAGTCAGTTCCGTCCAAAGTCGCCTTCGGCAGTGCGGATGCCAGGCTGCGACTTTGACATTGAACCAATTGAATCCCAATTGCCTAACTGCGGATTGGCAAGCGTCCAATGGGCGACCGACGTGGACGAAATATGGTCGCAACGAGAGTTATTTGTTTTTTGAGTAAGCGTCTGCTCTGACCATGTGGACGGGGGCGGTAGCGTGATGGGTTTCTTTCTACTCTCAGGAGAAACCCGTAACGCATTTTCTTAACCCGCTACTCGCCCAGCAGTGGTGTGATAGCATCGACCGATTCGACGACTCGGCACTGACCTTCGCCCAGTTTTGCGACGACGAAGGCTATTCGGTCGTCTCGTTCTATCATTGGCGTCGTCGGCTGGAGTCCGCTCAGGCACCACCGCCCTTCATTGATGTCGAGATGAAAACCGATGCGAGCAAAATAGAAACGTTGGCAGAGCATCCCAGTCATGCTGGCCTCAGTGAGGCACTGGCTTCAGCAACCATCTGCATCGAACTGACCGGTGGCGATTGTGGTTCGGCTTGATGCTGGCAATCTCCTTGGACTGCCATTCTAAGGCCCAGACGCGCCCGGAATCAGGTCACCACTTCATTCCTTCCATCTTCAAGCCGATCTCGATAATCTCGCGTTCCTCGCCGTCCGACGGGGGGGGCGTTCCAACAAGTCGACTCAACATCGACAACCAAAGTCTGGTTCAATTTGCGTGCCATCACAAGGTTCCATTTCGCCCAGAATTAATAATCAGCATAATGACATGGTTCACGAAGCTTACCGGAATCGACGAACAATCGCCCGAGCAGGTTCGCCGGGAACTCAGGATCGACCGCGACAGCATCGCGTGTCCCAATCGTAAGCGGATCGCGTTCGGCCTCCTGGAGAAGCCGCAACTATCCGAGCTCCGGCAAGCGGTCGCGGAGTTGGACGTTCCTTCGCGTCGTTCGGAGATCTGTGAAGTCGTCGGCGACGTTCGCGCGCTGCATGCCGATCCGGCCAATGCGAACGCGTTGTTCCAAGTCGTCTCGCAGTTCAATTTACTGGAAATGACTGGCCCATCGGTGACGCCGGAACATGGTGTTGAGATCTACGAATCAGACCCAACTCAAGGCCCCGCGTGCGCCATCGCGTGCGGGGCCGGCACGATCTACCGCAACTACTTCGCACCCGTTGGTGATTCGATCGGCCAAAGTACCGATGCTCAAATCGATTGTTACAGCGATCTGGGAAAACGGCTCGGCAACTCCGGCGGGCGACTTTGGTCGATGAGCAACGGCTACCTCTTTCCAACCGACGAGGGACTCAAGGAAATCTCATCGAAGCTGCAACGATCCGGCGAAGAAGATCTGGACGAACTTCGCGGCGAGCTGCGGATCGGCCTGCAATGGCAAGCCGACGTGACCCTTCTCGGTGCCAACCACAAAGTCAGCCAAGCGTACTGTTCGGCGCTACCGGTTGCGTACGGTCGGCAACCCACCGAGCAGTGGACCGACTTCGCCAAGCTCGTGCTCGACGCCGCCTACGAAGCGACCTTCTGTGCAGCGATCATCAACGCATCGCGAACCGGCGCGAACCGGGTCTACCTCACGCTGCTTGGAGGCGGCGTCTTCGGCAATCGAGACCAGTGGATCACCGCCGCGATCGAGCGAGCATTCAAACGACACCGCCACCACGGCCTCGACATCCGAATCATCTCTTACGGTCAATCCAAACCTGCCGTGACCGATCTCATCCAGCGGATCGATGACCGAACGATAAATTCATGAGTCCGTCGCCGAAGCTGCTCGAATGCAAGCGTTGGCCAACCTTGTCGTCGGCAAGGATATATTTCCGCGAGCGCCTTGCTTGCTGCAGGAAGGATGCCGTCGATGACAACGCGATTAACGAATCGTCGGCGCCCGCAGATGTCGGCGCTGACGACTCGTTGATATCGTTTTCACGTGTTTTGCGGGGTGAAAACGCGATTTCGTCGAGGGCGAGAGCCTTTTTGACGGCGATTTGGCTAAATTTCCATCTTAAACGTGTCCAGAGCCGTGTTGGCAATGGTTAGCTCTCGCGTTCGCGGTCATTTTTAAACGTTACCCTGAAAACGTAGCCGGCAATACGGTACACCAACCTAAATTTAGGGCTGAAATGTGTCATTATTACTTGAGAGGACCGCTTAGCTCTCAGATCTCGAACCAATCGCCTAGCATTCTGCGTTCCGCCTGCGACTGTCGGTGCCACCTCAGTTCTGCCCAAAAACGAGTAAGGCTTCTCGAAGGGTTTGCATGCCCAATGGTGTTATCGCTAGATTCTTGTTGGCACACTCGATCCAGAACACGTGGAACATTGATATGCGAATTGCAGTCCAAGCCCAGGGAGACGTCCGACGGCATACGGACATTTCGGATGCGCTTTCTCAACGCCTGCAACTTCGTGGCCACCTGTTTTATCCGTTGCCGACGCCGCTGGTCGAACTCGTGGACCAACAGCTTGCGAAAACCATCGGCAAAGCGGCGGTCGCGGATGAACGAGAGATCGCCGATCTAGCCGACCAGCGAGATGCTGCAGCGTTTCGAAGTGGTGTGGCAGTCCAGTATCCGTATCTGATTGACCGTAGTCCCGCTCTCACAATTGAAGTTCTTCGAGCGGCCGGGGCCAAAGATCCCAAAAAAGTACTCGAAGATCTTGGCGGCACATTGCCACACTATTTTCGATATTCTCAAGCGTACTGCGGATGGCTCGTGAGCCAGACCGCGTTCTGGTCCGACTTAGATCAATTGGTCGCGCAGGAGGATATCGAATCGTCCAAGCTTCCTGCTCCCGTGCCAGCAATCCTTGGAGGGGAAACTCTACCTCTTGCAACTGCTGAGCAGGCTGCTGACATACAGCGATACAAAGAGTTCTACGAAAAGTGGAGACTTCAGTCTCTCGCCACACATGACTTGCCCATTTGCCTGTCTCCACAGCTTGCTGCCACCACGGTCTACAATCTCGCTTCCCCGGCCGGAACGATCAATCCCGTAATTCCCGACATTTTCCCAATCGATGGCAGCGGGATGTTAAATAGATCGTTGGAAGCGGCGCGTCGAAGTGTCCACGCACCCCATCTTGAGTTGTGGAAAGACTTGATCTCCTCATCATCTCGATTAAAGAAGAAACTCGACACTTACGGCCGCCGATTCGTGTTCCAGCACTACTGGCGAGTGTTGACCCAACGTTACCCAGAACAATTGGCTCGGAAAGTCATGAAGCTGGACGGCGTTTTCGCGGGATACTTTGACGTCAGCCCGGACATGATTCGATCTGATCGCAGTGATCTCGAACTGCTTCTCGAACGTCGTTTGAGCAATCGCTGACGGGTGCAGCCCGTGGTGACAATTAGTCACCGCTTTCAAATTGTGGAAATGAGTGACACTCATTTCCACTTCTACGTGCACCGGTGTCGCCTGAAAATGGGTGAGTTAACTATCCAATTCATGGAGGACTCACGTGGACGCCCCACAACCCGAACTCAACTACTTGACGGTGAAGGAATTCATTCGCAGGTGCCCGCTGTCTGAATCGACCATTCGTCGTCGAATCGAATGCGGCGATATCCCTTCGATTCAGCCTGGCGGAAAGAACACCAAGATTTTGGTGCCCGCCGATGCGCTGTCGCGTCTGGAACGTCCGCTCATGCCCAAATCCGACTTTAAACATAAACAGGACAGCACTCCCAGTCAACGAACCAATCCACGCCGACGCCCGAATTGGCGGCGCGGCACATAGTCCAAGGAGGAATTCATGGGCAAGAAGAAACCAAACGAATCATATAGAGTCGACGCGAGATACTTCTCCTGGCAGCTCACCACACGTAACGGCATCTTTCAGGCGGATGGACGAAGTAACGAGACCGATCTCAAACGACATAGCCTTGGGACGCGAGACTTCGATGAGGCCAAGAAGCTTACGCACGATTTGGACCTTCACGTCGCGGTTAAACTCGGATTGGCTGAGCCTCGTTTACTTGAGCAAAACACTGGCTTCGGCTTGTCGATGGAAGCAGGCTTTGTGGCGTTCCGCAAGCATATGAAACGCCCGAAGGCCGCAAAGGGAATCGCAGTTAGCACGCAGTGTCGTTACGAGCGCGGTCTCAAAGCAATCGAACGCTTCATCGCGACTAAATATGTTCAGTTTTGGGAGCAAATCAATGAGGACTTTCTCGACGAGTTTGCAAACTGGCGATCCATAGATTGCACTGAAAGTTCGGTGGCGACTGAATTGACGCTGCTGTGCCAAGTTCACCGTCATCTCATCCGAAAGAAGCGACTTGATCCACGACACTCTCTCGACTACCCGATCTACCGCCCCAGTGAGACCACACGATACTGCCCCAAGCTCGAGGAAATTAAAGCGATCCTTCATTCGCTGGGAGCCGTGCCCAACGAGAAATGGCTCTATGACACGGCCGTCATTCTCAGCCTGACCGGCCTGCGATTTGGCGAACTTGCTCAGATGACCTACGATGACGTAGAACGTATCCAATCAGACGAGCCAATCGGCAAAGGCTTCCTGCTTGTCAGGCACGAATCTGGAAAGGGAACAAAAAAGACGAAATCAAAATACAGCCGAAAAGTTCCGATCAACACGGGGGTTGCGAGAATCCTCGACGGATTGAGACGATCCAGCAGTGATGACTTGCTAATGCACGGACCACGTGGTGGACAACTTCGCTGCGACACCTTCGCCAATCACCTGCGTGAGCACGCGTTGCAACCTCTGAAGAGTCGCTTCCCGCACGCTCAGTTTCAGACCATCACAGCTCACTCGTTTCGTCACTTCTTCAACTCCAACTGCGCCGCGAACAACATCGCTCAGCAGTCGGTCATGGATTGGATGGGCCATCGTACCGACTCGATGGCCAAGCGATATTTCCACCGCGATGACGAAGCTTCGCTACGCAACATCGAAAAAATCGAACCAATTTTGGACGTGCCCGAGGACTGTACCGACGGCACACTTTTTAACCTCGATGAACCGGAGGCTGGCGACTCGAAAGTGCCAGACACGGACGAAACATAGGCAGTGACGGCGAGCGATTTGTCACACTCTTGTCACAATCAAGAATGTGCCAACACCGACCACGCATTTGACCCCGCAAAACACGCACAAAAACGAACTCTAAGTCCCACCGGAAGGTTTTGCCGACGCCGGTGGTGACCGATACGAGCGACATTGAATTTCGAGCAGCTAATGATACGCTCGTTGATGTGAATCAACAAATGAGGCGTCTGCGGTGTAGCGAACCAGGCGGCGTTACCGAAGCGATTGACCGTGACGAACCGAGAGATTTTCCACCGACGAAGCCGCAGCTTTGCGGCAAAACCATGTTAGGCGACCGACCACACATTGCGGATGTCACGATAGTATACGGTTTCCGGTTCGTATTCGTCTGCCCAGCCGATGCCGTGGTCTGCGAGAACCCCGTTGGCGATCAGATCGTCGATGATGCGATTGGTGACGTCGGGGAAGTCGTGAAGGTCGTCGCGAGAACCTGTGTCGAACGGCCATTCGTCCTTCGTGTCAGAGACGAATGCGATTGCGTCTCCCGCGTTCTGCAGCAGATACCAAGTTGTTATCGCGGACGATGCGGGATTGCCGGCCAACTCTCGGTCCTTGTGGGCTGGAATCCGCGTGAAGGCGATCAGCTCGCGCTTCGTGTTGTTGACGAGATCGTAACAAACACCCATTCGATTAGGTCGCCTAACGGGAGGTTTTTACGTCGCCGCCGTAAACGAAGCGGTTGACTCTGAGTTAGTGAAATTGTACCAATGCCATCGCCCGTTGCCAAAAAGCGAAGGTGAGCCGAAGGCCCATGCGTAAAAACCATGTTGTGGGACGCGGAACACACCAAACAGGCGTCAATCACAATCGGCTATTGCACCTTGGCCTCAACATGGTCGCGGAAACGATTGAGTATTGCCTGCCACCCGTCGCGTTGCTGGTCAGTTGAATGGGTTTCGTCAGCGTCAAAAGTTTCGCGTAGGGTTACGCCATCATCGCCCGCATCGAATTCAACATGAACGGTGCGGGCGTCGTCCATCGCGAATGCGATGGTCTTTTGGTGCTCGACTACGGTGTATGTACCGGCAAAGTCAAAGCCCATGCTGCCGTCTTTCGCCTCCATTCGAGAAGACATCGAATCGCCAACTCGAAGATCGACGGAAGCCTGAGTTGTATGCCAGTCGTCAGATGCAGCGTTCCATTGGACAATTTCATCGGGGTCGTTCCAAGAGTCCCAGACAGCATCAATTGGAGCGTTGATTTTCGTTTCGACGGTGATTTTCATAGCGTTGCGTTTCGGGATCTACTTGTGAACGGCTGGCGAAAGACATCGCTAGCGTCCCACAACGGGAGGTTTTGCCGACGCCGTTCGTGACCGACGCGAAAGCAGTCGAACAATCAGGTCATTCTACCACCGCCAGCCCGCGTGGCGTACAATGGGAGGCGTGCCGAAGGCCCTTGCGGCAAAACCATGTTGGGCGACCGGCGAACCTCGGAATTATTTTGGAGTAGTCAATGAGTGCTGGAATCCCAAACAGCATGGAGCCATTCGTGCAGAGAATGGTCGATGGTCGTCGATTTTTGAGTCAGCAAGAAGTGATAGCCGAAGGATTGCGGTTGCTCGAAGCTCGTGAGACCCTTCGCGAGGAAGTTGCGAAAGGCTTTGCGAGCCTTGATGCTGGAAAGGGCGTGCCAGCGGATCAGGTGTATTCGCGTGCAGAAGAACGCATCGCAGAGATTGAACGAGGAGATCGCTAATGGCGAAAGTCGTCTACGCTCCGGAAGCAGATGACGACCTCGAGTCGATCGTTGATTACATCGCACGAGATAAGCCGCAAGCGGCGCGTGAGTGGCTGGCGAAATTACAAGCCACGTGTAAAACCATTGCAACGCAACCGGGTGCGGGCGAAGACCGGAAAGGGTTCGGCGTTCCGGGTTGCAGATCCCTCAGCGTTGGGCAGTACGTCGTGTTCTTCCGACCGATTGAAGGAGGGATTGAAGTCTCGCGTGTCATCCACCGCAGTCGCGACATGAAAATATGGTAGGTCGCCTAACGGAAGATTTTGCCGACGCCGGTGGTGACCGAAGCGAACGACGTGGAATTACCAGACGCCAATGATACGCTAGGAAACGTGAGTCACCAAATCAGCCGTCCGCGGCGTGACCAATCAGAACGCGTTATCGATGGGGCCGACGTATGCAAACCGAGATATTCTCGAACGACGAATCCGCGATTTTGCGACAAAACCATGTCCAAGTGAGCCGCGTCGCGGCGGGGTGTAGGTCGGTTCCGCTGGGGTGTTGGTTGAACTTCGGGCCTGCTGACGTATAATTCGTTTCCGCTACACCGAGCCCGTGTGTGTTGACTTGCCTGATGAACGTGTGAGGTATCACGATGGTGATACTGCAAACACCTCCAGGGTCGGCAATTGAAGGAAAGCAATTTTCTTTGATGGTGCAAGATTCGCCGATGTCATCACCCCCCCC
>JBDNIG010000299.1:0-6338 GCA_041688415.1 Rhodopirellula sp. | reverse complement strand
TCCCCCCAGCATGAGCAGACTGGCTCGGTGGAGGACGTTTCGAATTCTACTTCCGACGGGCGGAGCCGTCGGTCGACAGTGTTTTCCACTTCCGACGGGCGGAGCCGTCGGTCGACAGTGTTTTCCACTTCCGACGGGCGGAGCCGTCGGTCGACAGTGTTTTCCACTTCCGACGGGCGGAGCCGTCGGTCGACAATCGCGTGGGCAGGCTCGGGGGAGAGCAAGATAAAACATGGGGAGACCGTGAGGGAAAAAATGATTGCAGAGGTGAGATCGGCGGAAGTCGGCCGTTTCGCGAACGAAGCGCGAATCCTCGCTGGCAACACACCATCGTGGTGCCACAGTTCATTATAGTAACTCTTTCGAGACCCTGTCCGCGGCAAGAATCGTAAAAGGAATGAGCTTCGTGAGCCCCTCCACTCCGTCCCAAAAACACGCTGGCCCGAGTAAGCCGGCGTCGCAACCCGGCAGCAGACCGCTCCAATCGCCGCCCGATCCCGAGGAGCAACAGCAACTCCGTGATCAATTTTACAATGCGACGATCATCGACCGGATCGATCTGACCGAAGACTTATCGAAGTTTCGGATCCGCCCCGACGAACCGCTGCCGCCGTACGAGCCCGGGCAATACCTCGCGGTCGGTTTGGGCAATTGGGAGCCGCGACTCAGCGGCACGCAGCCCCAAGAACTCCCGGCCAAAAAGTTGCGAAAAGTTGTCCGCCGCGCGTATTCAATTTCCTGCCCGATGTTGCATCCCGACGGGACATTGGCGACCCAGGAATCCGTTGATTACTTGGAGTTCTACATCACGTTGGTTCGCCATGGCGAGTCGCCCGCTGGCAAACCGCCCGCGCTGACGCCACGATTGTTTTGCAAATCCGTCGGCGACCGCTTGGTGATGGAACGCAAGGTCACCGGGAAATATGTGCTTGGCAGTTATGGACCCGACGACACGATGTTGCTCCTCGGCACCGGGACCGGCGAGGCACCTCACAACGCCATGGCGGCGAAACTACTCGCGGCCGGTCATCGCGGTCGCATCGTCATTGCCACGAGCGTGCGATATCGACGCGATTGTGCCTACCAAGATGAGCATGAAGCTTGGATGCGTCAGTACCTCAACTACGTGTACCTGCCGCTGACGACTCGCGAAGAAGAAAACATCCGCACCGACCATCCGCATTTCGTCGGAAAGCAGTATTTGCAATCGCTATTCACCAGTGGCAAGTTGGCTGAACTCGCCAGCGATCCGCTCTCACCGAGCAACACGCACGTGTTCCTGTGTGGGAATCCAGCGATGATTGGATACGTCCCCCCGGGTGCCGACGCGCCCGAGAATCCTGGTATGCTACCGTTATTGCGAGCGGCTGGTTTTCACTACGATGTGCAGGAGCACCAAGCGGGAACAATTCGCTTCGAAAAGTACTGGTGAGCATCCTTCTGATTTAAGCGAGACAACATGGATCTGAGTAACACAATTGCATTGATCCTCGGTGGCGGACGCGGCACACGGCTATTCCCGTTAACGAAGATCCGTGCCAAGCCGGCGGTGCCGTTGGCGGCCAAGTATCGCCTGATCGACATCCCCATTAGCAACTGCATCAATAGCGGATTGAATCGGTCCTACGTCCTGACGCAGTTCCTGTCCGAGAGTCTGCACCGCCACCTGCGGCAAACGTACACCTTCGATCACTTCAACGGTGGATTTGTCGAACTGCTCGCCGCTCAGCAAACCGTGGATTCGGAAACGGATTGGTACCAAGGCACCGCGGACGCCGTCCGCAAGAACCTCGTTCACCTGCGTGAGAGCTGGATCAAGCACGTATTGATTTTATCGGGTGATCAACTCTACCGGATGGATTTCCGCGAGATGATGAAAACGCACATCGAATCCGGAGCGGCCGCGACGATCGCGGGCATCCCCGTGACGCGTAAAGACGCGTCGGCACTCGGTATCATGCAAGTGGACGAAACCGGTCAAGTCCGTGGGTTCGTCGAAAAGCCGCAAACCGAAGAAGAAATCGCAACGGTCCGCATGGAACCGAGCTGGATCGACGAACGCGGTATCCCCAGCCAAGGCCGTGATCTGCTGGCCAGCATGGGTTTGTACATTTTCGACAAGGACCTGATGGTCGAATTGCTCGAAAACAGCCTGCATAGCGACTTTGGTAAAGAAGTCTTCCCCGAGGCGATCAAAACCCACAAGGTGCAATTACACCTGTTCGACGGCTATTGGGAAGACATCGGAACGATTCGCTCGTTCTACGAAGCCAACCTGTCACTGGCGAGTAAGAACCCGCCGTTTGATATTCGCAATCGACACGCCCCGATCTACAGTCGCCCGCGGTTCCTGCCGCCCACGATCATGGGCAAATCCACGATCAGCGGGAGCTTGATCGCCGACGGCTGCCTGATCGGCGACAACGTCACAATCGAGAACAGCGTGATCGGGCTGCGAACCGTGATCAGCGACAACGTCACGATCAAAGACAGCGTGGTGATGGGAGCGGATTTTATCGAAATGGAAGGCCAAGCTCGCGACGGAAAGTTACCGCTTGGAATCGGTACGGGCAGTTACATCTCCGGAGCGATCCTCGACAAAAATTGCCGGATTGGAACGAACGTTCGGATCACCAATGCCGCCGGTGTCGATCACCAAGGCGAAGAGGAGCCGCTGCAGATTCGCGATGGCATCAGCATCGTGATCAAAGAAGGGCAAATCGAGAGCGGACACCAAAGCTGAAACCAGCCTCGACGATTGATTCGAGCAAGGGACTTTTCGTGCGGCGCTTTGCGGCGTAAACTCTGGCAACGGATGGGTGGCCGAGTGGACGAAGGCTCTAGTCTTGAAAACTGAAAAACGGTTTTCGGCAGCATCGTAAAACGCCTGTTTTCTTATAAAAGAACATGCGTTTCTGAAAAACGCGAAACCCTGTTAGGACGCGTTTGGCACCACAAAAAAGGGTATACCCTTTTCGGTATTTCGAGAACCGCGTGCGATTCACCAAGAGCGCTGTCACTGGCCCGAGTAGCAAATGAGTGAGTGATCTCCCTTGGCAATGAGTTTTCCCACTCGGTGGGCATCTGGATAGACCGCCCAATGCGGATTTTTCCTATTGCAGGTTGGTTTCTCGTCCATCTATCGTCTAAATTCCGAGAAGTTTGTCGAACTACGCGTCTGTTTGAGCGTCTAAGTTATTCTTAGATTACTTGGCCCCTTCAAATTCTCTAATTTTCATTTCAACTTCCCTAGAGCTCAGTCTGCTGTGACCCGATTCACATTCGAATCTGCCAGCCTCATTGCCGTAGGCACGTTTAACATACACATTTTCACGCCTCCTTGGCTTGAAAAATGCGGTGTGCTTGAAGGCGATCCTGATAATTTGGAGTTCGCACTTTCTCGACCGGGTTTCCGTATCAGCCTAGGTGGCGAAAGTGAGAACAAGCTAGTTGTTGACCCCCAGAGAATAGAGATCATCAGTAATTCGCCAGAGTTCGACTGCGGAGAACTAATCTCAAAAATTTTGCGAAGGTTGGCGGAAACACCTCTGATGGCAGTCGGCGCAAATGTTGCTTTCAAGGCTAACTTTGACGAAATACACCCTTCATTAGTGGCCTTGCCATCTAAAGTGGATGGCCTCAAGAGTAAGCGACGTTCAGCGTCCGTTTCTCTCGACTCGCCGGAGAACACCAGTATTGCCGTTTCGATTGAACAATCAGAACGACTTGTGAACGTAAGCGGCAACCATGAAACTCGGAGTAGTGAGAGCGAAGTGCTTGCGAATGCATCCGATAAGTTCATTTCATCCGTCACTCACCTAAAGTCTTTGATCGAAAAGACTTGGGGCATTGAATTAAGTGGGAGAGAATCAAAATAACATGTCTCTAATAACAGACCCTCAGCGCATCACAAAAACTGCAAGCCCAATCTCTCAGTCCGGTTCAAACGTTTTTCCTGGCTACACTACTCGTGGAACGTTCTACGATCCAAATGCTGAGGATCGAGTAAGGGCTAGGTTGGATGAGCTTCGATCGCTGGCGAACAATTGGGATGGATACGGAGCTGTGGCACCGAAAGACGAAGTAGTAGATGCGGTTGCAATTTTTTGCAGAAGATCTATTTCCAATCCCAATACCGTGATAAACCCGACTTGTGATGGCGGAATTCAGCTAGAATGGCAGAATGGATCGAAGCGCCTTGAGATTGAATTCTCGCCAGACGGTGCAAGAAGCTTCTTCCACTGGGACAGCGACCCCGCAGCGGGAACCGAGGGGGAACTGCCGTTACTAACGGGCTCGGACCCTTCCGCGGTCCGACGATTCGAAGACGCTATTCAAGATCTTCTTTCCTGGTTGAAGTAACGAGCGATTAGGTGCGTGAGCAAGGGTCGGAGCCTAATCCTGGAGATTGTCTTATCTGGATCGTTACAACAGACAACTTCTGGAACGAAAAGGAGAACAAGCCAGCATCAAATTACTACAAGAAACCACAGTTCTCCATGTTTCTTGAATCAGAATTCGATTCGACAAAGGCTTTGGAGCATGCGAAGTGTCGCTGGGGTGATAAGAACTATGGCATTGTTCGTGTTAAGTACCAAGATCTTCAGGAATGCGGGTATAAGGCGGCATTTCAAATCGAAGACGGTGTTGCGGCCCATGTGAATGTGTCTCCAGACCCATCTTCCACTTACGGCAAAGGCAAAAAAGCAGCCATGATCCGCGAGCGTTCAGAGGTTGTGGTGCAATTCGGGAAGCCAAGTTTCAATAGCGACTCGGCGCAAATATGAATCTGCACTATCGACGTCCATGAGGGCTGCGTCGCCTCGCTTTTAGCTCAGTGTCGGGGTCGCAAATTGACGCCTAACGCTCTTGCCGGGTTGCTCGGCCCAGAATCACGTCGTCTCGTTCAGTGCCGTGAGCATTGACGGTGCGAGTTCGCCTTTCCGCTCCCGGTCGGTTTTCTTCACGCTGCCGGTCAATGTCATCCATTTTCGTCGCGTAATTGATCTCACCGTTCGTTGCGAGCCATCCTAACCCGATGTCGCGCAGCTTGCGGAAAGTGCCCCCCGCTATGGCCCACGGTTCGTCTTTCTGAATCCGGCCAGATGTCTGAATCGCAAACCTGATCGAATCGACTTGGTTCGGGTATCGCCAGTCGTATGTGTCGGTGTCGGCACGATTCGACCAGCCCGCGAAGATTCACTTTGCTGTGCGGGTTGCCGTTCGTGGTGTCCATTGGCTTGTATCACACACGGCGGGCGCGATTGGCTAGGATGGGGGGGGCAACTCTTGCAAACCAGGGAACAATGATGAAAGCAACATGCGATAAATGCGGGACGGGATTTGAGTCGACCGAGCCTGTAGCGGCTTGCCCGAATTGTGGGGAGATGCAGCGGGTCGCGAAACTACGGGACGACAAAGCCAAAGCTAGAGCCAATCGAGCAAATCCAAAAAACGATTTTTGGGTAACTGCCTTTGCATCGCTGATTACCGCGGCGATTATCGGTATCGCCGTGATGGCTATCTGGAAGGCGGTCCCGCTTGTAACGTCTACTGCCAGTGACAGTTCGGCTTTTGAGTTTGTTGCCGAGCCCTCAGGTGGCGAGCGACATATCACTGGCAAGATTCGCAATAATGGGGCGGCGGTTAGCTATGTGCAGATCGAATTTGCGCTTTACCAGGGAGAAACCCGTGTTGGCACCGCTTTTGACAATCTGTCGAGCATGGGGGCGGGCGAGGAGTGGGCATTTAACGCTCTTGCACTTGAGCCATTTGACCATTTTCGGATGATCGAGATTACGAGCTACTGAACGCGGCCGCCCGCGAAATAAAACCATTTTGCTGCACGGGCAGAGCGTTTCGGGCAGCTTTAGGTCGTTACCTGTCGAGCGTCAAAAAACGACTATCCCCCCCCTTCCCGCGGGTGCCACCCCCTGCCGAGTCCGCTACGGTGCCGGATGATCGGCTAGGCGGTCGGTCGATATCCCACTAAGCATTCACACACTTTGCACGTCGAGCGGATCCACCCAGGCCGATGGGGTGCAGGCACGTCGATGTAGTTCGCCGCGTTGTTGTGCGGACAACACCCACGCCGACGGGAAAGCAGTTTGATCAATTCGGCCTTGTGCGGGCGCGCAAGATCGACAGCGGCGGCAGGAACATTGCCCGCCGAACACGTCAGACGGATACGCCCAGGCACCAGCGATTCCCGGTGAGCGATCGCGGGTCCGTTTTCCCCGTGTTTGAGCGACTTTGATTTGCTAGCATGTCGCGATCGACCTTTCCACCCTGTGGCGGGGTGTTCAGCGGATGGTGATAGCCGACAATGTGGCTTTTAC
>JBDNIG010000298.1:0-7984 GCA_041688415.1 Rhodopirellula sp. | reverse complement strand
TCAGGTGCCTGGAGCGCGGGCTCGGACTGGCTCGGGGCGGCCGTGCTCGGTGGAGTCACTGCTGGACCGCGGAACTGATTTTCGGGCATCGAAAAGCCGCCACTGGGTGCATCCGATTGTGGATTCGTCCAAGCAACCTGTTGCAGGTTGGATTCGGTGGCTGGCCGCAGACGGTTTGTCTCGCTGGTTCGCGACGACGATTCGCTGGGCGAGCTGGACGCGGTCGCGACGCTCCGAGGAGTGTAGGTGGCGTTATCAGATGAATGAGCAACCTGCCGTTGCGGTGGTGCCTGAGCGAATGCGGCGTCGCTGATCTGGCGGGCCTGCTCGGCGGCAATCTGGGGGCTGGTCCGCCACTTTAGGTTCCAACCAGGACGCTGAGTGGGGGTGGCTCCGCTGGATTGACTCGATGAACTTGTCGCGATGGTGGCGGAGCGAACCTGGGGTATTGGACGGAGACCGGGGTTGCCGCGCCAGCCGGTTGATTGAGCGGCCACCGGCGAGATTGACGCGCCGCTGATCAGCACAGCCGCCGCGAGGGGGCTACAACGAATCGCCCGATTGAACGTCCGGGCTGTAATTCGGCGCTTCTTGGGTGATTGCAATGTCATGTGGGTGGTTCTCCCTCACCGTGGCTGCCGACACGCGAATGAATTTCGCGTCCCGACGTAGTTCTTCGATCGTCCGTGTACCAATGTATCCCATGCCGGCGCGGAGTCCGCCGACCAATTGGTAAGCGTAATCCGACAGCGGCCCTTTGAACGGCACGCGTCCTTCGACACCTTCGGGGACGAGTTTGCCCACGTCGGAGCCTTTTTGGCGATACCGGTCACTGCTGCCTTTGACCATTGCCCCCATGGATCCCATTCCGCGGTACGCCTTGAACGTGCGACCTTGGTAGAGAATCATTTCGCCAGGGCTTTCGGCGAGTCCGGCAAACAGGCTGCCGATCATGACCGTGCTCGCCCCGGCGGCGAGTGCTTTGGTAATGTCACCGCTGAAGCGAATACCGCCGTCAGCGATGACAGGAATGTTTCGTTCGTATGCAACTTGCACCGCGTTGAGGATCGCCGTCACCTGCGGCACTCCAATGCCGCTGATCACCCGCGTGGTGCAAATCGATCCGGGCCCGATGCCGACCTTCACCGCGTCGGCACCGGCAGCGATCAAATCCGCTGCCCCCTGAGCCGTCGCGACATTTCCAGCCACAACATCGATGTCCCAACTCTTGTTCGTTTTAATTTCTTTGACGGTGTCGATCACGTTCTTGGTATGTCCGTGAGCTGAATCGACCACGAGCAGGTCCACGCCTTGATTGACCAGCTTTTCGGCGCGATCGAAATCCCCGACGCCGATCGCGGCCCCGACACGAAGCCGGCCCTGCGAGTCTTTGCATGCCCGCGGGTACCGCTTCATCATGTCGATGTCGCGAATCGTAATTAACCCCGTCAGTTTTCTTTCTTCGTCAATCAGGAGAAGCTTCTCCACCCTTTTTTCCGTTAAAATCTTCTCAGCTTCTGCAAGACTCACATTCCCCACAGCCGTTACCAAATTATTTTTAGTCATGACCTCGGAAACTGGCCGATTTGGATCTTCGAGGAACCGCAAATCACGCCTTGTCAGGATGCCCACGAGGGTCCGATCCCCCGTCACGATGGGGATGCCTGAGACATTCGCTCGATCCATCATTTCGGCGGCCTTGCCGACCTGTTCGTCTGGGCCGAGCGTGACGGGGTCGACGATGATGCCGTTGGCGGACCGCTTCACCTTGAGCACCTCGTCGGTCTGCTGCCTGACCGAGAGGTTCTTGTGGACGATGCCCAGCCCGCCTTCCTTGGCGAGTGCGATCGCCATTTCCGCTTCGGTGACCGTGTCCATCGGCGACGAGATGAGCGGGATTTGCAGCCGAATCCGCTGCGTCAACTGGCTACTGATGTCCACTTCGCTGGGCACCACCTCGCTGTAGGCAGGCAATAGGAGAACGTCGTCGAAGGTGATGCCGAGATCGCCGATTTTGTCGTGAAACATTGTGGGGGGGGTGCCATTGCCGAGGAATGGGTCGGGAAGGCGAGCAATTATGACGCGAAATCGAAGTCTGTTGTAGGGCGGGGGCCGAAGATGACGATGAAGAAGCAGCTAGCTACCAACGATTAGCTGCTAGCGCCTAGCCAATGGATCGACGGTTGCCCTAAAAGTCGCGGAGCGACGGCAGCATTTAGGGAACTTAAGAACCGTCGGAACAATAAGTGGCGTAAGCTTCCAGCTTGCGATTCAGAAAACGCAAGCTGGAAGCTTACGCCACGGCAAGACTCCAAAGCTGGGGCTAACGCCTGCCGTGCCTCCGGCACTCCCGTTCGAAACCGTCCCCCAATAGCTAGTCGCCAATAGCTAGCAGCTTCCCAGCTCTCCCATGTCCGAAGCCAGTCCCTCTACCGTCGACACCGCGCGCAGTGTTTCGCTGCGTCGGGACATTCCTGCGCTCGCGCTCGTGGCGGCGACGCTGCTGACGTTTGTGGCGGTATTGACGCACGACCCTGCCGACCCGGTCACCAATTCGATCTGGCCGGTTTCGACACTCTACAGGCCTGACGTTTCGGTTTATCCGGTCAACGAGAACATTCACAACGCCTGCGGTTCGCTCGGTGCGTTGATCTCGTCGTTCTTGCTCGATCTCGTCGGCATCGGCGTGGCTTTATTGATCGGAGCCGGTGGCGGCGTGTCGACGGCATTGCTGATTCGCGGGCAGATGAATGCACCCGTGCTGCGGTCTCTCGGCGGCTGCGTGACGTTGCTCGCCGTCTGCACCGGAGCCGCTATGACGACGATCCAGCTCGCGGGAATGCCTGTTGTCGGGAATGGCGGCTATCTCGGTGCGATGGGTGCCGCGTTCCTGCTGCAACATTTTCATCCAGTCGGCTCGTGGATTCTGACGCTCACGACCTTGGCCGTTGGCTTGCTGCTGACGACCGATTACATGCTCATTTACGCCGGGCGCCGGGTGGTGTTGGGTGGTGCGAAAGTGTCACGACGAGGGATTTCACGAGCGGCTGGCGCGATGCCCGTGACACTGCAGCGTCGACGTCAGCCGTTCAGCGATACCGAGTCACCGATCTTGCTCGATGGAGAGCAGCCAGCGGAAACTGGGAAAGGCAAAGCCAAACGCGAGGCTGAATTTCAGATCCGCCAACCGCGTCGCCCCAGTGAAACGGCGAGCGAATCAGCTGCTGCGCCGGAGACGCCGCCGGTATCCGCTCCGGCTAAAAAAACAGCCACGGCTCCGCCTGAGTCCCACGAAAAGGAGCACGAAGAGCAGTACGAGTACGAACACGGGGACGACGACGAGCGTGTCACCCGCGAGCTCGAATATGACGACGAGGTACACGACCTCCGCAACGACGAAGCTCATGAGGAACCGCCTGAACCCAACGTTCAGATTCCTCGCAAGAAGGATATGCGGGAGCAACTCGACGATGCCGTTCATGATTCCAGCGGAGACCTATCCGATTACAACCTGCCCAGTCTCGAATTGCTCGAAAGCAGTGACGGGTTCGACTACGACGAGCAGGAAGCCGAGGCCCGCCGCAAAGCACTGTTGCTGCAAGATACTATCTGCAATTTCGGATGCAACGTGCGGGTTACCGACATTCAACTCGGCCCGGTCATCGCGCAGTACGAGATCGAACTCGAAGCCGGTTTGCGACTCAACAAAATCAGTGCCCTCGCCGACGATCTGGCCATCGCATTGCGGGTGCCGAGTGTTCGCGTCGTCGCGCCGATCCCCGGCAAGAATACCGTCGGCATCGAGGTCCCCAACGAAATCCGCCAAGTCGTGCGGCTTCGTGACGTGATCGAACAGTCCGACTCGCGGGTTCACAAGATGAACATCCCCGTGTTCCTCGGACAAGACGTCTCAGGTTCACCGATGCCGGTGGACCTCGCCAAGATGCCTCACCTGTTGATCGCCGGACGTACCGGGACGGGGAAATCAGTGTGCCTCAATGCGATCATCGTCAGCATCCTGATGTGCTGCAAACCGGACGAGGTGCGGATGTTGATGATCGACCCCAAGATGGTCGAGCTGAGCGGTTACGGTCGCTTGCCGCACCTCATGCACCCGGTGATCACGGACATGAAGAAGGCCGAAGCGATTCTCGGCTGGGCCGTCGACAAGATGGAAGAGCGGTACTCATTGCTCGCCAAGGCCGGCGTGCGGCACATCAACAGCTACAACGATCTGGGCCGAGAAGAAGTCCTGCGGCGACTCGAAATCGATGACGAAGAGGGCGGCACCGATGTACCCGATAAACTCCCCTTCATTGTGATAATTGCCGACGAGATGGCGGACTTGATGATGACGGCGGGCAAGGACGTCGAGCAGCACATCATTCGCTTGGCACAAAAGAGCCGGGCGGTGGGGATTCACTTGATCCTCGCAACCCAGAAACCGACCGTCGACGTGATCACCGGTTTGATCAAGAGTAACCTGCCCGCCCGATTGAGCTTCCAGGTCGCTAGCAAGACGGACAGCCGCGTGGTGCTCGACGAAAACGGCGCGGACAAACTGCTCGGCAATGGCGATATGCTGTTCCTGTGGCCCGGCACGAGCGTGTTGATTCGCGGTCAAGGCACCTATCTTTCCGATGCCGAGATTGACCGGGTGTGCGAGCACTGCAGTAGCGGTGGGGAGCAGAAATTCATCGGTGAACTGATGAATCTGAAAGTCGATGGCGATGGCGAGGGTGGCGCCGGGGAACTCAATGTCGAAAACCTCCGCAAGAAAGACGAACTCTACGAGAGCGCGATCGAAGTCGTCGTGCGTGAAGGGCGTGGCTCACTATCGCTGATCCAACGTTGCCTCGGCATCGGCTACGGCCGTGCTGCCAGGCTGGTCGACTACATGGCCGAAGACGGCATCGTCGGCCAGTACAACGGTGCGAAGTCACGCGAGGTACTGCTCACGATGACACAGTGGCAGCAGATGCAAGGTCTACCCGTCGACGCGGACGAACCTGAAGCGTCCGTCGATGCAATGTCCCAACGCGTCGCCGCCGTCGTGCAAGAAGAATCACCCGACAAATATGAATCCTACGAAGACGACGAGGATTACGAAGACGTCGACGAGTGAGTCTCGATTTCACACACGCGGTGAGCTATCTGTTTACCGCTTCGGTGATTCTTTTCGGCAAGACTGATTCTTTGATGGGACGCCACTCGTGTTTGTCTGTATTGGCGTCTTCGTTGTCTTTCGCGTGCGGGTGACCATCGTGTTTGCGCGGCTGCTTGGCTGGGCTGCGATCCTCTTAAGCAGGTTCGGATAATTCATTCCGCACAACCCTATTAGCCGGTTGGGCGTTAGCCCCGATTGAATGCGAGAACCGTGGCTAACGCCAAAACGGCTGATAGACCGAAACACTTTCCCAAACCTGCTTATATCATCGTCACCCTGATTGCTGAGGCCGTTGATGTCGGGGGACATACGACGGTGTATGGTCCCATTCAAATCGAGGATCGACAGTCATGGCAAGTCGCCGTCTTTGTGGCTGGGTTTGGCGTCACGTTCCTGCCACCGTGGTGGTGGCTACAGACCGCGCTACGAACTCAGCGGGCGCCGCACCGATGGGGCGATAAACAAGGACCGCTAGAACAATGAGTGGCGGCCTCTTGATGTGGCGTAAGCTTCCAGCTTGCGATTGGAAAACGCAAGCTGGAAGCTTACGCCACTTATTGTTCCGACGTCACTTGGTTAGTAGGTGAAAATACTCGCGGGCGGCGCGGTGGAAGGCGAGGCCTTGCCACTCGGCGGCATGATCGGCGGGGATCAAGCCAACCATGGTCGGTGGATGATAGAGTGCCTGGAGCGCCGCTCGAACGAGTGCGTTGGAGGTATCCTGCCGACAGACCAAAAACGCGGTCGTGCCGAGCGTTTCGATCGTCATGTCTTCGTTGATTGGATTGTTCTCAGGCAGACGGGGTGCTTCACGAGTCTTCGTCGCGGGCGATGGATCATCGGCAACCGGAGATGTTGTTTCCGCGGTATAGGTATCGCTGCGATAGGTTGATCGCTGCAGAGTCATGGGGCGGAGCGTGGGGTGTTGCAGTGAGATCGCGACGGAATTGGTGAGCGAGATCAGTTCCCAGCTGCCATCGGCCAGCAGCCCCCGGACGAGTTCACTGCCGGGGCCGATGCAGATGATCGCGACGGACACCTTGGTTTTCTGACCAGCGGCGGGAACGAGCATCGTTTTGAGTTGGGGCCATTCAAGATCGATGCGTGGGCAGGTGGTGCCGTTGAGCTTCAGGGAATCCAGTACCAATTCGGCGGCGCGGCGGGAACCGCTGCCGGGCGGCCCCACGGCGATCGCGTTTCCGGGCAGATCCGCGATGACGTGTACGGGGCCATCACGCCGCACGAGGACATGGACGGCTTCGTAGAACAACGGCGCGATGACCGCGAGTTCTTCGCCGCCGATCGCGGACGCCTGCAAGGGCGCCAGTTGGACTTGACCGGCCAGCAGTTTGGCTCGGTTGTCCCACGTACCACGGGTCGGAATGACATCACATGGCACTCCGGTTTCCCGTTGCAGCACGTCGGCGAGATGTTGCGCCGTGTTGGTGTAAAGCCCGCCGACCAACCCGCCCGCGAAACTGACGTGCCGGGGCATCGCGGCGCTTCGATGTCGATGCCACCACGACCATGACAAGAGTACCAGTGGTACGAGGATGGCGAGCATCAACATCAATGTCTGAAATCGTCGCTGGCTGAGCGGCGCATCCGTCGTGGGCTGGCCCGTCAGGGCAGCGATCACGGGCACCTGCCGCGTCCACGCGACGGTTCGACCGAGTCTACTTTTCGAACGCGCCGTGATGGACTTGCCCGCCAGGTAACGATCGAGGTCATCGGCGAGTTGCCCGGCGGTGGCGTAACGCAGTTGCGGTTGTTTCTCCAAACATTTACCGACGATCGCTTCGATCTCAACGTCGGCTTGAGGGCACACGCTTCGCAGCGCCGGCGCGGGATGATGGGCCACCCGCATCAAGGTCTGCATGACGGTATCACCGACGAGTGGCGGGCGTCCGGCGATGGCAGCAAACAGGATCCCGCCGAGTGAGTAGATGTCACTCTGCGTGGTCGCCTGGTCGCTGTGGCCAACGGCCTGTTCGGGAGCCATGTAGTGGGGCGTGCCAATCGCGGTTCCTTGGCCGGTCAAGCTGCTGTCGGCATCGATGTGTTTGGCCAGCCCAAAATCGGTCACGTGAACTTGATCGTGTTCGTCGATCATCACGTTGCCCGGTTTGAGATCGCGGTGCAAGACGCCGCGGCTATGGGCGTGCTGGATTGCGCGGGCGACGTCGCGGACGACTGCGGCGGCGCGGCGCGACGGTAGCGGTCCGTTCTTGAGCACGCGTTGGAGGTCGGTGCCTTGGATGTACTGCATCGAGAAGAAGTGGTGTCCGGCCCGCTGACCAAACTGGTGCACGGCGACAATGTTCGGATGCCGCAAGCGACCGGCGGCTTTGGCTTCGGTATAAAAGCGTTTGACTTCATCCGATCCCGCCAAGATTCCGCTGCGGATCATCTTCACAGCAACGAGGCGATCGAGGTCGCGTTGTTGGGCTAAATAGACGACTCCCATGCCGCCCACGCCGAGCACTTTCAAGAGGGTGTAGTCTTCCATTTCAAACGGCAGCGATGGCCCCGAATCACCCTGGGGTCGGTGGGCCACCGGGAGGGTCGCGTGTGGGTCGAGCCCCGAGAGATCGTCTTCGGATTGATCCGGTCCGAGCGCGTCGATCCCAATGGTTTCGACGTCTTTGCTGCGGGGCGTGGAATCAGCGTGCGGGAATTGATTGGCAGCCGACCCGGTGGGCTGTGACGTCGGTTGGCCGCTGGCATGGGTGAAACTGCCGATCTAATCCGCCGCATCCATCAATTCTCGTAATCTGCTAGACAGGCTGGGGAATTGCTTCAGGAAAGCGTCTCGGG
>JBDNIG010000297.1:0-5674 GCA_041688415.1 Rhodopirellula sp. | reverse complement strand
GCGACCGACTTAAGGCAGGAGCCGTATGAGGTAATCCTTCAAGTACGGATCTGTGCGGGGGGCGGCTGGCAATAGCCGTCCCTACCGCGATGTGAACGACTCAAACCTGGAAATTAAGAAAGTTGGTCGCTGGGCAGAACACGATGATCACGTCGCTGACCACAGATACATGCTGACGGCGGCGAGGGTGAGTGCGGTGGCTAAGAGATCGCGGCCCGCGAATCGGCCACTCGCGCCGCTGAGCCGGAGGTAACGGAGCATCTCACCCGTTGGACATCCGTAGTGACAGTATGCCATCGGCACCACGGCCGATGAGACCAGGCCGATTACCGCAATGGTAATCGTCGCGGCTCCGGCAATGCGAAAGACGAATGCGTCAAACGGCTCGAGTCCAACCAGACTTATCGGTAAGTGCAGCATCGTGACGACAACGACAAAGACCAATAACGCCGCAGGCAGCAACCGCAAGATTCGATCAATCCGCCGAGGAACGCGCACACGTAGTGGTACTCGCCGCAGCCAATCTTGCAACGCCCCGAAAGGACACAGGTGAGTGCAGTAGACTTGCCGTCGCGTGAAAATCGGACAAGCTAACGCAGCCAACGTTAACAGCACCAGCGCGGGTGCCCCTTTCCAAGGGGCGCCGTTTCTGGACCATCCCACCAACAGAGCTTGCGAGAGCATGTCCGCGTTGATGAAACCAAGATAAACCACCAGCACGACCTGCAACCCGATTCGCAACCGTTTGTTGCCTCGCAAGTGAGTCAATGCGATCACGAGTGCCGCGACGATGACGAGTGTTGTACCATAGTCACGCGTCGTCAACTGCAACCATGCCTGCGGCTTCTTTTCAGGCAACGGCTTTTCTTGCTCGATTTTCCCGGCGGTTGCAATCAATGATTCCGCCACCGTGGTGCTGGTCTTTGTCGCACCCGAAACACCTTCGATTCCTGCATCGACCATGTCCAGTGCGGCAACATCGGCCAAGGTGAACCCTTTGAAGATATTAAAAAAATAGTGGTCTTCTTTGACATAGCGGACATACGGTTCATTGTCATAGCTATGCCGAATGGCCGCACCGATCACCGTGCCTTCGTCGTTGATTGCGATGAGCGTGTCGGTGGGGCCTTGATAACCGATCATCTGATCGGCGTGGGGGGACGTGCGGACGACGTTTCCGATCACCTCGTCCTGTTCATTGAGAACTTGGAGTAGGCTCGGTTTTTGATCATCCTGGAGGAGTGAAACCGCAGTGTCAAAAAACGGTTTGACTTCGTTGATCGAGATGGGGTCGGGAAATCGCGACGATGGATTCTGGCCTCCCAGACGCAGCGTAATTCCGTCCATGATCGCCATGCTCGTCAACGTCGCACCCGAAACGGCATCGACCTGAGCGGCGCCAACTTGTTGCCAAGACAACCCGTTCAGGGAAGTCATGAAGGCTTCGTTTTGCACGACGTCTTGAAGATGCTCTTTCGTATCACCACTACGAATGACAGTCAGGCCGGAAACCTTGTTGTCGGTGTTGAATGCGATCAGCGTATTGGTTGGTCCGGAAAAACCGATCACTTTGTCGGATTCGGGCGAGGTTTGCACGACAAAGCCCAATGATTTCCCGTCACGGTCCGTCACCGTTTGTTCGCCATGCTCTGGATCGTACGCGCCAAGTTGCTTCGCTTCCCGAAAGAATGTCAGGACTTTAGCGACAGGGATCGGCTCGGCACGGTCGCCCCGACGCTGAGCGGTGTACCAGCGATGGCCAAGGTGAATCATGGCAATGATGGTTAGAAAAAGGCCGACTCGGTAAGTATGGACAGCGACGGTGCGAAACCGCGAGGCGGTTTTCGCCGCGTGGTGTTGCCGGCGGGGGGGATCGACAATGGGTAGCGGCGTCATCAAATACGAGGCATCGCAACGAGTTGAGTTGTGTTAAACTAACGGATCGAAAAGATAATGTAGCGGAAGCCGTCAGGGCTTTCGACCCTTACCGGCCTGTTGATTTAGTAACCCGACGCGTAAGCGAGGGATCGGTTCGCATCCCTCGCTTACGCGTCGGGTTATGATTAACAGCTAATTTCCTGACGCGATTAAATCAACAGGCCGTTACGTCCCACCTTTGGATGATCCATGAAACGATTTCTACTACTAATACTGGTTTTCTGTTTTACCGTCACATCCTTTGCTCAGGCTGACACGAGCGTGTTGCAATCCGAGCGTGCGATTCCGCTGGCTTATGAAGCCGACGTGGTGGTCGTCGGCGGTACGACCGGGGCCGTCTCGGCTGCCGTTGCCGCGGCGGAAAACGGGGCGTCCGTTTTCCTTGCCGCCCCGAGACCTTACCTTGGTGAAGACGTCTGTGGCACCCTTCGACTGTGGCTCCAGCCAGACGAGCAACCGCAGTCTGCTTTGGAAAAGAAGCTCTTTGTGACACCGGATCTTGAGTCGGTCTGGGTCAATCGTCTTCCGATAACCTACGAGACGGACCAGCCTTCGGATTCCGCTCACGCCGACAGCAAACCACCATCGAAATTAGCCGACAAACGCTCCGGTAGCGCCGCGCACGAGTCGGTGCAATTCAGTAAAGATGTAACGATTGTTGCAAAACTGGAAGGCAACAAGCGAGTCAAGCAGTTGCATCTACTCGCCTATCAACGTGATGGCGAGTTCGAAGTGGGTGAGATGCAGGTTTGGACGTCCCCGAACGGGACTCAGTGGCGTGATCTCGGCGTGGTGAAGAACGAGAAACTCGATTCTGGGTTGTCCGAAGACATCCCGATCAATTTAACGTTGACCATTGAGCAGCCTTGCAGTCACGTCAAGGTTTTGGTTCGTAAGACCGAGCGGGCCGAGCGGATGTTGCTAGGCGAATTGATCGTCATCGAAGATCGTCCGGTACGTGAGCAAACGGACCAGGTTCGCCAACCGCCCACTCCGATGCAAGTCAAATATGCGTTGGATCAAGCTCTGATCGACGCGGGTGTGACGTTTCTTTACGGTTCACCGGTGACGGATGTGCTGCGAGATGAACAGGGGGAGCTCGCCGGTGTCGTGATGGCGAATCGCGCCGGCCGACAAGCCGTCAAGGCAAAGACGATCATCGATGCGACCATGCGTGGCACCGTGGCCAGGATCGCGGGAGCTCAATGCGCCGCCTATCCGTCGCAGCCACAAACGTTCCAGAGAATCGTGGTGGGCGGTGAAGCGAAATCGGCACCGGGACTGCGTGTGAAACAAGCGGATGTAAAATTCGCTTCGAAGGAGGGTCTGCACGATGTGTTCGTCTACTCGATGGACATCGCGCTGAAAGATACTCGCTACGCCTCGTTCGCCGAAGCGGAACAGCAATTCCGGGACAAGACGTTCGACGTCGCCTTGGTGGATGAATCCGATTTCCTGTTCCAAATCCCACCGGACCCGATCATCACAGAAGCCAGTTCGACCGAGGGTGAATTTGATCCGGCCACGGTCTCTCTCGGCATCACTGAGCCAACGGGCATGTCGCGAATGTACGTGCTCGGTGGTGCGGCGGGCGTTTCCCGCACGGATGCCGCGACGTTGATGCGTCCTTTGAACTTGATGCGATTGGGGACGCGGATCGGGGTTGCTTCAACACGGCAGGTCGACGACATCGGAGAACTCAAAGGTTTAACCGTGGCGGGGCAGAAAGCCGAGGATGCCAATGAGCACATCAGCGTGCATGAGTTTCTGCAAGGCTCCCGGCCATCGGACGCGAACATGCCGACAGTTTCGTCGCCGGAGTGTGCATTGCCAATTCTTGGCCAATACGACGTGGTCGTCGTAGGTGGCGGAACTGGGGGCGCACCGGCGGCGATTGGTGCGGCACGTCGGGGGTCAAAAACGTTGTTGATCGAGTATCAAGATCATCTCGGCGGCGTCGGCACATTAGGATTGATCAGTAGTTACTACCACGGCTATCGAAAAGGTTTTAGCAGCGAAGTCGACCAAAGCGTCGCGGCGATGGGTGGTCCCAAGCGTCGCGGTGGTTGGAACCCAATCGCGAAGCGTGAATACTGGCGAACGCAGGCTCGCAAAGCAGGTTGTGATATCTGGTTCTCGACGCTCGGCGTCGGCACGCTTCTCAGTGGCGATTTCGTCAAAGGGGTTGTCGTTGCCACGCCGACACAGCGGGGAGCCGTGTTGGCAAAAACCGTCGTCGATGCAACCGGCAATGCTGACGTCGCCGCTGCCGCCGGTGCGGAAACAATCACCACGTCATCGGACCACGTCGCGATGCAGGGGACCGGGCTGTCACCGCGGGCTCTGGGTACCGGCTACACCAATACCGACTACTCGTTCTCGGATGAGTCCGACCCGGTGGATCAGTGGCGGATGATCGTTTCTGCACGACGGAAGTACAAAGACAGCTACGACATCTCGTCGTTTATCGACTCACGTGAACGACGGAGAATTGTTGGTGAGGTCTTCATCACTCCATTGGATTTGATGAATGGACGAACCTACTACGACACCATCGCGATGCATCAAAGCAATTTCGATACGCATGGCTTCACCGTTCACCCGGTTTTTCTTATCAACTTTCCAGACAAGAAGCAAATGACGGTGCCGGTACCCTACCGAGCATTGTTGCCGAAGGAACTTGATGGGATTTTGGTCACTGGACTAGCGATTAGTGCTCATCGCGACTCGATGCCGATCCTGAGGATGCAGGCTTGCATCCAGAATCAAGGTTATGCGGCGGGCGTTGCCGCTGCGATGGCGGCGGAGGATAATACATCACTCCGATCCATCAATCTGACGGCGCTACAGCAACACCTGATTGAAATTGGTTCACTTGATCCCGAAGTGCTGACGCAGCGTGATTCGGCAGTGATGACGACCGAACAAATCGCGGCGGCAGTCAAGTCAGTTGTCCATGAGTATCGTGGTCTCCCGGTGATTTTGGAGAATAGTGACACCGCACTTCCGCTCCTCAAAGCTGCCATGACTTCTGCATTGAGCGATGAGGACAAGCTGGTTTATGCGAACATACTCGGGATGCTTGGTGATTCAACCGGCTCTGAGGTGTTGATCGACGGGATCGACGGGATCGACGAAGCGTCGTGGGACGCGGGCTGGAATTTCCGTGGAATGGGGCAATACGGCGGCAGCATTTCTCGCCTCGATTCTCACATCATTGCGTTGGGACGCTCGGGAGCCGAGGATGTCCTCGCACCGATTCTAAGAAAGCTTGAGCAACTCGATGCCTCGACCGAGTTTTCACATCATCGCGCCGTTGCGATGGCACTCGAAACGATCGCCGATTCGAAAGCGGCGAAGCCGTTAGCCGATTTGTTGCGAAAAGAAGGGATGATGGGGCATGCGATCACCGAAATTTCGGCTTCCGGTGACACCTCGGGGAACGAAGAGCGTTCCCAACCGCTGCGCGAGATTATCCTGGCTCGTGCGCTCTACCGCTGCGGTGACATCGATGGTCTGGGCGAACAGATTTTGCGGACGTACGAACAGGATTTGCGTGGCTTATTCGCCCAACACGCCGCTGCGGTACTTCGCGAGTAGCTAGTGTCTGTCCGGAAATCGGCGAGATGGCCTGTTTTTCAGGTTTTTTCGGTTCCTTGGTATGGCGAAGAACTGAGTCATCCGGGTTTCTCGGCTGTCGAAATGATGTCGGAAGTCGTTTTTTGATACCAATTTC
>JBDNIG010000296.1:0-6054 GCA_041688415.1 Rhodopirellula sp. | reverse complement strand
TGCGTTTGGCACCGACGAAACTCGTCGGTTGGGAATCGTCGGTTCCGGCGTTCCGCCGCCCGCCCGCTGCAGTTGATCCAAGAACGACTGCAACTTCCAGTGCGTCTGGGTCGTGGTCGCGGCACAGAGAAGTTGCTTGGTCTTCATTGGGAAAATCTTGAGTACGGACGAGCCCCCCAAATGCTCCCATCCGTCCGGATCGATTATGTTTTGGATGGTATCCATCAAAAACTTCATCGCGATAACTCTTTCACGCCCGTCTCGATCGCCTGTCAGCGTGGAAACGTCATAGATCCGTACCGAGAGCTTCCTCTCCGCCGAATCCTCCGTCGTGATCCGTACAACGCCATGGCGAATCTCAATCACGCATTCAAGCGATTCCAGTGCCGACAGGACATGAACAAGCAAGGGCTGTGGTGGGGTATCCAGTCGAAAAGTGACCGGAACGTCAGACGTAAGACCAATACTTTCGAGGGAATGCTCGTCGATTTCGATCGGACAGATTGTTGCGATTGAATCCACCCAGCGATCCAGCGGAATACGAATGGCGATGGGTGTGTACGGCTGGCAGAGTTTTGCCCAAATCGCACACTCCTGATCCCGCGTCATTGTCGCATCGACCGGCCACGAATCGATCACCGTGTCTAAGATTGGGATCTTGGACGTCGGCGAGGGTACGTCCAGCTCTTGCCCCGAAGTCTCAGTGCCGCTCGCCAGGATGACAATGAGGCCACAGAGAAGTGATGGCCAAGCGATATACGGGCAGCAAAAATTCATTGATCGGACACCACGGAGAGAAGATCGGGCTGGGAATGACGACGAGATGCCAACCACCAACGAGTGTAACCCGCTCGCCAGCGTCGCGCGCCGACGAATAACTCGTGGCAGAAGACGTTCCGACGACTCATCAAGAAGTGGATTACAATAAAGATCGAGCGGAAAAGAATGGTCGTCTTTCGCTCCGCGAAAGTTGCGTGGAGCGTTTCTTTCGCGGAGCGAAAGCCGACACTAAAATGCCGCCCGATCCTAACGGTCTCTTGACCGCACACCCGCTTTGCTGGGATTTTTCAGATGAACCGCCTCTGCTGCTGCTTGCTGTCACTATTTCTCGCCCCCGTATTATGGGCGGACGAACCGACTGCCTCCGCGGCTGACTCCGACACCGCGCTTGACTCCGCCTCCGCAGAGTCCGCTCCCGTCCGCTTTGACTTGCCGCTCACGTCGGTGACGCTGCACGCAGCGGGGAAAGGATGGTTCGAATACTCCGGCACCGTCGAGGGTTCGAGAAAGTTCTCCGTTGACGTGGGCACCTTCGAAGTCGACGAGGCGATCCGGGTCTCACGCGTGATCGATCCCGCCGGTGGAGGTGAAATTCGCCTTGCCGCAGCCAAAGATCCGATCCAGCCGACACCGATCGTACCCAACACGCGAACACTCGGTGATCTGCTGCTTTCGATGAAAGGCCAGCCCATCGTGGCCACGATGCACGTCGGTAAGGACATCGAAGGGACCCTCGTCGCGATCGAACAGAGAACGGATCGCGTGGGCGACGTCCGCGAAGATCGTGAGTACATGACCGTGCTCACCGGTGAGGGGCTGCGGACTTCGCGCGTCGAAGATGCCGCCTCTATCCGCTCCACCGATGAGGCGTTCAACGAAAAACTCAACGCGGCCCTCTCCACTCTTGCCAAGCCCAGCAAACTGCCAACGAGTCAAATTGAGTTTATATTCGCCCCCGGCGAAAAACGAAAAGTCACCGTCGGCATCATGCGTCGCGTTCCGATGTGGAAGGTCAGCTATCGTATCGAAGGAGAAAAACTGATTCACCGCAGTATCGTCGATAACACTTCGGGCACCGATTGGTCGAACGTGGATCTACGCCTTATCGATGGTAACCCGGTCTTGTTCGCGATGGACATGCACTCGATCGCCCGCGCTAGAATCCAACACGCCGATCGCCCGGAGAGTCACGTCGCCATGGCACCGTCATTCAACGAAACGCTCAGCCGCGCCGAGGGGGCGAGTGATCAAACGCCGCTAACCGCCACAGATACTGACAATGATCGTGATGGGGCCGCCGATGCCGACTTCATGGAAAGCGAGATAATGGGTATGGGGGGAATGGGTGGTGGCATGGGCGGCGGCGGATTTGGGGGAGGCGGATTTGGCGGCGCGGCGCCTCCAAGTCGCACGTCACGCAAGCCTGATCAACCAGGACTCGATTCCACCGCTGCCATGAACCACGCCTTGGCCGAGACACAGGACGCACCCGCTGGCAGCACGTTGGCGCTGGACTTCCAACACGTCGATTTGCCGAGCGGCGAAACCGCTCTGCTCGACACCGTCGTCTCTCCGATCACCATCGACGACGTCTCGGTGTACCGCCAATCCTACCATCCGACCGCCACGCTGCTCAGCTTGGAGATCGAGAACGACACACCGTCGTTACTGCCATCCGGCCCCCTCAGCGTTCTCGCAGGTGAACACCATCGGGCGATACTGGGAGAACTCGTCTTACCGGCGCTCGGCCCCAAAACCAAACGCTTGGTGGGATACGCGATTGATGGAGGCGTCCGCGTGACCGTAGAACCCACCGCTACCAAGTCGGAAACGCAGTCGATCACGCTGGATCAAGAACTGCACAAAATCAAGATTGAGACGCTCCACCAGAACGTCACGGATTACGAGTTTCTCAATCGATCCGGTGACCAGCGAACGATCATTCTCGAAGTCCCCGCACCGGACGCGCCATTCGAATGGGTCCACGAGGACGAAAAGAACGTCACGTATGAACGTGCCGACCAGTTCGATCGTGTGCGATTCTCCCTCGATGATGGGCAAACCGATACACACCCGATCACACATCAATACACCGCTACCGACGTGAAAGAGTGGGGAACCGTCGCAGTCTCGCAGCTAGAGGAGTGGATCGTCACCCCCAAATGGGACAGCAACCTGAAGTCCGAACTGAAGAGCATTCTCCAATCAAGACGTGAACTCGACGAAACCAACGCGACACTCGCCGATTTACTCGCAATGAGAAATCAACTGATACAAGAAATCGAGCGCGTCACCACTCAGTTAACGCGACGGTACAACGGAGCGTCGCTGCCCAAAGAAGTCATCACGCAATACCAAACACGCCTCATCGAGCTTGAGAACCGACGCGAGCAATCCGAGCAACGAATGCGAGATCTGGACGGAACAAGGCGCAAATGCCTGAGCAGACTCGGGATGGACCCCAAACTGCCGCCGGAACTCCTGCCGCTCCGCGCGTTCATTGTCGACACAGACCTGATCCCGGCTGACATGCCCGACGTCATCCAACCTGATGCCGAGAACACCAGCGAGAAACCTTCTGGCACCGTCGACCCGTTCACGCCCAACAACAGTCCGTTCGATAACTAATCGCTGCCGAATCATCGTTACCGAGTTTCTCAGGGACAGATCATCGTTCGACGAACGGGCGAAGAATTCCATCGAATCCTTCGCCGACACGTCGGCACGCTAGCCCGTCGCTTCGCACAAAAATCGGCAGATTCTCGGTTTCAATCGAGTCAATTTCGGAGCAAACACAATATCTTAAATCACCGCGAATTGACGGCTGAGACTACGCGGAAAACACATCTCTAACCCCCGACCTCGTACGGTCGTATCCTGCACGCAGCCCATCGTCACCTCGACGCTAGCATCCGCTTGATTGCAGCACACTGCGACTCATTGGCACGAGATGACTGAGCAGACCGCCAGCTTCAGCAGCGATCCATTTGGCCTGCTACCGCAATACCGCGCTCCAGCATGGATGCGACCGCGGAGGGCGATGCATCTTCGGATTTCGCAGACTTCGAGACCGGTGGGGCAAGTTCGCCACGCACGATCGCAACTTCCCGTGGGGATTCGATTCCGATTGCGACGCGATTACCAGCAATCCGATTGACCGTAATCACAACATTGTCGCCGATGACCAACTTTTCGCCTTCTTTACGACTGAGAACCAACATGGCTTGAATCCTTTCGAGTAATTCTGTCCGGAGGGGAATTTTTGAAACTTCGTGAGAGAAAGCATGTGCACGTCCCGGACCAAACAATGGCTGCCAAACAACTTTTCATTAAGTTTGCAGTCGATCGCGAGAAACCTTCGACATTTCCCGCAATTTGACTCAACTTTGATTGACTGATTGCCGACACGTCTCGTGTGGGTTGGTGGTTGACTATCGATCAATTCACGACGATTTCCTGTCAAAACGAGAAGCCGTCTCAATGTGAGACGAACGGTGAGTGAATTGTTCTCCCGTCTGACACAAGTACTATCAGCCAGTGGGGTGACACGTCTGGTCACCCTCGTTGGCAGTCGATAAGAAAATTTTACAAAACGCCTGCAGAAGCGGGCGTTCGATTCCGAAAAGAAACGTGAGTATCGCGGAGGACTGCCATTAACTCGCCTTGAAACCGCACTCCAGTCAGACCGGCCAAAAAAATGTTCCCCAGAGATGGCTCAACCCATCTTGAAGCGACACGTCAGGCCAGCTAACATTCGCTGCTCACGCACGCGAAGTCGTTTCTGATGAAACAACCTCGCCGCGTCCTAATCCCCTGTAGCTCAGTTGGTAGAGCAGGCGGCTGTTAACCGCCTTGTCGCAGGTTCGAGTCCTGCCGGGGGAGCCTTCCATCCTGGTTACGCAACTTTCCGTTGCGTGCTTTTTCCAGGGAAACACGCAGAGGCGTGGGGTTTCGACCCCACGCCTCTATTTGTATCTCCCCACTCGGCTCTTTCTTTTTGAAACTAAGGCTGATCTGTTTCACGAGCAGCCGCAGGGCGTATTGTCGCTCGTCGAAATCGAGCTCTTTCCAGAGTCCCGCAAAGTCCTCGTAGGCGGATTGGATTTCTTTAGTCGAAATGTCGTGGTCACGGCGGTCGCGGATCTGTAGCGTCAGCTCGGTGATTCGTGATTTGAGCGATTGCTGGTCCCGCTCCAGGGTGGCGAGTCGGTCGGTGATCGCAGTGATGGACTTGAGAGCGGGATCGGCTAGCCGATCAACGAGGGCGATGGATGCCTTTTCCAGTTTCGTTAACTCCTTGCTTAGCTTGCCTCGATCGGCCTCCAGGTGCTTCACTCCATCGCGATTCGCTTCCGTTGCCGAGGCGATCACTGCGGCCAGGTGCTCGGGTTTTTGGGCTAGGTCTTGGATATAGCTAACCACCGCATCGTCGATTGTTTTTGCCTTGAGGTCGGCTCCACAGCAGGCGGCGGCATTCTTCTTCGACTTGGTCGTGCATTTGTAGTAAAAATATCGTTGAATGCCGCCGTCTTTCATCTTCTTGTTGACGAAGCTGGTGGTGTAGGCGCAGCCGCAATAGCCGCAGCGCAGGAGGCCCAGCAATAAAGTCTCTTGGTGCGATTGATCGCCTCGACGTGGTTTCTCTTTGCGGGCCTCCATGAGCTTCTGCACTTCGATGAACTGCTTCTCGTCGATAATGCCATCGTGTTCGCCATCGAACTCCATATTGTCAAAGCGAAGTTTGCCGATGTAGGTGATGTTGCTGAGCATCCGCTGAATGTCGGCACGCGTGAATTTGCGTGGCTTCACTTCGCGACCGTTGCTGTATCGGACTCCCTTTGTCCTGTGGCCGTTGTCGTTGGCCCAACGAGCAGTACGCGAAATGGATGCCACTTCGATGTATTTGCCATAGATCGTCTTGACCAGTTTCGCCTGCTCTTTGTTGACAACTAGTTTCTTTTCCACGGCGTCATATCCGTGGATCGGATGCCCGCCACTCCAGCGACCTTGTTTGGCCTGCTCCGCCATTTTCTCATAGGTTCGTTCGGCGATCATCTCTCGCTCGAATTGTGCGAACAGCATCAACAAGTCGCGGAAAAATCGTCCCATGGTCGTGGTCGTGTCGATCTTTTGCGTGACGGATACGAGTGCGCAGTCGCGTTCGTCGAGCAGCTCGTTGATGCGACACCAGTCACTCATGCTACGCGATAGTCGATCGAGCTTGGTGATGTAGATTGCGTCGATCTGGTCCAGCTTGCCGAGCATATTCCCGAG
>JBDNIG010000295.1:0-4672 GCA_041688415.1 Rhodopirellula sp. | reverse complement strand
GAGGGCCGAGCGCGCAAGCTGGGTTGGTGGTTCGCTTGCTCGGTCGGCCCTCCCCGGCGGCCGCAGGCCGACCGACCCTCCCACGGCGAAGCCGCGGGAGGGTGAAGTGCGTAAAGCATTTGGATTTCAATACTTAAAAGCCGCACGACCTCCGTGGGGGAGAGGGGTCGGGGGTGAGGGGGTAGGCGAGCATTGAGCGGTGCAACCCGTCACGAAATGGCGTCTTGTAGGCCCCTCACCCCCACCCCCCCCCCACCGGAGCGGGGGAGAGGGGAGCCAGGAATTTGCTTCGCAAATTTGTGTAGTATAAAGAGGGCTAGCGCCTATGGCTCAGTCAAGAATCGAAAGTAGATGGCATTGGCCATCCACCTTCAGCTCGGCGAGCAAAGTGGACGGCGAGATGCAGGTCAGCGAGACCGCGAATAAAAATACGGTGCGAATCATGATTTAGCTCAATCCGTTCATGGTACCGGTGCTGCTGGCGAATTGGTCGATTTCCAATCCGTACTTCTGCAAAAGGGAAACGTAAAAGTTTGCTAGCGGGTAGTTGTTCTTTTGGCTGAATGCCAGGTGCCCGGCATGACGAAACGGCCCGCCCCCGATCATCACCGGCATGTTTTGATTGCTGTGATTGGACGCGTTACCGAGATTGCTCGTCAGTATCGACGTGGTGTCATCGAGCAGGCTGCCATGGGCATCATCCACCTGCGCGAGCGATCGCATGAAATCACCCCACTGGCTGACGATGGCTTCCTCAACGATCGCGAGCTGCGCGAGTTTGGTCTCGTCGCGTCCATGGTGGCTGAGCGAATGGTATCCCTCATCGACGCCTTCGATTGGAATCACGCCACCGGCGCCGGGCAGGTGCAGGGTCACGAACCGAGAAGAATCGGTTTGCAGGGCCAGTTTGACGACATCGCACATCGTTTTGAACCGTCCGATCAGATCGCTCGGGTTGCGGATATCGACCGGCTGTTTCGCATCCACTTCGGGCTTGGGCCGCCGTGCCCATGCTTCGGATTGCTGCATCCGTTGTTCGAGTCCACGGACGCTGGTGAAGTACTCGTCGAGCCGGTCGCGATCGCCACGTCCGAGCGTACGTTGTAGCGAGCGAGCATCTTCGGCGACGACGTCCATGATGCTGCGTCCCTGACGAACCCGCGCCGCCTGTTTCAAGCGTTCCCGTTGCGAATCATTCACGAACAGTTCAGCGAACAAAGCCGCGGGCGACGTCATCGGCGAGATCGTCGCCCCGCTCTCGGTGTAGCAGGGGCTCGAGGTGCCACTCGTGGCGAGTACGAGCGAAGGAAATCGCGTCGCGTCACCGAGGTGCTTGGCGAGCAATTGATCGATGGAAATGGAGTTGACGGCTCGTCCGGCCGATCCCATCGGCGTGCCGGTCAAAATACTGGCTTCTGCCCGGTGGCCGCCCGTTACCCCAGGGTGTGACACGCCAGACGCCACCGTCAACTGATCGCGTAGATCTGAAAGTGAACGGAGGTAAGGCGACGTTTTGTACTGTTTACCTTCGCCCTCGGGCATCCAGTTTTTACTGACCAAACCGAGTCCCACCGTGACGGCCATGAACCGACGTGGTTGTTCGCGGGCATGATCTTCACCGTCGACTTCACGCGCAAACGCCGAACGCATGGCTGATAACCACGGCAGACTCATCACCACACCGCTGCCGCGAAGCACGGCACGACGATCCAGACGCGTCTGGAAGTTAAAATGAGGGGATTGATTTTTCATGACGTATACCTATTTGTTGAGGAACGTGTCTGAGGCCACGACCGCGTGCAAGATGGACCGGAATCCATGGTCCGATCCACGCGTGCGTTCGACAATCCGATCGAGGACGGGTCGGTCCGAAAATTGAATCTTGGCGCCCGTGGCGAACACGAGCAGTTGCGCTGCGAGATTATTGGCGAGCCGTTCATCGGCCGCGGCGACGATACGTCGGAACTCATCGAATGTCTCAAAAGCCTGTCCATCGACCATCGTGTGGCTGGCGTCGATGATTGCGCCGCGTTTGTATTTGCCACCTCGGAGCTGGAGATAATGATCTCGCCATTGACCACCGGCATCAAACACTTCGAGTGCAAACCCAGGCGGATCAAAGCTTTTGTGGCACGACGCACAGGCCGCGTCGGACTCGTGCTTGGCGAGTAATTCACGGATCGTCCTCGCGCCGCGAATATCGGGTTCCACCGCGGGCACATTAATGGGCGGAGGCGGGATCTCTTCGCCGAACAATCGCTCGCAAACCCACACCCCACGCAGCACCGGAGATGTATCATTGCCATTGGCGGTGACCTTGAGAATCGAACCGTGGCTGAGCAAACCGCCGCGATGCGAGCTGCGATCGAGCGACACGCATCGCATCTGACCGTCGAGCGACACATCACCGCGAATCTGATCGGCCTCGATGCCGTAGTAGCGCGCCAATCGTTCGTTCAGGAACGTCTCATTCGTTTCAATGAGACGGCTGATCGGTAGGTCCTCGTCGAGCAGTTTTTGCAGAAACAGATGCGTCTCGGCGAGCATCGCGTTTTCCACCAACGGGTCGAAGTCGCGAAACAAACGCCGGTCGGGTTCGGTAAATCCGATGTCGACCAGATCGAGCCACTGGTCGGCAAAGTTCTCCACGAACTCTTGCCCGCGCCGCGTCGCGAGCAACCGATCGGTCTGTCGCTGCAACTGATCGGGTGTATCCAGTTCGCCCGTCGCGGCGGCATTGAGAAGTTCCTCGTCCGGCATCGATCCGCACAAGAAATAACTCAGTCGAGAGGCCACTGACCAATCGTCGAGCCGTCCACTCGCGTCGGTATATTCGCAGAGGTACAGGAATCGCGGTGAACACAGTATGGCTCGATATCCCGCTCGCAGCGCCTCCACGTAGGCACGTTCGCGTGCGTCGCCCTCGGCAATATTCTGTTGCCACGTCGATTTGGTAAACTCGATGTACGGCGACAAATCCTCACGCTCGGTCGGACGACGGAAGGCCAGCCGTGAGAATCGTTCGATCTGATCGGCCAACTGCTGCTCGGCGTCCGAGTCGCTGAGATCGGACAGATCCGGCAAGCTACGTTTTGATTTTTTATCGAAGTGAAACGCATCGTGATGGAACAAACGACGGCGGACCTTCGCAATTTCGCCACCCGGATGGATTTGCTGCATCGTGAGATGGTGGATCGCTAGTCCGGGAATGTTCTTTTCTTCTCCTTCGCCGAATCCAACCTGCCCGCCATTGAAACGTCCTCGTGGTAGCGTGACATCGGCGGGACGTATTTCGAGCTTGTGTTTTTCCGGAATCCAGGCGTCCCAAGTCATCGTTTGCGGATGTTCGGTGGCGCGGAAGGAACCGATCCAGTTCAACAGCGGGGCGCTCGAAACACACTCGCCACTGCGGACACTGCACCACACACCAGGTTCGGACGCCAGCGAGATGTTCTTCGCCTTCGATCCAGCGGTCGGTTTCACCGCCGACGCGGTCACCGTGATCCGGTACCAACCCGAATGCGGGACCGTCGTTGAGCTGATCCGACCGTAGAAGATCAATCCGCTCGACCACGTCACGGCGAGATCCTCGCGGAGTTCCGGATCGCGATTGCGACGACCGGGTTTCTTGTTCGCAATTTTCGGCGGGGCATAATCGCGTGACAGATCCTTGGGTGGCAGCATCGCGCGATCCATTGCCGCATCGAGCGCCGCGTCGACGACTTTCAAGTGCGTCTGCAACTGGAAGTGAGACATCGTCTGGGCGTCGGCCAAGTGTACGAAACCACTGGTGCGACTTTCCGGCGGCATCAGTCTGGCCAGCGGCACGTCGATCGCGAGCAGATCCTGCAGGGTTCGCTGCAACTGCCTATTGGTCAGTCGGCGACCTTGGACGCGTCCATCACGCTGTCGGTACCAGCGAGCGGCCTGGTTGAGGGCGTCACCGGTAGCGGGCAGGAACGATTTCAGTTCACGTCGCTGCAAACCGCCGTCCTCGGGCGGTGGCATTTCGCCTTTCTCAATCCGATCGTAAATCCGCACCCATGAATCGTAATGTGCCGGATCGTCGAGCCCCCGCGTCAGCGACGTGACATCGAAAGCACCTTCGCCCTCCGGCCCGTCATGGCAATCGATGCAGTGCTCACGCAGGAAACTAACCGACGAGGCCGGAATCTTGCCTGCTGCTGACGACTCAGCCGCAGAGGTTCCTGGCACCAAGGCACCTGGCACCACAACAGCGACGAGCCCGAGAAAAGCGACCGGCAGGCTGAAAAACTTGCGCATGATCGAGTGAACTGTGATAGGAAGGCGGGTGAGTGACTGCGGTGCGTGTTACCGGTCGATTGAGTGAGCCGTTACGGCACACGATTACGGTGCCAATCAATTCAATCGACAGACTGTTACTATGGGAGGGAAGGGAACGGCAGTCGGAGGGAGACATCGATTCTAGCGTATTGTGCTCGCTTCTGGAAATGAATTCGTTGCGTTTTTGATGTCGCTTCGGCGATCTTTGATGGAAACGCATCGGCGCTAAGCAGGTTTGGGAAATTCATTCCGCATCACTGAGTGCCACGTTTTCATAACCCGACGCGTCAGCGAGGGATGGCGGCGTGAATCCCTCGCTGACGCGTCGGGTTATGATTGTCGATTCCACCGAAATATTTCCCAGTAT
>JBDNIG010000294.1:0-14108 GCA_041688415.1 Rhodopirellula sp. | reverse complement strand
TGATGTGCGAGTTTCGCCATCACGAGCGGATGGGTGAGCACACCGACATGGGTCCGCGCATCTGCCACGCTGCGCGAAATGCCGCTGGCCCAGTCGACGTTCGCCGGAACCTCCCCCGCCGGATCGCCGTCGGCGGCCCGCCACATTTCGCCGTAGAAATCGGCCAGTCGGGGCGTGGTGAGTGTCCAATCGGCGGCGACCAACTGGCGATAATCGCTCGCCTCGCTCCACACGACCGCGTCGACAAATGCGTCGAGCGAGCTTCGCAGATCACTGATAACCGCGGCGTCAAACCCCGGAAACTGCTCCTCGTCTTTGCGCAAGTCATCGGCGGGCGAGATCTCCAGCCAATGATGAAACATCTCGCGGACTTTTGCACGCGTGCGGGCGTCGTCGACGAGCACCCGCGCCAAATTCCGTCGTCCATTTTCGTCCGTTCCCGAATTTTTACGAATCTGTTCGACGAGCCAACCATCGGCCGGCAGGGAATCGTGCAGCGTCAACGAAATCCGATTGGCGGCTTGCTGTGGCTCCGTGCGATCGGCATCCAAAGTCGGATATAGAAACCGCGGCGATTTAAGCGTCAAGAGAACGGCGTGTCGGATCTGCTCGGTTTCGTCCGCGTGTGCTGCGGTCGAAATGTTGATGATCCGGTCCGATTCCACCTGCTCAGGTGAGCCTCGATGGGCCACGGCGATCAACTCCGACAGGAATTGCCGTCGCAATTGCTCGTCCGAGAGTTTTTCCTTCTTATGCTGGTTCCGGTAATTTGGCCATAATTCTTCGCAGGCCAGATCCGCGAACTCCAAGGCGGCCGAAGTGACCGATTCCGCCCATGCCGGATCGACCGAGATGCCCCGTGGAAAGCCATAGGTGCGATCGTCCGGCGGCGTGCTCGTTTCCAGACGCAATGCGGCCGGTACCCAGCCTGGAACCAAGTTCCGAGCCGGCAAGATTTCTTCCACACCACCTGGCGGCACCCACGACAGCGAAATACTCGAGGGCGGCGTTTCTCCCTTGCGTTTGCGTTGATTCAAATCAATTTTGATCGGATAAGTCCGCCCGCCCGTCAGCACCAGCGTGCGACAAAATTCAGTGCGACCGGCCGACTGGACGTGATTGTCAATGAGCTCATTTCGGTCGTGCCCGAATGAGCAAGTGAACGAAGTGGTACTGCGGACGATCAATTCGTAGCGTCCGGTCTCCTCGATTCGCACGCCACCCTGCCAATGAGCATGGAATTCTTCGCCGTCGATCCCCGCGTCGCTGCCATCGACGTTCTGGGGACCATGGAGTTGGAAATCGAAATCCAGAACGGGGTCGGTGCGAACGATTTTGCGGTTCTCGTCACTCCACTTCTTGCCGGTGTAGTATTTGGCTTCCAAGCCCTGCTGCGACGTTCGTTCATCCCACTTATCACGGCGGATACCAGCGAAATGCCCGTACAAATCCGACAGGCTGCTGCGGAGTTGGTCGCCCGTCAATCGTTGCAACGCAAGTTGGGGCGGGCGATTTCGCAGTTGAGCGGCCTCGCTGTAGAACGCATGGTGGATGAAGGCGGCGACCGCCTCGGCATCGGCGCCGACGCACTGCTCGGGATCTTCCTCGGGCATCGTGTCGGTGATGATTGCGGTTAGTTCGCCGATCGAAGCATCTCCGACGAGCGGATCAGGGTAGCTGTCGGCGGTCCCCTCCCCGGCACCGCCATGACAACTCGCGCAATGGGCGGCGAATATTGCGGCTCCAGCTTTCCGCAGCATCTCGGGGTCGTCCCTCGTGCTGCTAGTGGGCTCCACGCCGGAGACCACGTTCCACCCGAGCGGAGTGATCACGAACGACGAAACGAACACTATCAGTGGGAGGGCTTTGAAATTCATTGCAGGTAGTCCACGGGTCACCGATAGCGATGAGCACCGCGAATATTTCTCGAGCGGGGGAGAGGGAGGTGGGAGGTGGGAGAGCGGGAAGGGGACGTTCTATTCTACGTGAACTGAGGCGAAACGCCAAATAGCGAGTAAGCCAAGCAGGACAGCAAATGTTGTCTCGTTCAACCGCGCGGGCAACGCCTCGTGCCTAGGCTAGGAAAACACGGCCCGATCGACACGCGACGCGACGCGTGATGCGGCATGACCTCACGCGACCCGCACAAGACGCATCACGATCAATCTTGACCCAGCTTGCCAAATCGGTAGAATTGTCACACTACGGCAATCCAGAGAAGACAGGGTGGCTGCATGTGGAGCGAGTTATACGCCCGTTTTCGGGTTTTGTGCCGGCCCCAGGGTTTAGGGACGCTTGCTCGAATGCACGGCATAAGTGCTAGTGCATCGTGCCCGAGGTTTTGCTAAATGAAGTGACGCAGTGAAGGTGGGAGATCTAAGCCTTCACTATATTTTAGGTAATGGTACTACCCCGCAGGGAGGATGGTTCCGGCCATGACCAAGAAAACTGTATTTACGACTGGCGAAGCAGCAAAAATTTGCAAAGTGAGCCAACAAACGATCATCCGTTGCTTTGACAACGGTTCGCTCAAGGGCTTTCGGGTTCCTGGCAGCAAGTTCCGCCGTATCCCACGTGAACAACTGTATATGTTCATGAAGGACAACGGCATTCCTACCGATGCACTCGAAAGCGGTAAGAAAAAAGTGCTGATTGTCGATGACGACCAAGATCTCGTCGATTTGATGCAGGACGGTTTTCAGCGCGACAATCGCTTTGAAATCCGGACGGCCAACAACGGCTTCGACGCCGGGATGGGTGTGAAGGAATTTCGTCCCGATATCGTCGTGCTCGATGTGATGCTGCCGGATATCAATGGCAAAGAAGTTTGCCAGCGGGTGCGTAGCGACCCATCCATGGACACCGTAAAAATCCTGTGTATCTCCGGGATGGTTGAACACAGCAAAGTCGATGGATTGAAGGCCGCCGGCGCCAACGATTTCATGCAAAAGCCGTTTTCGATCGACGATCTCGTCACGCGAGCATGTGAATTGCTTGACATCGAACGCAGCGTGAATGGCTGATGCCTGAGGCGATGCGCTACGCTGGGTGGTTGCCGCCCGTCCAAGACGGCGGCAGCACCGGGTGGTTGGCGTTCAAAGGGACATCGGTCGCGGCGATTAGCGGTGCGATTGTGTTGGAAATGTCGGCGTCGACTCGGATCCGCAATTCGCTCTGTCGAGCGTTGGCGGTTGACCCTGCGTTGCTGATGTTCACGACTGCGTCGTTGCGGCGAGACAGCAGCGACTGCTCGGGAACGACCACGCCCGCTCAATTGGCTGATTGGTGGTGCCGACGGGGACGCGAGTTATGGCGTGACACGGACTGGTTGGCGGCACCGGCGGGCTCGGTCGCGGAAACGCAGTTCACGCGATTCGAGCAGCTCGATGACTATTTTCGCTTGCTGCCGCGACCGCGATGGATCGGCGAGGCGGACCTTTGGTTTGCGGCGGCCGGCATTGCCAATCCGCTTGCCGATCCATTCGAAGTGGATTGGTCGTCGGATGATCCACCACCCGCGGCGACCGAACCGTTCGCCGAGACGCACCTGACCATCGCCTCGTGGATTCGCGGACAAGACAATCGCGATGTTAGCGGCGAGACGTTTGCGGCTGCTCTCAGCGCGAGCAAACGCGATCTGGCACACACCTTGGCGTACGGGCTGAGTCACGAGATCAACAATCCGTTGGCGAACATCTCGACTCGCGCGCAAGCCTTGCAGACGCGAGTGCCCGCTCCGCTCGTCGATTCGGTGCAGCGGATCGTTGATCAGACCTCACGCGCCCACGCGATGATCGCGGACCTGATGTTCTACGCCAATCCGCCAGCGGTACGGCCGTCCGAGTTTGACCTGATAGCACGGATTGAACTGGTGATGGAGTCACTGGCCGAACTCGCCGAGCGGCTCGGCATCGAGATCCGTTTGGCGGGCGCGGACTTGCATACACCCGTGATCGTGACGGCGGACGCGGACATGATCGGTGAAGCGATTGCAGCGTTGATGCGAAATTCGATCGAAGCGATCGGCACCGATGGACACATTCGCATGGAGGTGGCGTGCGATGAATCACACGTTCAGATTTCCGTCGCTGACAGCGGCCCTGGGCTCTCCGCGGACGCCGCGGCGATGGCGACGTCACCATACTACAGCGGCCGCGAGGCGGGCCGTGGACTCGGTCTGGGGTTGTGCCGAGCGGATCGGATTGCGGGGCTGCATGGCGGTTCATTGCAATTGACGCCGGCACTGGCGGGCTGCGTGGCGACGATCGTGCTCCCGGTCGCGGGCGAGCCGCCGATTGAATAATCAGACGCGCCAGTCTTGGGGTTGCGTTCTCCTGAGTGCCTCGCTAGGGACTGTGAATTTTTGGTAACCCGACGCGTGAGCGAGGAATTGCACGCCGCCTCGCTCACGCGTCGGGTTACGTTGTTGCCGCTACGTGGCGGACCCTTCATCGATTCACAGCCCCGACGCGACTTTCAAATCGAATCAATTGAGGTCCATCAGGCCGATCGGCCACCGATCTGCTTGATCATTTTTTGATGTTCGATTGTGATCTCCTCGAACACATCACCCACGCTCTCGTAACCGAGCTTTTCATAAAACGGCACGGTGGTGAGTCGTGCGTTGAGCGTAATTTCTTGAAACCCTCGCGATTGCAAGTTGGCCTCGCAGTGCTCGATCAGCAGTCTGCCCACACCCTCGGCCTGTCGGTCGGGGCGGACCGCCATCTGGCGGAGCTGAATCAGACTGGTCGAGCGGGGGCGGGCGACGAGCGTCGCGATGAGATCGGCATCGTCATAGAGGCCGAAGTGGAGTTGCCCATGTTCGCCGTCGAGCTCTTCGGCGGTCAACTTCAACCCCAGAGGTGCTCGTAACACCTCGTGGCGTAGTTCCAGAGCCGCCTGGTACTCGGGTGAGCACCATTCGATTTCAATGACTTTCATTGCGATTTCCGGTGGGTCAATCGTCAGTCAAGAATCACTTACTCGTCGGTGACGCAGCCTTCGGAGGCACTCTTGACGCATTTAATATATTTGTACAGCGTACCCCGCGTGGCCTTCAGGGGGGGAGCGGTCCAAGCAGTACGACGACGGTCCATTTCCGCCGCATCGACTTCAACGTCGAGCGAATTCGTTTCGGCGTCGATGGTAATGGTATCGCCATCGCGGATCAGCCCGATCGGGCCGCCGACCTGGGCTTCGGGCGTGATGTGACCGACGATGAATCCGTGGCTGCCCCCGCTAAATCGCCCGTCGGTGAGCAGGGCCACGTCGCTGGCCAAGCCCGCACCCACGATCGCGCTGGTCGGCGTCAGCATTTCAGGCATCCCCGGGCCACCCTTCGGGCCTTCGTACCGAATCACCACCACGTCACCCTTCTGGATTTCTTTTCGCTCGAGGGCCGCCAACATGTCTTCTTCGCAGTCGTACACGCGGGCCGGGCCGGAGAACTGCAAACCTTCCTTGCCGGTGATTTTTGCGACCGCACCCTCGGGAGCCAAACTGCCGCGCAGGATTCGAATGTGCCCGCTCTTCTTGATCGGCGATTCGATGGTCGAAATGATTTTCTGTCCCGCTTTGAGCGGCGGAACGTCCTGCAGGTTTTCGGCCAGCGTCTTGCCGGTGACCGTCATGTGCCCGCCACGAATCAAGCCTTTTTCAAGCAGGTATTTCATCACTGCGGGGGTGCCACCGATGCTGTGCAAGTCTTCTTGAACGAACTTACCGCTCGGTTTGAGGTCGGCGAGGAACGGCGTCCGATCGCTCACGGCTTGGAAATCTTCGATCGTCAACGGCACATCGACGGCGCGTGCCATCGCGATCAGGTGCAGTACCGCGTTGGTGCTGCCCCCGAGCGCCATCAGCGTCACCATCGCGTCCTCGAAGGCCTCGCGGGTCATGATGTCGCGCGGTTTGATGTCGTGTTTGAGCAGATTCAAGACCGCTGCCCCGGCGCGGTGACACTCGTCCTTCTTGTCCGGGTCCTCTGCCGGGATGCTGGCCGAATACGGCAGTGCCATGCCCAGTGCTTCGATCGCCGTGGCCATCGTGTTGGCGGTATACATGCCACCGCAGGCACCGGCGCCCGGACAACTGTGATGCACAATTTCGGATCGCTCCTCTTCGCTGATTTTGCCAGTGAGGAATTGCCCGTAACACTGGAACGCACTGACGATATCGAGTTTCTCGCCCTTGTAGCTACCCGGTTTGATCGTGCCGCCGTAGACCATGATGGCGGGCCGGTTCAACCGCCCCATCGCGATCAGGCAGCCGGGCATGTTTTTGTCGCAACCGGGCAGGGCGATCAGTGCATCGTACCACTGCGCACCCATGATCGTTTCGATGGAATCGGCGATCAGGTCGCGACTCTGCAGTGAATAGCTCATCCCGCTGGTGCCCATCGAAATCCCATCGCTGACACCGATCGTGTTGAACCGCATCCCCACCATTCCAGCATCGACGACACCCTTGCGGACCTCCGCGGCGAGATCGAGCAGGTGCATGTTGCAACTGTTGCCTTCGTACCACATGCTGCCGATGCCAACTTGCGGCTTGTTCATGTCCTCCGACGTCATTCCGGTGGCATACAGCATCGCTTGCGACGCGCCCTGACTCTTGGGCTGAGTGATTTGGCGGCTGTATTTGTTCAGTACATTGGTATCGTTGGCAGTAGCGGTCTTCGGATCGGCAACGGTGCTCATGGCGAGATTGGTGGTTTGGCGAGTTGGAAAATCAGTGGGAAATGCGAGACAGGTCGAAACGGAGTATGATCGTTTTGGCACGATCCACAAAGATGAGGCAAAAAATGATGCGATTAGCGAGCAGCGGCAGCACGGGAGTCACCAAGCGAGGACAAATAGTTGCGGAGCGACGACAGCCTTTCGCCTGGAACGTGAGCCCTTTCGCCTTGGGCGTGAGCCCTACGAAAATCGAGTGGAAACGATTGCCAGCCCCGGCGGGGCGGTCGCAACACAAACCTATCGTGCCTCCGGCACTGGTGCGAATCGTCCTGCTGGTCGCGTTGATGGTGCCGGTTGCGGCGGCCCAGGCCGCTGACGCCTCGCAGCTCACCGATGTGTCAGACCAGGAATTCGACCAGCGTTCGCGACTGCTATTCGACGGCACCGTTCTCGCCGGTTGGGAAGGCAATGCCTATTGGTTCCGCACCGAAGGCAACACGATCATCGCCGGGAGGCTGGAGAAGCCGATTCCCGAAAACCAGTTCCTGTGCACGACGGATACCTTTACTGACGTCGACTTGCGGTTGGAGGTTCGCATGCGCGGGGAAAATCCCAACGCGGGCGTCCAGTTCCGCTCGCGGCGGCCGCGCAGTAGCGATGGGGTGCCCGCCAACGAAGTCATCGGCTATCAAGCCGACATGGGCAACGCCTGGGGACGCTCGGTTTGGGGCGGCCTGTACGACGAATCTCGCCGCCGAAAAATGCTGGCTGAACCCGAAACACCGTTCGCGGTGAAGTGGACAAAATCGGACGACGCCAGTACGGATCAAGCGAAAACCGTCCCGGAAACCGAATGGGTGCGGATGCGGATCGTCTGCAAAGGTGACCAGATCGAGATTTTTCTGAACGATCAATTGACGGTTCGCTATACCGAAACCGATCCCGAAATCCCACGAGTGGGCATGATCGGCGTGCAGATCCACAGCGGCCCACCGGCCGAAGCCTGCTATCGCAACATCCGCATTCTGTCGCTGTGACGGTTACTCCGCACCAGTCAGATAGGTAATCAATCCGGTTAGAAACCAAAATAGCCCTGCGGCCCTGCGATACCGATCAGCACCGTCCAGATCCAAACGATGCCGAGGAAGTAAGCCGTACCCGCAGTGGAGATGACTCCGATCAGCAAAAGAGGCCCACCCTGCCACATCTTCGCGATTGCACGGTCTTTGGCCGAAGGGCCTTCGAGCCAAGGTTTTGTGCTAGGCATCAGCTCGATATTGGAATGAACGAAATCCGATTGAAGGCCATTCGCCATGGCTTAGCGAAATCATGCTATCTTGGTTGCTTTTCCAGTCAAGAGCTGACCAATTTCAAGGACGCGACCTTGCAGGACTCGCGGGAAGATTCTGCGGTGAGTAGCCCAGTCAAATCGCCTGTTTCGAAATAGCTGGACCGATACAAGAACCTCATGTCTCACGATGACTCCGTGTTGCTGGCCGTCAGCGACGTTTGCAAAGACTACCCCGACGGCAATGTGCGGGCACTCGATCACGTCAGTTTCGAGATTAAGACCGGCGAATACGTGGCGATCATGGGTCCGAGTGGCAGTGGCAAGTCGACGCTGCTGAGCATCCTCGGGACCCTCGATCAACCCACCTCAGGCACGCTGACGTTTGCTGGCAAACCCGTCGACGCGGACACGGATCTGGACGAACTGCGTTCACGAGCGATCGGGTTCGTGTTCCAGTCGTTCTATCTATTGCCGACGCTGACGGCGCTCGAAAACATCCAGGTCCCGATGTTCGGCCGTGGCTGGAAGGTGGCCGAGCGAGTCGAGAAGGCACGCGAATTGATCGAGGCGGTGGGCATGTCGGATCGGGCCAAGCACCTGCCCAAACAACTCTCCGTCGGCCAACGGCAACGCGTCGCGATCGCCCGCTCGATCGCCAACGATCCACGATTGCTGCTCGCCGACGAACCGACCGGAAATCTCGATACCGTCACCGCTGCGGGCATTTTGGAACTGTTCGAGCAATTGCACTCCGAACGCAAGATGACGCTGATCACCGTGACTCACAGCGAAGAAGTCGCCCACGCGGCCCAGCGCGTCCTCCGCGTGCGCGACGGCCGGATTGAATCCGATCAAGCGGTGGCACGTTCGCAAAGCTGATTTGACGCCGCTCGACGTTATTGGCGTGCGTCATTGACCAGTTGAATGATCCTGAAAGGATCGCAGCGATTGCGGGCTTTTGTAAGATCGTTCGTAGCGGAACTCGCCAAGAGTTTCGGTTCCACTTGGACGATCTCAGTGGAACCGAGATGGCCGACGTATTGGGGATCAGCGAGGGGGCGGTTCGTGTCCGCATCCATCGTATCAAACAGAAGCTCTCGCAGTGGCAGGTGGGTGTCGTTATGGCAACTTTCGACGCTTGCGAAGAGCAATGGCTCCAACGACGGACGCGTATCTTTTGGTGAGGAATTGAGCCCGCGACCGGGAACCATTGACGACGCGATCGGGCTGGCCTGGAAACAACTTCGCGATGCCGATGCTTCTGGGGCTGCCCTTGACGTGACGAATTCTTTCGCTAGTATTGAGACGGGGGTGGCGAATTCGTTCGCCATCTGGGTTTAGCAGATTTCCATTCGCGGGGTTCACGAATCATGGCACGACGCGCTTCCACGCAGCCGACCGAAGTTGAGCTGCAGATTTTGCGGATTCTCTGGGATGACGGGCCGAGTATCGTTCGGCACATCCACGATTCGTTGCAAGAGTTCAAGCAAACGACGTATTCAACGACGGTGAAGATGCTGTCGGTGATGATGGACAAAGGACTGCTCAAACGTGATGAAAACGCCAAGCCGCAAGTCTATCGCCCCGCCGCGCCTCAGCAGCGAACACAGAAACGAATGCTTGGCGATCTGATCGACAAGGTCTACGACGGATCGGCCGCAGCACTGATGCTGCACGCGTTGTCGAGCAAGAAGGCCACGCCTGAAGAACTGAAAGAGATTCGCGAGCTGCTCGACCAGTTGGAGGACAAGTCATGAACGAAACGATTCTCTCCGAACTTGGTCAGCGGATCAGTTGGATGCTGGTCCATTCGGTTTGGCAGTTCGCTTCGATCGCGGTCGTGCTCGCGGTCGGATTGCGTCTATTGCGAGGCCGGTCGTCGCGCGTGCGTTACGGCGTCATGCTGGCCGCGATGTTCGTGATGGCGATCAGTCCCGTGGTAACATTTTGCGTTGTATCGCCAGAGATACAAAACGCTGAATTGCGAATCGCAAACCCGGAATTGGAATTGGAACTGCAGAACGCCAGTCGAGCATCCTTACCCATGAAAGAAATGCGTGCGACAAGTTCACAATTCATGGTGCCGCCAGCCGATGTTGGCCCTGCGGAAGAATTGAACCACAGAGTCACAGAGGACACCGAGACGGAAAGTTCGAGCATGGAACTCCGTGCTCTCTGTGTCTCGATGGTTCAGAATTTCGTCGATCGTTGGATGAACGTTATCCTCGCCGTTTGGCTGGCCGGAATGTTGGTCCTATCCATCCGACCACTGATCGGCTGGCGAGCGACTCGTTCCCTACGGTCACGTGGCCGATCGTCGGTTTCCGATTCAATCGCAGCGGCAACGAAGCGTGTGGCAGAACGTTTGGGCGTGCGACGCGTCATCGAAGTTGCCCAGTCGTCACTTGTCGAAGTTCCCACGATGATCGGCTGGCTGAAACCACTCGTGCTCCTTCCCGCCAGTGCCGTCAGTGGCTTGTCGGTTCAGCAGCTCGAGGCCGTCATCGCTCACGAATTGGCTCATGTGCGCAGGCACGACTACTTGGTCAATCTATTCCAATTGCTGATGGAGACCGTGTTCTTCTATCATCCGGCGGTGTGGTGGGTTTCGCACCGCATGCGAGTCGAGCGAGAAGAATGCTGCGACGATATCGCCGTGCACATGACCGGCGACCGCGTCGGCTATGCCAAACTGCTCGTGTGGCTGGAAGAATCACGCGACCCAACAGCGCGGCAAACACTTGCCATGTCCGCCGATGGCGGATCACTGCTCAACCGGGTGCATCGCCTGCTCTCGACGCCCACGGAAACGACAGGCATCGGCCCGCTGGTGATCGCGACCGTGCTGACATTCGTTGTCGTGACCGGCGTCTTTCTCGCTATCAATCCACGCCCGTCACTCGCTCAAGAGAACGATTCACCCCATGACGATCGAACTGCGGTGCAAGTCACCGAAGATGGTTCAATAAAACTCCTCGCCGTGATGCCTCGTCAGGCGTCGGCGGATAAGGCTTGGCATCCTGATGGCACACGCTTCACGCAAGCACTCGTTTTGCCCAACATTCCGAGCAACTCGACGACGCGGAAGTTGAGCGGCTTCGATCTTGTGTTCCAATACAATGGACTGGAGAACTTTCAAAGTCCCGCCTACCGAATTGATGGTCTCCATACGTGGGTGGAACGTCAATGAAGACGGCTTTGCCAGCATCATCGTCGTGCCCAAAGACAACCCCGAGTCCACAACCGTGAAGGTTGGAATCCCCGATAAAAAGTGGGGACCGTGGGTGTCGGTCAATCACGCAGGACAAGCAACGGCATCCGTCATCATCACGCCGCCTTACCAGGAGGCCTACGCCGCAATTCGTCCGTACGGGGTTCAGCCGCGCGTTGATCGTTGCTTGTTCACTTGGACTTACGATGATGACCAAGGTCATCTCGCCGTGATCGAGCTCGTCGCGGTGGACGTGCAAGGAGTACGCCATCGACCCCATGGCTCAACAAACTGGGATGATGCAAATGGCGTTACTCGCAATGCCGATCTGTTCGACCATTCCGTCGAAACGATTGACCACTTCGAGTATCGTTTGCGACCCTATCGACACTGGATCACCTTTGAGAACGTATCGCTGGAGCCAGGTCAGAAAACAAACTTCAAGACATCCATTGAAACCGTCGCGATTCCACCTGCTGAGGAAAAAGTCTCGGTGTCTGGCCGTATTGTCGGTCCCGACGGTGCGCCCGCCACGACCAAGGGCTGGATGTATTACCACAGTGAGTCGGCCAGCGGGGCTCGCTTGTTCAGTTCGGCTTACGACAAGGACGAATTCGAATTGCAATCCGTCGCTGGAGAATCATTCATTGCGCTTTATCCAACTAGGTTTGCGCCCATCTGGACAACGAAGATGAACTTGAATGCAGGTGATATTGTCGAAGGCATCGTGCTGAAGCTAGAAAGAGGATTCGAGACGACGGCGCAAATACGAACTGCTGACGGAGCCCCGATCGCGGGCGCCGTTCTCATCGCTTCCCCCTTGATACATGGAAGTACACAGGGGCCGAACTTTCCACTTCACGCCGATGAATCCGGTGAAGTATCACTCAAACATCTGGCAGATACCAAGTATTCGTTTCGGGTTGAAGAAGCCAGGTTCGAGCCTCTGCGTACCGAGCCGATGACCGTGCCTCCGAACACTCCGCTGGTTCTAACGATGCAGGCTGCCAAGCCCACGACCGGCGTGGTCTTGCATTCTGATGGGACGCCTGCGGATGGGGCGAAACTACGAATACTAAAGGAAATCACTCAAGGCCAAGGAAACGTCAGGTATACAGGCCAATCAGGTGGATTCCCCGGCAGAGTCGTCGCGGTCACCGACGACCAAGGACGGTTCCTACTCGATCAACTCTCCACCGGTTCGCGTTACCTGTCCATCATCGAAGGCCCCGACAGATCTCGCCTGCTGTACCGTGATTTCCAAATCGGGCAATCCGAACTGACGATTCAGTTGCCGAAGCGACGTGATCTCCGCATCGAGTTGCGTGGCGACTTGGCACCGTACTTCCGTGAAGGCGACACGCGATACGTTAATGTCCGTCAATCCGTGTCACTGAACTCACCGACTGGCAACTTAACAGACTTGGTGGGCGACCGCGCTCCGATCGAGCCGAACAGCACCGGCGGCACCGCGATTTATCGCGGCTTGGTGGTTGATCCACAGGCTGACGAGGACGATCAATCCGTCAGCGTCAACTTTGGATCGCTGAAGCGGACTGCCAAACGATTTCTATTGAACGATCAAGAAACGAACTCCGTCGATTGGACAGTCGGGGAATTGCCGGAAGGCGTTGGCAATGATACCAGCCAACCCAGTCGAATACGCCAATTACCAAAGCCTTCCAGATGAAGGCTTTGGCGGTGAAAGATGTTCGGTGATTCGTTCCATTCCGGGAACGAGCAGTTCTAGGTCCTGCCCATTTGAAATGCGAAACCCACGAATCCCTGCGTGGATGGAAGAGCTGGATGGCAACGTCAGGATTTCCGTCAGGATCGATTTGAAACGGCAGCCAGCCAAACTCGGCGGGAAAGCGGCAATACTCGCATTGCCGGGCAGCACGCTGCCAAACCAATCGGACAAGCGACGCATTCATCCGGCACGGTTGAGCGATAGCTTTGCTCGCAACCGGAGTGTTTCGATCACTCGACCAACCCGTCGAAACTCCTCAATCTCCGACTGTTCTTCCGCAGCCAAAGTGCCTTGCCTCGCCTTTTCGGCAAGTTCAAGCAATCAAAAAGTTGTCGGACACCCTTCCTTCGTCCAAGTCCCAAACGAGTCGCACTGCCCCATTTCTGTTTTCGACACTTGAAAATAGATTATGCTGTGCAACCCCGCCTTGGTTCCTTCCACACGACACAGATAAGGCTCTGACATGATGCACTTAAGTTCGCATTTTTTACTTCTTACGTTACTGCTGAGTGCCTACACCAGCGCACCCGGACAAGACACGTCTCCAATGGCTATTGGGACTTTTCCACAGGAGGTGCGGACTGCCTATGACAGCAGTTCCGGTCTCAGGAGCGACGACGTGCTCGACGTCCGCATCGATGCGTCCGGAAATGTGTATGCGCAGACGACAGAGGGGTGGAGCAAACGCGAGGGTCAGCAATGGGTCGACTGCGATGCGCCCGCAGTCACTGATGTGCGCAAGGACCTGAGCCGACATCAGCGTCCCGCTGCTCATAACGGGCCCCTCGACGCATCGCTACTACCCTGGAGCGATCGCGTTCCCGAGACGTTGGGCGGGGAGTTCCCCAGCGATGGACAGCAAGCTTGGCTAGTGCACAGTCCGTGTGTGGTCCAGGATGGGCTGCAACGGTTTTGGTTTGCAACTGAGCAAGGGGTCGGATGCTACGACGATGGACGGTGGCAGTTTTACACTGGTCGCGAGGGCTTACCCTATAATGAGTTCACTTGTGCGGCCGCCGCGCAGGATGGCACCGTATGGTTCGGCACTACCCGCGGTGTGGTCCGCTTCGATGGGAGTACTTGGGCCTATCGTCAAGGCAAGCGTTGGCTGCCCGATGACAACGTGCGGGCCATCGCGGTCGACGCCGATGGCGGAGCCTGGATCGCTACATCAGC
>JBDNIG010000293.1:0-10984 GCA_041688415.1 Rhodopirellula sp. | reverse complement strand
CCCCGGAATTCTCGCTGAAAGCTCGAATGCCGACCCTCCCAAGCTTCGCTCGGGAGGGTGAAGTAAACCATTGCTGCGACAGCACTTAAAAGCCGCACGACCCCCGAAGCGGTGGAGAGGGGGAGACTGGATGGTGTTTTCATCGTTCGGAACAAAAATCCAAGTATGAAACGTTGAGTCAAGCCCAAAGATTTAGCGGTCCAGGCTAGCGCCTTGCCGCTCACTGGATTGGATCCTGGTATTGCTGTGTGGAGGTAATAAGACAACCGCTGGCCTCAGCATGCCCCTCGGTCAGGTGAAGGCAGTCCCCCTGGCACTGTGCTGTATCCCTCTAAGCGTCTTCTAAGCGTCTGTCCCTAAGCGTCTTCCGTCGAAGTGGGCTAGGACGCGTTTCGGAGTCCATCTGCTAATGAGTGAATCCGATCCGACGGTCTATCCCAATCGTTTCTTCCACACCGCGATCTGCTCGCGAACTCGGTGCGGCGCGGTCGATCCTTCACTGCAGAACGCGGCGACGGCGTTTTGGGATCCTAGTACTTCAAAGACGCTCTCGTCGATCTCACTGCTAAGTTCGCGCAGCGTTTCGATCGGCAATTCCGCCAGCGGCACGCCCCGCGACATCGCCTCTCCCACGATCGCACCGACGAGGTGGTGGGCGGTTCGCTGCGGCATGCCTTTGCGAATCATCCACTCCATCAACGTGGTCGCGTCGAGATAGCCTTTCTCGATCCGCGCCGCAATCGATTCGCGTTTCAATTTCGCGCCAGCCACGATCGGGATGGCCAGTTCCAACATCGCGCGGGTTGTGTCGAACGAATCAAACAGTGGCGGCTTGTCTTCTTGCAAGTCACGGTTGTACGCCAGCGGCAAGTTCTTCACGAGCAACATCAACGTTTGCAAGCTGCCCATCACACGGGCGGACTTGCCTCGGGTCAGTTCGAGCGTATCCGGATTGACCTTCTGCGGCATGATGCTGCTGCCGGTGCAGAACTCTTGTCCGATGGCGATGAAATCAAACTCGACGGTACTCCACAAAATCCATTCTTCGGCCCAGCCACTCAGGTGCGAGGCGATCATCGACAGCACGAACGATGATTCGAGCACGAAGTCACGATCGCTGCTGGTATCGAGACTGTTGGCCGTGACGCCTTCGAAATCCAACGCGTTGGCGGTTTGTTGTCGATCGATCGGCAGCGTCGTGCCGGCGACCGCGGCGATGCCGAGCGGACACTGATTGACCCTTCGGCGGCAATCGGCGAGTCGCGCTCGGTCCCGCTCGAGTTTTTCCATGTAGGCCAGCCAGTAATGCGGGGCCAGCACGGGCTGGGCACGTTGCAGGTGCGTGTAGGCGGGTAGGATCACGTCAAAATCATCTTCGCAGCGACCTAGAAAGGCGCGCTGCAAATCGAGCAGCAGGGCGTCGATCGCATCGAGGGATTCGCGAATCCACATGCGGATATCCGTGCTGACCTGGTCGTTACGACTGCGGGCGGTATGCAGTTTTCGCCCAACGTCGCCGGTCGCGTCAATTAACGCCTGTTCGACGTGCATGTGGATGTCTTCGAGCTCGAATCGCAGCGGCAATTCGTTGCGTTCGAGCCGCCCGCCAATATTTTCCAACTCGTCGCGAATCTGCTCGAATTCCGCATCGCTGATCAAACCCACGTTGCGGAGCATATCGGCATGGGCAATCGAGCCGCGAATGTCCTGTTGATACAGCCGAGAATCAAAAGTAATGCTCTCGGCGTAAGCTTCGAGTCGTTGGTCAGTTTGGGCGGCGAAAACACCGCTGCGGGAAGGACTAGCCACGGTTGACTTTCTAACGAATGTGGGCGAAATAGTGAGGGTGGCGGGCGGTTCGCGGCCGCCCGCGACGGTGGAGTGTCCTCGGTAGGATGCCCCAAACTCCGCCGGCTGAAAACCGGTCGCTGCCGCGGAAGTCCCACTCATTCCTCACCCTACCCACTTCAAATCCGATGTCGAACCGTTTCTGGATGATCGCCGCCGTCTTGGTTAGCTCGTTTGGCTTGCCGCAAAACCGTGCCGTGGCTCAACCGCCTGGCCCGGCCGTACCGCTACCTGAGGAGGGATTGGTCTCCGTCGCATCGGGGATTCCCTATGGCATCGCCGCAATCGAGATCCCGCTGCGCAACCCCGTTCTCGGCGATGGGCCGCCGAGGCTGCGTTTGAATGGATCGTCAGCACGACCTTTTTTCACCGTCTCGAAGAATGTGCAGGTGCGTGCCGCTGAGTTGCCTTCGGAACGACCGCTGCCCCGCATAGGGCAAGGTCGTTTGTTGGGCCGCGTTGGCAATTTGATTCGCGAGGTCGCTGGCGGTGATGAGATCCAGCACGAAACGGTTGCTCGTCGGATCACATTTCTTTTCACGGGCGACGAGCCGTTTACCGTGCAAATCGTGGATCGGGACGGACGTGTTGGCGCTTTCGAAATTCGTCCCGCCTCCGATCCCCGCCCACGCGAACGCCTTTTGACGGACTGGTGGACGGACTTTACCGAGCAGAGCAAACGCCAGATCGAACGGATCGACACCCCGCCTTGGGTGCAAACCTACCTGGTCGGCATGCTCTCGGGGCGACTGGGCTTGCCGCTGCCCGGCTGGTACGGCAACACGGCGGGGCAGGCCCAGAGCGATCCGCTGCTCATGACGCTGGACTGGATCGGTGGTGCCGCCCGCGTTTCCAACCGTGTCTTTGCGTCGGCGGCGGCCGGCCGCGACCTCGATGCACCCGACATGCCGGCCTCTGCGGACGTCGCGGCGATGCCGTTGCCGGCACCGATTGCATGGCAGGACGCCCCGCCCGCTCGCGATCTGGCTCCCGACGCGGTCGGTCCGGAAATTGAAGCGATCGCCAATCGTGTTCCACCCGAGTGTTTTTATATTCGCTACGGTAAATTCGAGAACTATCTGTGGTATCAAGATCTCACCGACGAGTACGGTGGTGACATCTCGCGGATGATCACGTTGAGCGGTTTGTCCGACGATGGCACGGCTCGGTTGACACGGCAACTCGGTCTGCAGACGACCGAGATGGGCCGCGTGCTCGGCCCGAGCGTCATTGCCGACCAAGCCGTCATCGGTCGTGATCTCTTTCTGCAAGACGGGGCCGCGATGGGAGTGCTTTTTCAACCGACCAACGCCTATCTGTTGCGATCGAACCTAAACAATGATCGCAAAACCTTGGCGAACCAATCCGATGCGATCACGCTCGGCGACGTGACCTTGAAAAACGGCCGCGGCACCCTGCTGCGCTCGAGTGACAACGCGGTCCGCTCCTACATGATCGAACAAAATGGATTCATTTGCGTCACCAACAGCAAGGCCATTGCCGAACGGTTCCTCGAAGTCGGAAAGAGCGGCGAGTCGCTCGGCAAGACCGAGGCTTTTCGAGTCGCTCGCACGCTGCATCCGCTCAGCAGCGATGACACGATCTTTGCGTACTTCTCACCCGAGATGCTCCAGGGACTGCTCACACCGCAGTACTTGATCGAGCTGCGGCGGCGGATGCAGTCCGAAGCCGATATCGCATTGGTTCACCTGGCGCGACTGGCCGCGGCGAATCAAACAGCTGCGGGATTTCAGTCCATCGGCGAGATCGAACCGCTCGTCGAGGCTGGTTTCCTGCCGGTCGGTTTCGGTGAGCGGCCCGATGGCAGCGGTGTGTTCGCACTCGGCGATCGGGTGCTCGATTCACGCCGCGGGGCGCGCGGCACATTCCTGCCGATCCCGGACAATCCCATCGAAACGGTCACGCCAACCGAGGCCGAGTGGTACGGCGAGATTGCGGCTGCCTACGCGCAGCAGTTTCGCAGTCTCGATCCGATCTTCGTCGGCATCAAACGCGAGCTGATCACCGACCCAGAAACGGCTGGGGGACCGACCGATAATGAAAATCGAGAACGCCTCGAGCGGCTAACCGTGCACGCTGAGGTCGCGCCCTGGCAACCTGAGAATTACGGTTCCTGGGCCGAACAACTCGGACCACCCACTCTCGTCGCGATTCGCTTCGCACCCGATGATATTGTCGCCGTGCAGGCGCACGTGATCAGCGACGTGCTGGGCCCGCCAACGCACATGTTCGCGGGGATTAAAGACTCGCACCCGGCTCAGCCGGAGGCATTTGATGGGATTCTCGGTAGCTACCAGGCGATACAAACGTTGCCCGGTTATCTCGGTGCTTGGCCGCTACCGGGGATGCTCGATCGCTTGCCGCTCGGCATCGGCCGGGGCCAGCCGGTCGGTCCCAACATGACCCGTTTGCTCGGCGGTGTTTATCGTTACACCGGAGGCGAATTCAGTATCCTGTCGTTTGATCCCGCGTTGCTGACGGCTACCGTGACGCAGCTCGCTGCCGAGGAGGTCAGTGATTCGGCCCAGGTGCGTGCTCACGTCGGGAATCTCCACGGCAGCCGCCTCGAGGGTTGGGTCAATGAATTTTTGTACCAGCGGGCAGCGGCAAGCAGCGTCGCGGAGGCCGATTTCCTCACCTCACTCAGTGAACAACTTGGCGTTGCACCGGAGCATGCCCTGGCCCAAGCTCGCTTGATCCTCGGCGGTGATGTGCAGTGCGTACTGGGCGGAGAATATCAATCGAATCCGGTCGATCGTGCCGTCTCCGCTGCGACACCTCGTTGGCGGAGTACAGCCTGGGGGGCGGGCAATGATGTCCCGCCGGCGTATCCTCCCGCTAACTACGAAGCACCGGTAATGAGGTGGTTTCGAGGTGCCGATGGAATGCTCACGCAGTACCCCAACCGGCTCGTCGCCGACCTCGTCATCGAGATCGCCCGGGGGCATTCGAAGTAAGCAGATACTGGGAAATATTTCGGTGGAATCGACAATCATAACCCGACGCGTAAGCGAGGGATTCACGCCGCCATCCCTCGCTTACGCGTCGGGTTATGAGAACGGCGCACTCAGTTATGCGGAATGAATTACCCAAACCTGCTTAGTCGTTTTGATTAATGAACCTGACACTGAGGGGCAAGAGTGCCCATCCTACGTTTATTAAATGGAAGGATTCGATGAAACCAACGAACCGGTAAAGCACTGGGTAGCCTCGCGAGCCCGACCGCGTAGGATCGAGCGAAATGATAGTCGCCTTTCGCTCCGCGAAAGTTGCGTGGAGCGTTGTTCCTTACTTCTTCCCCAGTGCACGTTTGGCCGCGAAGAACTCCGTAAGCATGTGGCCGCAACGCTCCGCCATCACGCCGGCGGTGACTTGGCACTGGTGATTCAACCGCGCGTCGCCGAGCACCTGATACAAACTCGATACCGCGCCGGCTTTGGCATCGACCGCGCCAAAGACCACGCGTGGCACGCGGGCTTGCAAAATCGCGCCAGCACACATCAGGCAGGGTTCGAGCGTGACGTACAACGTCGCTTGCTCGAGCCGCCAATCGTCGATGGCAGCGGCCGCCTGCGTGATCGCGATCATTTCCGCGTGAGCGGTCGGGTCGTGCAGCGACTCACGTTGATTCGCTGCCCCGCCAATCATCCGCCCATCACGCACAATGACCGCGCCGACGGGCACCTCGTCCGCGATCGCTGCGGCTTGTGCGAGTTCAATTGCTCGACCCATCCAGTGCATGTCGAAGTCGATCAGATCTTGATCGACCAGCCCACCTTGATAACGATCTCCGTTGCCAATCACTGACCGTCCTCAGGCTTGCGCGTTTGGCCTTTCGCCGTTGCAGCCTCATCCCGCGCCGCTGGCGACTGATTTTTCGCCTTCGACTTCTTGGCCGCCGGTCCGATCCGGCGCAGCGAAATATTTCTCAGCTCGCTGCGAGTCATGTAGTTGGCGATCCCCATTGGCAGGCACGGGTCCATCTCGATGCGAATACTCAATTCTTCCTTGCCACGGGGAACGACGGCATATTCGTCCTCGTCGATCCAACAGCGAACGGCTTTGTCATCGACGCGGATGCGGATCGCGTACCACCGGTTGGTCTCGAATTCCTTGTACTGGGTCGTTTGGTTCGATGATGCGTCGTTTCCGTCGATACTACTGATCCCGACGAGTCCGCCACCCCAGCCACCGAGAACGAACGAACAGTGCTCCTTACCGACCGGGAAGGTTATCGCGGCGAAAAAGTCAAATCCCTCGATCCGGCGCGCCTGCAGACGCAGCTCATAGTTCTCTTTCGGGAATTTACCGGTCCAACGAATTCCGGTCAGGGGGTCGCCAGAGAATAGCTCCACGATTTCGTTACCCTGATCGGTCTTGCTGAAGTACACTGCCCCTTCTCCCCCGAACGCAGCTGTTTCCCAGTTGTCTCGCAGCGGCGTCGAATTTTGCGTCGAACCGGGTTTGCGGGCATCTTGATCGCTGATTTCGGAGGAGTGCGGTTGCCCCTCTTGGCAAAACGCAATACTCGCAGAGACTGCACAAGCTGCCGCAACTGTCGCGATTGCGGTCGGTATAGAAAATGATCGAAAGAATCGTATCACGGAATTTGGCCTGTTCTTGGGAAAGGGTTGATAGCAGCGCGGCAATGGCACGATAAGGACAATCGTGGCGAGTCACATTCTTCAACAGAGCATGATTGATGCGATCGGTTTCAGGAATTCGACTGTTTGGTTTCCGGCTAGGAATTCTAGTTCTGGTGATTTATTGGTGTGCGATTTTCACGGGCACCCACCTGCCGGTAGTGCCCAGTGGGGTGTCTCGGATCAATGACAAGCTAATGCATTTTACGGCATTTTTCTTTCTGGCCACACTCCTCTGCTACTGTACCAACTCCGCCCATGTGTCGCGTCGTGCGGGCTGGATCATCGTAGTATGCATGGGATATGCCGTCATCGACGAGTCGACTCAAGCATTCGTGCGTGGCCGCACCCCGGACGTGAGGGATTTCCTTGCCGACACGCTGGGCACATTGCTGGCGGTCGGGTTGTATTTCGCCGTGCGAAAATGCAGCGGACGACGGCGGGGCGAAACCTGTCGCAATCCCTCGACCGCAACCCGACAATCGACGTAGCCACCATCGCCAAGCGGTGGATGGAACGACAGTAAACGCTCCCACAATCGCCCACGCACGGGCGAACGTAGCTGCGGTGGCACGGCCGTGCCGGTGCTATTTCAGTCGATTTTCGTTACAATTGATATCCCGATCCAACCGTCCCATTTTAGATTTCCCATGCTATCTCACCAAAGCCTGCTCGCCGAGTGGCAGTCCCACCACGAACAACGTCTGACCGCCATGATCGAAGTTGGCTTGGCGGCGGGCAATCGCACACTGAGGCACTTCGGAAACCGCTCGCTAACGGTCGATCGTAAAGGTGACGATTCACCGGTAACGATTGCCGATCGTGAGGCCGAGACACTCACCCGCGAGTTGCTCGCCGCACGGTATCCCGATGACACGATCGCGGGCGAAGAGTTCGCTGAACGAACCGGCAGCAGCGATTATCGCTGGACCGTCGATCCGATCGATGGCACGAAATCATTCATCTGCGGCGTGCCGCTGTATTCAACCCTATTGGCGCTCGAGCATGCCGGTAAACCGCTCGGTGGCATGATTCTCATCCCGGCACTCGGCCAAGCCGCCGTCGCGGCAATCGGGCATGGGTGTTTTTATTCCGGCAATCTCGCTGGTGCCGATCTCACCAACCCCACCCACGCCCAATGGTCACCTGCCCAGGTGTCGAAGTGTGATCAGCTTGCCGATGCCGTGTTCGTCACCAGCGAAGTTCGCACGTTCGCCGAGCGTGATAGTGCCGCAGCGTACACGCGACTCGAACAAGCCTGTTTCCTCAGTCGCACGTGGGGCGATGGATACGGCTATTTGATGGTTGCCACCGGCCGCGCCGAAGTGATGGTCGATCCGATCTGCAGCGCGTGGGACGTCGCGGCAATCCTCCCCATCCTAACCGAATCAGGCGGCCGGTTCTCCGATTGGCAAGGCAACGAATCCGCCCGCGGCGGCGACGGTGTCGGCACGAACGGCAAGCTGCACGACCAAGTACTTGGGCTGTTAAAGTATGATCATTCCTAGCAGGTTCGAGCCCGTTGGGTTTGTCGACGATGCCGAAACCAACCTCATGATGACCCGCGAACAGCGTCGTGGTTTCGAGATCGTTTAATCGTTTCAGAGGAGTACCCATGAACATATCCGACTCACGATCGCGCCATTCGCGTCGTCAGTTCACGCTCGCTTCCGCGGCCGCGGTGAGTTCGCTCGCATTTCAATCCAGCGATTCGCAAGTGCCGGCAGCGGAGAGTCACGGCGAGTCGTTCCAGCTCAACTACCTGCTCGCATCGAGCTTGTATGGGCATATCTATCTCGGTGATATCCTTCCCGAAGTCGCCAAAACGGGCGCGACGGCGATCGATCTGTGGCCGCACCCTCACGGCAGCCAACGAGAACAGGTCGACGCAATCGGTGAAGAAAAGTTCCTCGAAATGCTCGACAAACACGACGTCACGGCGGGCTGTTCGTCTCGTTTCGACCTCAGCGGCGCGAATCGTCAAGCGGAAATGCGCGAGGAGCTCAAACTGGCGGGACGTTTGGGTTGCCAATGTGTCGTGACGGCGGGACGCGGCCCGAAAAACTTAAATGGCGCCGATCTGAAGTCGGCTGTCAAGGAATTCGTTGAGGACCAGAAGCCGAACATCGAAGTGGCCGAGGCCAGCGGTGTCCGATTGGCGATTGAGAACCATGCCAACAACCTGATCGACTCACCCGACTCACTGAAGTGGCTCGCCGAACTCACACCATCATCGAGTTTGGCAATCGCGCTGGCACCCTATCACTTGCCGCAAGATCCAAAATTGATCGCCGGCCTGATCGAAACGCTCGGTCCCTCGATCGCCCTCTTTTACGCGTGGGAGCATGGCATGGGTAGCACGAAACGCTTGCCAAAAGAACAAGAGTTGACGCAGTTACCTGGGCGTGGCACGCTTGACTTTCAGCCACTGCTGGCGGCACTCCAGAAAATAAAATTCACCGGTTGGACGGAAATTTTCATGCACCCCGTGCCGCGAGGAATTCCGATCTTGGAAAGTGAAATGCGGGTGACCGAAGAAATCAATGTTGCCCGAGCGTATTTGGAAAGACTGCTCCGATGAAACCAAAAGTTCTGATCATAGTCGGCGATGCGTCTGAAACACTCGACACGATGTACCCTTACTACCGGCTAATCGAAGGTGGGTTCGAACCCGTCGTCGCGGGCCCCGAGGTTCATCGATACCAGATGGTCATGCACGAAGTGAAACCGGGATGGACGATCACAAAAGAGTGGGAAGGCTACACGATCCAGTCCGACATTGCGTTTCGAGACATCAATCCGGACGAATATTTCGGTATTTTCTTCAGTGGCGGACGTGCTCCGGAGTACATTCGCGAGGACGCAGATTTGATCCGCGTGACGAAGCATTTCTTTGCGGTCGATGCGCCAATCATGAGCGTCTGTCATGGCGTCGAGATCCCCGCTCGCGCCGGTTGTGTCCAGGGGCGACGCATGGCCACGGTAGCGAAATGTAAGTTCGACCTGGAAGTCTGCGGCGGGATCTACGTCGACGAACCTTGTGTGATTGACCGCAATTTGGTCTCAGGTCGAACCTTTCACGACAACGGCGCGTTCGTCGGACCCTGGATCAAGCTGCTCGAGAAAAAACGAACTGCGGAAGGCAAATGAGTTTGGTCGCTATGTTGTGATTTTCCATCAAACACCTTGCCCATTTGAACGCGTTCCACCAGCAGGAATCATTTCCTCAACTGACTTACTATTATCCGCCGCGTTGAGCAAGCGTTTCATATGCAGGTTCGCGAGATTGTCGCGGATCGCTGCGCCGATGAAACCACTCGACGCCTAGAAGATGGCCAGACGAGAGTCCACTACGTCCCGTGGGCGAAATTTATCGCATATGCAGGGTACGGCAAAAAACAAATTCATGTTCGGAAATACGATTTTGAAACGAGACTCAAAGAATCAGGCGAAGGCTATCTCTTCGTCGAGTCGCTGTCCCCGCTGATTGCATTGAAGGGTGAGAGATTGACACACGACATCCATTGCAAAACGAACAGCGATTCTCTCTCATTCAAACTGGTGGAGGGGCCGGAGGGAATGCGTGCTGGTTGCATCCAAAGTCCTTACTCGCGGAAAGCGAAGAGCCCCGTCGCCACGTTAAAACACCAATCAGAGGGTCGATAATAGAGAATTTCATGCCAAAAATCATTGCCTTTGCTGGGAGCACGCGAACGGCGTCTTACAACAAGATGCTTGTTCGCCTCGCTGCTGAGGACGCTAAAAAAGCGGGCGGCGAGATCACGCTCATCGATCTTCGCGACTTCCCGATGCCACTCTACGATGGCGATCTGGAAGAATCAGAAGGTCCACCGCCCAATGCGACAACGCTTTTCGATTTGATGAAAGAGCACCAGGGAATCTTGTTGGCGTGTCCCGAATACAACAGTTCCATTTCGGGCGTCTTGAAGAACACGATCGACTGGGTCTCCCGACCACGAGATCGCGAGCCTCCGCTGGCCGCGTTCACCGGGAAAGTTGCCGCGATCCTGAGTGCGTCGCCGGGTGCTCTCGGTGGACTCCGCGGCTTGGTACACGTCCGCTCCATTCTCGGGAACATCGGCGTGACCGTGATCCCGCGCCAGATTTCTGTCTCCAAAGCGATGGACGCTTTCAACACGGACGGCTCACTCAAGGAGGCTCAATTGACAGCAGATGTAGCGAGCCTTGCCAGCGAGCTGGTGGAGATGACAAAAAAGCTGCACGGACAAACACCGTGAGTACGGCACACAACACCCCGCTCCAACACACCAGTGATGGAGGGAGGGTGCGGTGGCGCGATGGAAAAAGAAAAGGCTCATCCCCGGTTCCGGGTTGATGATTTGAGTAGCGTTTTGACGAGTGTTTCAAAGATCGCCGTGCCGCGTTTGCGTGCGTTGTGAACGAATTCGAAGAACGCCAGATACAGCGGAAGTTTCTCCTGCGAAATGCCT